>JAFSVI010000140.1 GCA_017445145.1 Bacteroidaceae bacterium | reverse complement strand
GGAGGTCAGCGGCATGCCCGGCCTGGCAGCACCATTCAAGGACGGCGGCTATGGCTTCGACTACCGCATGGCCATGAACATCCCCGACTACTGGATCAAGATCATCAAGGAGCAGCGCGACGAGGACTGGAAGCCCAGCTCCATGTTCTGGGAGGTGAAGAACCGCCGTGCCGACGAGAAGACCATCAGCTATTGCGAGAGCCACGACCAGGCGCTCGTGGGCGACAAGACAATCATCTTCCGCCTCATCGATGCCGACATGTACTGGCACTTCAAGAAGGGCGACGAGAACTTCACCGTGGAGCGCGGCATAGCCCTGCACAAGATGATACGCCTGCTCACGGCATCCACCATCAATGGCGGCTACCTCAACTTCATGGGCAATGAGTTCGGACACCCCGAGTGGATTGACTTCCCCCGCGAGGGCAACGGATGGAGCTACAAGTATGCTCGCCGACAGTGGAACCTGGTCGATAACCACGACCTGTGCTACCACTATCTCGGCGACTTCGACCGCGAGATGCTCAAGACCCTCAAGCTGCAGAAGGACATACAGAAGACTCCCGTCACCGAGATATGGCACAACGATGGCGACCAGGTGCTCGCCTTCCAGCGCGGGGAACTGCTCTTCGTGTTCAACTTCTCGTGCAACCGCTCCTACACCGGCTACGGCTTCATGGTGCGCCAGGGCGCATACCAGGTGATGCTCAACACAGACGCCGTCGAGTTTGGCGGCCACGGCCTCAACGACGACAGCATCAAGCACCTCACCAACTATGACCCCATGCTCGCCAAGGACAACAAGGGGTGGCTCAAGCTGTACCTCCCGGCGCGCTCCGCTGTGGTGCTCACCAAGTCCAAGGAGGAATAGGACGCGCCCACACCAGCACCGCTGTCACGCGCCACGCGGAAGTGGCGTGCCACCGAAACAACAACGCTGCGCCTTCCTCAACGGAGGAGGGCGCAGTGCTTTAAGCAATAACCATTCACACTACATTATGATTGACACTATCGTTTTCGACCTCGGAGGGGTCATCATCACCATACGTCACGAACGAGCCGTGGCACGATTCCGCCAGCTGGGCATACCCAATGCCGAGCGACAGCTCGACCCTTACACCCAGGGGGGATGTTTCGGGGCGCTTGAACAGGGGCTTATCACCCCCGAACAGTTCCGACAGGAGATGTGCCGGCAGACGGGTCGCGACGTCACCACCGACGAGTGTGCCCACGCCTGGATGGGCTACATGGGCGACGTGCCGCAGACCAAGCTGCAGTGTCTGCGCGAGCTGCGGCAGCGCGGCTACCGCCTCATCCTGCTCTCCAACACCAACCCCTTCATAGCCCGGTGGGCCGAGAGTCCCGCTTTTGACGGCCACGGCAACACGCTCGCCTCATACTTCGACCTCTCGTTCAAGAGCTTCGAGGTGGGCTTCATGAAACCCGATGCGCGATTCTTTGAACTTGTGGAGAAGCGCTCGGGCCTCACGCCCGCCAACACGCTCTTCCTCGACGACGGACCCCGCAACGTTGAGGCGGCGGCAGCACGCGGATGGCTCACCATGCAACCTGCCAACGGCACCGACTGGACGGCCGACCTCATGCGCCGCCTCGCCGCCGAAGCTCCTGCCGTGTAGGCCGTCGGCTTTCTTTCTCAACGAATTATACGGATTATACGAATGAGACGTATAATCCGTATAATTAGTTTAATTCGTTGAGGTAGGAGTGTGGCTACAGGCTGTCGCACTCGGCCAGCCAGGCAGCGGCACATGCGTCGCTCGGCATGCGCCAGTCGCCGCGAGGACTCAGGCTCACGCTGCCCACCTTGGGGCCGTCGGGCATGCACGAGCGCTTGAACTGCTGCGAGAAGAAACGGCGGTAGAACGTGCGCAGCCAGTGCTTGAGGGTGTCGATGGTGTAGGTGTTGCCGAAGGCCGCCTGCGCAAGATAATAGATCTTGGCGGGACGGAAGCCCCAACGTATGGCATAGTAGATGAAGAAGTCGTGAAGCTCGTAGGGGCCTACGAGGTCCTCGGTCTTCTGCTCTATCTCGCCGTGGTCGTTGGCTGGCAACAGCTCGGGGCTGATGGGCGTGGCAACGATGTCGAGCAGCGTGGCGCGCACGGCAGCGTCGCCCTGGGCTGCCACCCAGCTCACGAGATGTCGCACGAGCGTCTTGGGCACACCGGCGTTGACGCCATACATCGACATGTGGTCGCCGTTGTACGTACACCATCCCAAGGCAAGCTCCGAGAGGTCGCCGGTGCCGATGACGAGGGCGTTCTCGGCGTTGGCAACGTCCATGAGGATTTGAGTGCGCTCGCGGGCCTGGCTGTTCTCGTAGGTCACGTCGTGGACGGAGATGTCGTGGTCTATGTCCTCGAAATGTTGCTGCACGGCACGCCCGATGGGGATCTCGCGCACGCTGACACCAAGCTGGCGCATCAGCGTCAGGGCGTTGGTGTAGGTGCGGTCGGTGGTGCCGAAGCCCGGCATGGTGATGCCGATGATGCCGCGGCGGTCGAGCTTCAGCAGCTCGAAGGCACGCACCGTGACGAGCAGCGCCAGCGTGGAGTCGAGGCCGCCGGAGATGCCCACCACGGCGCTCTTGGCGTGGGTGTGGCTCAAGCGTTTGGCAAGGCCCTCGGCCTGGATGCTGAAGATCTCCTGACAACGGACGTCGAGGTCGCTGCCTTGGGGCACAAAGGGATAGGGGTTGATGGTGCGGCTCAACTCGAAGTCGTGGGTGGTGATGAGGGCGCTCTCAACGACGGGCATCGCCTCGGAGGTATGGGCGGAGGCGGTGACGAAGGTGGTGTTGGTGCGGCGCTCCATGCGCAGGCGTTCCACGTCAATCTCGCTCTCCACGAGCTGACCGCGGAGGCTATGGGGCTCGCTACGGCGCAGCAGGATGCCGTTCTCGGCCACGTAGGCCTTGCCGCTGAACACCAGGTCCTGGGTGCTCTCGCCAAAGCCGCAGGCGGCATACACGTAGCCGCAATGCAGACGTGCGCTCTGGTCCACGATGAGCTGGCGCAGGTAGCTCTCCTTGCCGACAAGGTCGTTGTCGGCACTGAGGTTGAAGATGAGTTCCGCACCATGGAGGGCCAGCTGGCACGATGGGGGCACGGGCGACCACAGGTCCTCGCAAATCTCCACGCCAAAGCAGCAGGTGGGCGTGCGGAAGAGCTGGCACGCATCGAGCGTCACCTGCTGGCCGCCAAGCCACACCTGGGCGCCGCGGGGCAGCGCCTGGGCGCCGGCAAACCAGCGTTGCTCCTGAAACTCGTGGTAGTTGGGCAGATAGGTCTTGGGCACCAGGCCCAGAATCTTGCCTTTCTGCACCACGGCGGCGCAGTTGAGCAGCATGCCGCGGAACACGACGGGCATACCCACGATGACGATGATGTCGAGCGAGCGCGAGAAGTTCAACAGGTGGATGAGGGCTGCCTCGGCCTCGTCGATGAGCAGCTGCTGCGCAAACAGGTCGCCGCAGGTGTAGCCCGTCATGGCGAGTTCGGGCAGACAGATGATTTCCACGCCGCGGCCTTCGGCCTGGATGACGAGGTTCTCGATGCTCTGCACGTTGGCGCGAGGTTCGGCAACGCTCACCTCGGGCACGCCGGCGGCTATCTTTACGAATCCGTAGTTCATGGTTGTGTTAACTTATAGGTGCTGTGAATTGCTTGGGGAAAGCAGAGGTCGGTCGGCGTCTCTGCATACAGATTAATAGGTGTTCCCCGCAAGAATTGGGATGAACGGGCGCTGACCGAGGCGTCAAATGGCAGTGGTGTGGTCATCGTCGCGGCGAATGAGCAGCACGACGTTCTCAACATGATGGGTGTGGGGGAACATGTCAACAGGCTGGATGCGAGCCACACGGTAGGCGGCGTCGAGGAGCGACAGGTCGCGGGCCTGGGTGGCCGGGTTGCAGCTCACATATACTATGCGCTGCGGCGCGGCCTTGAGGATGACGTTGACCACGTCGCCATGCATGCCGGCGCGGGGCGGGTCAGTGATGATGATGTCGGGGCGCCCATGGCGGGCTATGAACTCCTCGGTGAGGATGTCCTTCATGTCGCCGGCAAAGAACTCGGTGTTGTCGATGCCGTTGAGCTCGCTGTTGAGGCGGGCGTCGGCGATGGCGTCGGCCACATACTCGATGCCAATGACCTTGCGCGCGCGCCGCGCCACGAAGTTGGCGATGGTGCCTGTGCCGGTGTAGAGGTCATAGACGAGGGGAAGCGGTGACGCCGGCTCATCGGCGGGTGTCGGGGCCGGTGCATCGGTGGGTGTCGTGGCCGGTGCATCAGCGTGCGTCGTGGCCGGTGCATCGTCGTGGCCGAGAATGCCGAAGGCGAAGTTGCGCGCCACGCGGTAGAGCACGTGGGCCTGGTCGGTGTTGGTTTGGTAGAACGACTTCGGACCTACCTTGAAGCGGAGGTCGTCCATGAGGAGGAAGATATGGTCCTTGCCGCTGTGGAGGTGGACGGGCAGGTCGCCGAAGGTGTCGTTGTACTTCGTGTTGTTGACCCACACGAGCGACGTCAGCTCGGGGAAGGCTGCGCGAAGGGCGTCGAGCAGGGACGTGGCCTGGCGCTGCTCGTCGGCGGTCTGTATGCAGAACTGCATGAGCAGCATCAGCTCGCCGCTGTTGGACAGGCGCACCATCATGCCGCGCAGCAGACCGGTGTGCTCGCGCGGGGCGAAGAACGTGAGGCCGTGGGCGTAGGCGTAGTCGCGGATGAAGAGGCGCAAACGGTCGTTGACGGGGTCCATGAGGTGGCAGGTCTCGATGGGCAGCACCTTGTCGAAGGTGCCGGAGGTGTGGTAGCCCACGCTCTCCTGGTGCTCGAACGTGGCGCCGGAGGCTATCTGCTCGCGGGTGAGCCAACGCTTGTTGCAGAAACCGAACTCCAGCTTGTTGCGGTAGGCGCGCGTCTGCTGCGAGCCAAGGATGGGGTTGCACTCGGGCAGGGACACCTTGCCGATGCGCCGCAGCTGGTCCATGACCTGCTGCTGCTTGGCGGCAAGCTGAAGGGTGTAGGGCAGCATCTGCCACTTGCAGCCGCCGCACACGCCGAAGTGCTGGCAGAAAGGGGCTACGCGGTCGGCCGACGGCGTCAAGAGGCGCACGGCTTCGCCCTCGGCGTAGCTGTGCTTCTTGCGGGTGAGCTGGATGTCGGCCACGTCGCCAGGAATGACCCATGGCACGAACACCACGAGGTCATCCACACGGGCTATGCTCTTGCCTTCGGCGGCAATGTCGGTGATGGTAACGGCCGGCAACAGCGGCAGGGGTTTGCGTTTGCGTGACATGTGTGTGGATAGCGGGTTGGGTTAGAGTAGGGGCGACGTGGCGTCGCCATCGTGGAAGGCAGCCAGGCCGCCCTCGCTGGTCTCCTTGTAGAGCGATGGCAGGTCGTGGCCCGTCTGCTTCATGACCTGCACGATGCGGTCGAAACTCACGCGGTGCTGCCCGTCGGAGAACGAGGCGTAGAGGTTGGAGTCGAGGGCGCGCGTGGCGGCAAAGGCGTTGCGCTCGATGCAGGGTATCTGCACCAGACCGCAGATGGGGTCGCACGTCATGCCCAGGTGGTGCTCAAGGCCCATCTCGGCGGCATACTCAATCTGCGCCACGGAACCACCGAAAAGCTGACACGCCGCGGCAGAGGCCATGGCACAGGCCACGCCCACCTCGCCCTGACAGCCCACGTCGGCACCGCTGATGCTGGCGTTGTGCTTCACCACATTGCCGATGAGGCCCGCCGTGGCCAAGGCGTGGAGGATGCGTTGGTCGGAGAAGGTGTGGCCGTGGCTCAGGTGGTAGAGCACACCGGGCAGCACGCCACACGACCCGCAGGTGGGCGCTGTGGCGATGATGCCGCCGGAGGCGTTCTCCTCGCTCACAGCCAGGGCGTAGGCATACACCAGGCCGGTGCTCTGAAGGTTGGACTTGTAGCCCTTGGCCTTGACGTAATAGACGGGGGCCTTGCGCTGAAGGCCGAGCGGGCCGGGCAGCACGCCCTCGTGGTCGATGCCGCGCTCCACGGCTGCCACCATGACCTGCCACACCTCCATGAGAAAGTCCCAGATGGATGGTCCCTCGCATTGCTCCACGTACTCCCAGTAGGTGCGCCCGCTGCGCTGACACCATGTCATGATGTCGGTCAGCGTGGTGAGGTCGTAGATGTCGGGCGACTGGTTGACGGTGTCATCGGGGCCTTCGGAGAGGGCGCCGCCGCCAACGCTATACACCGTCCACTCGTCGTGGCGAAGGCCGTCGCCGTCGAGGGCGGCAAAGCACATGCCGTTGGGATGGTAGGGCAGGAACACCGACGGTTCCCACTTGATGGCAACGGGGGCCTGGCGGCGGAGCACGTCGATGATGGCCACGTCGGTCATGTGGCCCTTGCCCGTGGCTGCAAGGCTGCCATAAAGAGTCACCTCGAAGCCACTGGCCTCGGGGTGACGTTCCATGTAGATGCGCGCTGCGGCCTGGGGACCCATCGTGTGGCTCGACGACGGACCCTTGCCGATGCGGTAGAGTTCGCGCAGCGACTTCATCACTGCATCATCTTCTGAGCCTTGTCGGCAGCCTTCTTGGCGGCCTTGACGCGGGCGTTCTCACTCTTGATAACGTCCTTGGCTTCCTTGATCTCGGCCTTGGCAGCCTTGATCTTGCTCTTCACATCCTTGAGCTTCTTCTCGAGCTCCTTCTGGTCTTTCTCGAGGTCCTTGATGACCTTTTCCTGGTCGCTGATTTGCTTGTTGGCGCGGTCGAGAAGTTCCTGGTTGGGAAGGACATCCTGGCTTGTCGTGGCAGCGGATGCGGGTGCGCACAGCGCAAGGGCCATGGCGCACATGATGAATGTCTTTTTCATGATTTACGAGTTATTAATTATGAGTAGATGTAGATTCACTTATCTCTTTTCAATCCTCAGATGAGGTACTGGCTGGAGATGCTCTGGTTCTCGACCACGCGGCGGATGGTCTCGGCGATGAGGTCGGCAATGGTGAGCTGCTTCACCTTGGCACAGCGGTTGGAGTAGGGGATGCTGTCGGTGAACACAATCTCGGTGAGCTGGCTGGCCTGAACACGCTCGGATGCCGGACCCGACATGACGCAGTGGCTTGCCACGGCACGCACGGAGCGCGCGCCGCTCTCTATCATCAGGTTGGCAGCTTTGGTGATGGTGCCGGCGGTATCTACCATGTCGTCGATGAGCACCACGTCGGCACCCGTGACATCGCCGATGACCTGCATGGAACCCACCTCGTTGGGGCGAGGACGAGTCTTGTTGCAGAGCACGAGGGGGCAGTCGAAGTACTTGGCGTAGGCTGAGGCGCGCTTGGAGCCACCGACGTCGGGGGCGGCGATGACGAGGTTCTCGAGCCGGAGGCTCTTGATGTAGGGGAGCATGACGCTGGAGGCGTAGAGATGATCCACGGGGACATCGAAGAATCCTTGTTCCTGGTCGGCGTGGAGATCCATGGTGATGACGCGGTTCACGCCGGCCACGGACAGCATGTCGGCAACGAGCTTGGCGCCGATGGCCACGCGGGGCTTGTCCTTGCGGTCCTGGCGCGCCCAGCCGAAATAGGGGATGACGGCGTTGATGGTACGTGCGCTGGCGCGCTTGGCGGCGTCGATCATCAGAAGCAGTTCCATGAGGTTGTCGGTTGGCGGGAAGGTGCTCTGCACGAGGAAGATGTCGCGGCCGCGGATGCTTTCCTCGTAGCTCACCGAGAACTCGCCGTCGGCAAACTTCGTGATGTTAATCTTACCCTGCGGCACGCCGAGGCTGGCGCATATCTTCTCTGTGAGATACTGCGTAGCCGTGCCAGAGAATACAAGATAGTTCTGTTCCATCAATAAGAATGTATTATTAGGTAGATGAGCACAATTAGTCTATATGTTAGGCACCGAGGCACAGCGTCACAGAGGATGTGTGTAAACTCTGTGTCCTTGTGGCCCTGTGTCCTGAAGATGGTCTCATTAGTCTTGATTGGTTACTTTGGATGTTCAGATATGGTGTCACGCCTCACTTCACCGCTATTCACCTCGCCACCACTCACCTCGCCGCCTTGCGCAGCTTGCGGAAGTGGGCAATGACCTCCTTGTAGTCCAGGCCCGAGTGGATGTTGAACCTGTTCCACAGGTCGCCGAGAATCACAGCGCCGCCGAAACCATAGTCGGCAAGCAGCGGGAGCGTCTCGCTGCTGATGCCGCCGGCGGCCATCACCTTGCGGTCGATGATGCCGGCGCGCGTGGCGTCGTGAAGCTCCTGGCGGCTGTAGGCAGAGCGACGTTCGGGCTTGGAGATGCTGTCGAACACGGGTGAGAGGAACACGTAGTCCATGCCCTCGCGCTCGCTGCGCAGCGCTTCGAGGCTGTGGCACGAGCGGCTCAGCTGCCCGGAATAGCCTTTGGGTGGGGTGGGGCAGCTGTCGCTGAGGTGTATGCCCCGAAGGCCGAACTCCTCCTTGAGGTAGAAGTGCTCGTGCACGACGATGCGCGAGTGCCACTCCTCGGGCAGGAGGGTCAGCAGCCGTTCGGAGTATATAGGCTCTGCACCGGGCTTGCGCAGGTGGAGCATGTCCAGCCCTTCCTCGAAGAGGGCGTTGAGGATGGTGTCCTCTTCGACGAAGAAGTCCGGTGTGGTGAGCAGGATTAATTTCATCTGTCTGGTGTCGTTTGGTGGCGCAAAGTTAGGGCTTAATGTTGAAAGGAGAAAGTTTAGGCTTCGCTGTTTATGGTTTTTTTATTGTTTTAACATTTCCTGCACGGCTCGTTCCAGCTGCGCATCGCGTCCGTGGAGCATGTCGGCGGGATGGCTGACAAGGAGTATGTCGGGCTCGAGTTGCTGGTTTTCGAGGTAGTGGCCCTGCCTGTCGAGCGACCCCACCTCTGGTATGCCGAACACGAAACCGTTGGAGCGCCGCTCCCACCACACGGCGGTCATCGTGCCAGGCACGGGGGCGCCGATGAGCGGGCCTATGCCTTTCTCCTTGTAGAGCCACGGCGTGCCGTGGGCGTTGCTGTAGTTGTCCTCGCAGATGAGCATGCACGATGGTTTGGTCCAGCGGTTGTAGGGGTCGGTGCCGATGTACTGTCCGCGCGGGGTGTAGGTGACGGTGGCCACGCCGGTGAGCAGCTCGCACACGTCGTTGTGGAGCCAGCCGCCGCCGTTGTGGCGGGTATCGACAATCACGGCCTGGCGGTTGCGGTTCTTGTCGGAGAGCAGCTCGCGGTAGAGGTTGTGGTAGCTCTCGCCGTTCATGGCGCGGATGTGCACGTAGGCCAGGCGCCCCTTCGACAGGCTGTCCACGATGTGCTCGCAGCGATGCACCCACCGGCGGTAGAGCGCGTCGGAGACATCGGACGTGAGACGCACGGTGACGTCGCGCACGTCGCCCTTGCGCGGCTTGATGGTGAGGCGCGTGTAGCGTCCGGCCTTGCCGGCGAGAAGCGGATAGTAGTCGCGTCCTGCTTCAATCTCGTGTCCGTCGATGTGGGTGATGACGTCGCCAGCAGCCACGCCTTTCTTCACATGGAGCGGGGTGCCCTCGATGACTTCCTGCACGCGGAGGCCGTCGCCGTCGTAGCTCTCGTCGATGAACACGCCGAGGTTGGCCACGCTCAGGGCCGAGCTGCCGCCGCGGTACTGGCACCCTGTGTGGGAGACGTTGAGCTCGCCGAGCAGCTCGCTGGCCATCTCGGCAAAGTCCCAGCCGTTGTTGATATGGGGCAGGTAGCGGGCATAGCGGCTATGGAGGGCCGACCAGTCGGCACCGTTCATGCCGGGGTCGTAGAGCTTCTCGCGAGTCTGGTTCCAGATGTGCTCGAAGTAACATGCCAGCTCGGCCGACGGGCGCGTGGTGTGGAACGTCTCGAAGTCGATGCTTTTCACGGTGCCGCCGCTGATGTCGAGCTTCTTGATCTGGCCTCCGGCGGCGTAGTAGGCCGTCTTGCCTTCGTCGGCAAGGTCGAATTGGCTGAATGCCACGGCCGTAGATTTGATGCTTGTGCTGCCTTTCTCCAGGTCGCGCTCCCACAGGGCAACGCCCAGGGCGTAGGTGGCCACATAGTAGAGCTTCGTGCCGTCCTTGTTGAGCACGGCGTCGCCCATGGTGCTCGACGACGTGGTGAGGCGCACGGTGCGCAGGTCGAGGTCGCGCAGGTCGAACTCGGGGTTGGCGGCCTTGATGCTGTCGGCCTCGGCCTGCTTCTTCTCGCGCTCCTTCTGTGCCTTTTCTTCCTTCTCCTTTTCCTTGGCCAGTTGCTCCTCGCTCATCTTCTTGCGCTTCTTGTCGGCCTTCTCTTTCTTCTCTTTCTCCTTCTTGGCCTTCTCCTCTTCGGCTTTCTTGGCCTTGTCCTTGGCTTCCTTCTCGGCTTCGTCGAAGCGCTCGCGCTCTTCCTTGTTCATGGTGAAGCGCTCATAGGCTTCGGGGTTGAGGCAGGTGATGTAGATGTCGCGCTCGGCACCCCAGGAGCCGTGGCTGCGGTAGCCGGCGCGGTCGCTCTGGAAGAGGAAGGCCTTGCCGTCGGACGTCCAGCGTGGGTTGCCCTCGGAGTAGCCGGAGTTGGTGAGGTTCACGAGTTCGCCCTTACCGTCGGCACGCACGAGGGCTATGTCGGTGCTGTTCCATCCACCGTTGCCAATGTACTCCGTGAGGAGGTACTTGGAGTTTGGGCTCCAGGCATAGCTCTGGTCGCCGTCCTGGTAGGAATACTGGTAGCGGGCTGGCATGACGGTGGTGATGTCGAGCGACTTGGCGTCCATGACGCACAGCTCGGCGCGGTCGCGCAGGAAGGCTATCTTCTTGCCGTCGGGGCTGTAGGTGGGCTGGAAGCAGGTCTGCTCGGGGTCGGTGAGGCGCTCTTCCTTCAGGGTGGTGGCGTAGGCAAACTGCTTCTCGTCGTCGTTCTTGATGGTTGTCCGCCAGATGGCCCAGCGGCCGTCACGCTCGGAGGCGTAGGCCACGCTGCGCCCGTCGGCGGCGAAGGTCACATCGCGCTCCTCCTCGGGCGTGTCGGTGACTTGGCGTGTGGTCTTGTAGTCGAGGCTGGTGACATAGACGTCGCCGCCCATGATGAAGGCTATCTCCTTGCCCTTGGGCGAGATGCTCACCGAGCGTGCGCCGGAGGTGACGACTTGTCGCACCTCGTCGCGGTCGTTGCTGTCGGCAATGATGCTGATGCTCACCTTGCGCGCATCGCGCCCAGGTTGCATGGTATAGAGTTCGCCGTCCTGAGAGAAGCAGAGCAGCCCGTCGCGCGAGGCGGTGAGATAGCGCACGGGTGCGCCGGTGAAGTCGGTCAGACGGCGGTCGCGCCCGCTATCGCCCAGGGTGCGTTCCCACACGTTGAAGGTTCCATTTTGCTCGGAGAGCCAATAGAGCTTCTTCGCCGATGCCACATACACGGGGTTGCGGTCCTCGGCGGCAGTGGTGGTCAGCTGAGTGTAGGTGGGGCGGCCGGTGCGTCCGGCGAGGATGTCTGCCTGCCACAGGTCGCGCGCTATGCTGCTGGTGTGGTGCTTGCGCCACTGGTTCTCGTAGCCCTTAATGGCATCGTAGATGATGGTGCCGTCGGGACCGAGGGTGACATTGCCGACACTGAGGTCGGAGAGCCAGCGAGGGCGCTCATTCGCGCGCGTGCGTAATATATATAGGTGTGGGAACACGGTGGAGGGAAACTGCATGTCGTCGGGGCGCGGCGTGCCGGTGGCGCTGAAGATGAGCTCATCGTCGCTGCGGAAGGCCAGCGGCGTCTCTGTGCCGGAATGCGTGGTCAGGCGTGTCAGCCCGTCGCCGTCGGCACCGATGAGCCAGATGTCCATGCTGCCCTCGCGGTTGGACATAAAGGCGATGTGGCGCCCGCTGGGCGACCACACGGGGTTGCTCTCGTGGGCTGCGTTGGATGTCAGCTGACGGGCCTCGCCGCCGGTGGCGGCCACGGTGAAGATGTTGCCTTTGTAGGCAAAGGCTATGGTCTTTCCGTCGGGGCTGATGGCTGCGGAGCGCAGCCACAGTGGTGTGAGGGCGCTGGCCGTAAGGCTGATAGCTGCCAGCGCGATGCTCGTTAGGATGTGTCGTTTCATTTTGATGTCTGTCTGTTGGTTGCGGTTGGGTTGGGGGGTGCTGTTGGTGTCCCGGCTTGAGGGGGCGCTGCGGCCCTGCGGGCTTCAGCGGTTTGTGATGCCTTAGTAGCCAAACACTTCTTCGAGGCTCACACGCCGCACGGGACCCACTTGCAGCAGGCCGGCGAGGTCGAGTTCCTTCTCATTGCCGAGGATGACGTAGCGGCGCGGCTTGCGGGCCATGCGCTCGTCGGAGAAACGCACAATGTCGGCCAGCGTGAGGCCGGGCAGGGCAGAGTAGATGCGCTCGTTGATGTCGTAGTCCACGCCACGCTCCTGTGCGGCCAGCCAGGCGTTGAGCACGGCGAAGCGCGTGGTGCGCTGTGCGGCGAGTTGCTTGGTGAGGCTCTGCTTGGCTATGTCAAAGGCACCATTGCTCTGTGGCAAGGTGTCGAGAATGATGTTGAAGGTGCGTATGCAGTCCATCATCTTGTCGTTTTGCGAGATGATGTACGTATAGCTCGTCTCAGGATGGCCCTTGCGCTCGGGGGCTTGGTCGTAGTAGGCTCTGGCGCTGTAGGCCAGGCCGCGGCTCTCGCGCAGTTCCTGGAACACGATGCCATTCATGCCGGCGCCGAAATACTCGTTGTAGAGTGCTGCCACGGGCATCTCGTCGGGGTTCCACTGGCGGCCGTCGTTGTGGATGGCCATCATGTAGATGTTCTTGGCGTCGTAGGGAGCCAGCAGCACCTCGGTGGCGGGGGTGAGCTGTTCCATGTAGTCCTCGTAGGCAAGGGGTGCGCGCAGTGGGGTGGGGAGGCGGTGCTGTGCCGTCAACAGGTCTGTGAGGTCGCTCATCGTGCGTGGACCGTAGTAGAGGATGGTATGTTCATAGCTTGTGAGCGAATGGATGATGTCCACCAGCTCCTGCGGGCGTGTCTGAGCCAGGAGCGCGGCCGTCATGATGTCGCGGCGGCTGTTGCGGCTGCCGTAGAGGCCGTAGGCGCTGAGGCGGCTGAAGCACTGCCGCTGTTCGAGCTTGGCGTCGGCCAGCGCCTTGGCCTCGTTGGAAGCGAATGCCTGGTAGGCGGCGCTGTCGGCCTGGGCGTTGTGGAGCACGTTTTCCATCAGTGCCAGGGCTTCGGGCATGTTCTCGTCGAGGCCGGTGAGGGTGATGGAGGTCTGGTATGGTCCGGCGTTGACGCTGAAGGAACATGCCAGGCCGTAGAACTTCTGCTGCACCTGCTCTGCGCTGAGGCTGTCGGTGCCGAGAAGCGGGAGGTATGAGGCGGCGGCAGAGATACGCTTGTCGGCGGCTGTGCCAAAGGGCAGGTGGAACACGAGGTTGAAGATGCCGTTCTCCGTGTTCTCCTTGTAGGCCACGGGCAGCGTGGCTGTGGCGGCAGGGCTGCCGTCGGCGGCGCTTTGCCACGTGCCGAGTGTCATGTCCTTCTTGAAATCCACGAAGCGCGGCTGAATGGGTTCCACCTCAGTGTCCTGAATGGAGCGCACGAAGTCGCTCATCTGGTCGCGGTTGGCGGGGATGGGCGTTATCTCGGGCTTGTCGATTTTCTTGATGTTGGGGTCGTCGCCCTGACGCTTGTACACGGTGACGCAGTTGTCGGTGATATGGCGTTGCGCAAAGCCCACGATGTCCTCCTTCGTGAGGGCGGCGATGCGGTCGATGCGCTCCACGCAGTCCTTCCACTCTATGCCGTTGATAAAGGAAGATTCAAACATGCGTGTGCGGGCGCGGTTGCTCTCCATGGCGCGCATCTCGCGAAGCTTCATGTTGTTGATGATGGCCGGCAGGAGGTCGTCGGGGAAGTCGCCGGAGCGCAGCTTGGCAAGCTCGGCGAGGAGCAACGAGCGGCACTCTTCCAGCGTCTGACCCTGGCGCGGGCTGCCCCCCATGAAGAACAAGCTGTGGTCGGCAAGCTGGAAGTCGCCGGCACCAGCCTCGAGCATCTTCATCTGCTGGTTGATGTCGAGGTCGATGAGGCCTGCGCGGCCGTTGCTCAGAACCTCGCTGATGAGCGAGAGCGTGTCGCAGGCACGGTCCTTGGCGCCGGGGAAAGCCCAGCCCAGGTACAGCTGTTCAGCCTCCAAGCCCACCACGGTGGTATCTGTGGGTGCCGTGCGTGGTGCCGTGGCACCATATTCTGGGCGGTGGCAGTCGGGGTTGGGTTGCCACTGTCCGAAGTGCTTCTCTATGATGGCTATGGTCTTGTCGGGGTCGAAGTCGCCCGCCATGAAGATGGCTATGTTGTTCGGGCAGTAGTAGTTGGAGAAGTAGTTCTTGATGTTCGTGATCGAGGGGTTCTTCAGGTGCTCCTGTGTGCCGATGGTAGTCTGCGTGCCGTAGGGGTGGTTGGGGAAGAGCTTGTAGAGCAAGGCATTGATCATCTTCTCGCTGTCGTCGGAGAGGTAGAGGTTATACTCCTCATACACGGCTTCCAGCTCGGTGTGGAAGCCTCGTATGACCATGTTCTGGAAGCGGTCGGCCTGGATGCGGGCCCAGTTCTCGATTTCGTTGGATGGTATGTTCTCCACATACACCGTCTGGTCAAACGACGTGTAGGCGTTGGTGCCGTCGCTGCCGATAAGCGCCATGAGCTTGTCGTACTCGTTGGGGATGTTGTAGGCGGCGGCGAGCTGGCTCACGCTGTCTATCTCGTGGTATGCCTGGCGACGGGCGTCGGCATCGGTGAGCTGGCGGTAGGCCTCAAAGCGGCGCTCGATGTCGTCGAGCAGCGGTGCCTCGGCCAGCGAGTCGGTGGTGCCGAACTGGCGTGTGCCCTTGAACATGAGGTGTTCGAGGTAATGTGCCAGGCCGGTGGTTTCAGCGGGGTCGTTGCGCGAGCCTGTGCGCACGGCGATGTTTGCCTGTATGCGCGGCTCGTCGCGGTTTACGGACAGATACACCTTCATGCCGTTGTCGAGGGTGTAGATGCGTGTCTGGAGGGGGTCGCCATTTACGCTCTCATAGTTCTTGCCTTTGTCGCAGGAGGTCATGCCTAAGAGCATGGCCGCAGTTGTTGCCAGAAGAAGTGCCTTTTTCATTGATGGTAAAGTGTGAATGTTATGTAACAGCGGTCAAAGGTACGCTTTTGTGGGCGTGCAGACAAAAGTTTGTGCGTTAATAAATGTTGATGATGCCCATAATCGCGATTTCTTGACCTAAAACGACGTGTTGAGTGACGATTTGTATATTAAGCATCGCAAAAATGGTGTGAAAAAGTAAAAAAGTTGTCAAAATGTTTTGAGCGTATTGGAAAAAGACCTACTTTTGCGGTGCAAACATGCAGAACTAACCCCCAAAATCACAATGAAAGAGACAATACTTGTCACTGGAGGCACCGGTTTCATCGGTTCCCATACCACAGTAGAGCTTCAGAACGCAGGCTATGATGTGGTCATCGTAGATAACCTCTCCAATTCGCGTGCCGATGTCATCGACGGCATCGAGAAGATTACTGGCATACGCCCCGCCTTCGAGAAGGTTGACCTTCGCGACTTTGATGCCACAGAGGCCGTGTTCCAGAAATATCCCAAGATTAGCGGCATCATCCACTTCGCGGCTTCCAAGGCAGTCGGCGAGAGTGTGGAAAAGCCTTTGCTCTATTACCGCAACAATATTGTCTCGCTCATTAACCTTCTGGAGCTTATGCCCAAGTATAATGTCAAGGGCATCATCTTCTCCAGCTCATGCACAGTGTATGGCCAGCCCGACGTGCTCCCCGCCACCGAGGAGACACCCATCAAGAAGGCCGAGAGCCCTTACGGCAACACCAAGCAGATCAACGAGGAGATTATCCAGGACACCGTGGCCTCCGGCTCGCCCATCAAGGCCATACTCCTGCGCTACTTCAACCCCATTGGCTCGCATCCAACGGCCATCATCGGCGAGATGCCCAATGGCGTGCCGCAGAACCTCATTCCTTACCTCACACAGACGGCCATAGGCATCCGCGAGAAGCTCAGCGTCTTCGGCGACGACTATGACACCCCCGACGGCTCATGCATTCGCGACTACATCTATGTCGTTGACCTGGCCAAGGCACACGTGGTGGCCATGACACGCATCATGGAGGACAAGACCGACGAGCCGGTGGAGGTTTACAACATTGGCACGGGCAAGGGAACGAGTGTGCTCGAACTCATACACGGCTTCGAAAAGGCCACAGGCGTTAAGCTCAACTACCAAATCGTAGGCCGCCGAGCCGGCGACATCGAGAAGGTGTGGGGCAACGTCGATAAGGCCAACCGCGTGCTCGGCTGGAAGGCTGACACCCCACTCGAGGATGTCCTTGCCAGCGCTTGGAAGTGGCAGTGTGCCCTCCGCGAGCGTGGCATCATGTAAGCAAAAGCATCAAGAAAATAGTTTTTACTATGCTGTCGGCAGACGGCGTCAGTGTCGATGCACGTTGTCAGTGTGTGAACATAGCAGCTGCAAAGCCTGACTTGTCCTAAACTTAGAACGTTAATATCATCTGCCGTTTTGCCGTACAAGCATATTGTCGTGTTTTATTTTGTGTTTGTGTTGTGACTGTTCTCCTTCGTGAGTAGGGGAACAGTCTTTTTTATGGGTGTTCCTCAACTTATTGGGGGAACGCAAAAACGCAACAATGCAAAGAGTGTATTCTTTGGGGCTTTGCGTCTTTCAACAAAGCGTCGCAAAGGCAAAGCCGGGCGCCGCGCACCGATTGATGGACTTTCTCCTCCGATGATTATTAAGTAAGTGAGCAAAATGAATATTCACAAACAATAGTAATGACACTGAAAGTGTCAACGCTCAATAACCCGGAGTACGCTTGCGCACCCATGGGACGTGCGCAAAAAGATATATCGACCCTGGAGGGGGCGCCCATTACGCTGTTCGGGCACTCTTTTTTCGAGGTGTCGAAGCGAACTGAGGTCGAGCGCAGAGAGCATGCCTCTAAAGCGTTTTTTATCTGATGGTGCTCGCTACGCTCTGGTAACTGGGGGGACGATCATTTATGTGTGAGCTACAATATCGTTTCCATGCCGGTTTTCTGTACGTGCATGCCCATGGACCTGTAGAACTGCGATGCCGGGTCGTTGCCTTCCCACACGTTGAGGGTGATGTTGTAGCATCCTATGGACTTGGCAAAATCGCGGACGTGCTCGTATAATGCCTTCCCGATGTGCTTGCCCCGCGCCTTCTCATGCACGCAGATGTCGTCAATGTAAAGCGTTTTGATGTCCTGCAGGAGCCTGTTGCCCTTGGTCTCTGTGATTTGGCAGAAAGCATGCCCCAGTATTTGACCTTCATCATAAACGAAAATGGGTCGGCTGTCGTCCTCGATGATGGCTTCCAGCTCCTGTTGGTCATATTTCGGGGCGTCGTTCTTGAACAGGTCGGGCCTTATGCCATGATGCACGGCATCGACCTGATACAGCAGTTCTGTTATTTGCCCAACGTCCCTCTTGTCGGCTCTTCTAATCATGGGTGGTGCTTATTCAGCCAGCCCGGCGTCGCGCCAGTCCTGCATGGTTTTTTGTGAGTCGGCGAGCGCCGTGGCTGGATCCACGTCGTATTCTTCGCATAGCAGGTCGGCCAGACGCTGTGCGTCGAAGTCGGAACCAATGACTTTGTTCCATAGGTAAGCAGCGCTCTCGTTGAGGCTGATGATGCGCGAGAAGTCGATGTTCTCCTTGCCGTGGGCCACGATGACAGCCTCTCCGCAGACAACGCGCAGTTCAAATCCGTTCTTAATCTTCATAATGGAGGTGTTATATTGAATGTTTGTAGATGAAAAGCAAGTATCTTCGCAGTGGCAGCAAGCGTCGCCATAGGCGTATGCGCCGTTGCAGTTTGGGGTCACTGGCCAGCATCACATGGCCGTTGGGGCGTATGTATGCATCGACAACGCCGCACACGTCGGCCATCCTGCAGCGCTCAGTGCCGCGTATGTTGCCGTCGCCCATCAGTGTGAGGTGTTGTCCGTCGATGGCGATGATTCGATGCAGCACATAGTGGCCGGGCGCAATCTCCGCCAGCACGGCATCGCCCACATGGAGCTGTGTCCATGGTGCCAGCTCCACCTTGTCGCGCAGATGCTCGAGGAAAGGCCTCATGCTGAATCCCTTGACGGAGATCACGGCCTTTTCGCCTCCCGCCACAGCTTCCCTCACGAGTGGCAGGAACTTGTCGTTGGGCAGTTCGAGGCGCGGTGTGTTGTCGTCGGCCGTGGCATATCGTTTGCGTTTGTGCCGCCTGAAGGGTGCCATCAGCATGTGTGCCACGCGGTTGGCAATGGCTTTCAGTGTCTCTGTCATGATGCTATGCGCGGTGTATGGCATCGTAGCTCACGTGTGCGGCCTCGGCATCGGGCCGGCATCCGAGCAGAAAGACGGGTGTGGTTGCGAGCAGTTTTGACAGGCAGTCGCAGATGCCGTTATATACACGTCTGTCCCATTTCATGGAACTCACGGCAGGCAGCAGTGTGGCAAAAGCGGGTATTGGCTTGAGGCGCTCTATCTCGTTGACGGGTCTCTGCTCTATGCGCACTATGGCTCCCACGGGTGCCGAGATGTTGCGGTAGCAGGGTGTCTTCCCGCTCCATGGCGAGCCGTAGATGCGCACTGTGCCGTCCGTGATGCGCACGACGGGGTTGTCGTCGTTCATGAGGTCGGACCCCGGGATATGTTTGTACCAGAGGTGCGTGTGTGTGCTTTTGCCTGTTCCGCTTGGTGCGGTGAAGAGGTAGCCCCATCCGGCGTTGCGTATCACGCTGGCGTGCATGAGCACGGTGTCCTGTTCGGCGGCGGCAAAAGCGAAAGCCATCATAATGGCGTTGTTGAGTCCGAACTGGTGCTGCATGTCGGTGTCGCCGGTGAGTGTGGCGTGGCAAGCCGTGAAGTCGGCATTGGCTTCCATGCAACAACTCAGCTGCCCGCCGTTGACCTCCGGCAGGCTTATCTCGAAGGCGTAGCCCCCATCGGGTCTTAGATATACGCCGTGGTTGGCGCCGCCGCAGTCGAACTGACCTATTTCCTCGAGTGCGGTGAAGTCGGGAGCCTCGCCCCGTGCCACGGTCATGGTGAAAAGCACATTGCCCTCTTCCTCGCTCTTGAAGGGCGAGAAAGAGGGCAACAGGCGTTCTGCGTCTGTCAGGTCGTCGGCAAAGTCAATCTGCATCCTGTGCTCGGCGACCTTGTATAGGTGGTGTGTCATTGCTTCTTAGGTTGCTGTTTGGCGGGAGGTATTGTCGTTGCAGTGGCGGTGGCTGTGGTGTCCTCCTCGATGATGATGGGCCTGTATTCCTCGGCCTTGAAGGTGAAGTCGGCAGGTGGCAGCGTGTTGAGTTGCAGCCCCTCGGCACGTTCGTAGCGTTTGTGTACCTTGTTCCATGTGCGCTCAAGCCTGCGGCGGTTGGTGTTGAAGAACACGGTGCATGTGGCGTTTTTCCTCTGTCGCTGGCCTTCGATATAGTATTGCAGCTGCAGGCTGTAGAGCGAACGGTCGAGCAGCAATCCGTGATTGTCGAGCCAGGCGCTGTCGATTTGCTGTATGTCGGTTTGATATGCCACGGAGTCGGTGAACGACGCGGCGAATCCGAACATGTATATGCGCGTCATCTCGGGTGTGTTCTTTGCCGCCATGCCCATGGTGCATGCGAGCATGGCGATGCCACACATCAGTCTTGTCGTTGTCTTCATAGGGTGCGTGTGCGGTGTGTGAGCCTCCGTTGTCATCCGAGATAGCTCTTGAGGAGCTTGCTTTTGGAGTTGTTGCGCAGCCGCCTGATGGCTTTCTCCTTGATTTGCCTGACACGCTCACGTGTGAGGTTGAAGCGGTCGCCGATTTCTTCGAGCGTCATTTCCTGGTGGTTGATGCCGAAGAACATCTCCACGATTTGCTTCTCGCGGTCGGAGAGTGTGGATAGTGCGCGGTCTATTTCCCGTGAGAGGCTCTCGTTGACGAGGCTCTTGTCGGCCATGGGGCTGTCATCGTTGACGATGACGTCGAGCAGGGTGTTGTCCTCTCCCTCGACGAAGGGTGCGTCCACGGAGATATGGCGCCCGCTGACCTTGAGTGTGTCGGAGATTTTATCCACGGGTATGTCGAGTTCCTCAGCCAGCTCGTCGGGGCTGGGCCGGCGCTCGTTCTCCTGCTCGAACTTCGAGAGGGCCTTGGAGATTTTGTTGAGCGACCCCACCTGGTTGAGGGGGAGCCTCACGATGCGACTCTGCTCTGCCAGCGCCTGCAGTATGCTCTGTCTGATCCACCACACCGCATACGAGATGAACTTGAAGCCTCGTGTCTCGTCGAACTTCTCGGCCGCCTTGATGAGTCCCAGGTTGCCTTCGTTGATGAGGTCGGGCAGCGACAGTCCTTGGTTCTGGTACTGTTTGGCCACACTGACAACGAAGCGCAGGTTGGCTCTTGTGAGTTTCTCCAGCGCTGCGCGGTCGCCTTTGCGTATGCGCTGGGCCAGTTCCACTTCTTCTTCCACGGTGATGAGGTCCTCGCGCCCTATTTCCTGTAGGTACTTGTCGAGCGATGCGCTCTCACGGTTGGTGATGCTTTTGGTGATCTTGAGCTGTCTCATTATGCGAATATATGTTGTTTAAGAACGTGCAAAGATAGGTATAATATGGTACGCGCGCAAGAATAATTCAAACTTTTCGCTGAAAAAGATGTCCACGGAGGCAAAGTTTCTTCTTTTTTGCCTCCGTGGAGCTAAAGTGCTGAGTTTGGCTTGCTTTTTGCAAGAGGAGCCTATTTCTGCTTCTTGTCGCTGAGGTCAATGGCAGTTCCCACGCGTCGTCCGCTTTGTGTTACGGCACGAATCCACAGCGTGCGGTCGCTCGACTGGTTGGCGGCTTTAACGGCTTCCTCAAAGTCCTCGACGCTGCGCATCTCGCGGTCGTTGACCTGCAGGAGTATCATGCCCTTGGTGATGCCGGCCTCCTGCATCTTGCCCTTCTTGAGCGCGGTGACCTCGAGGCCGTAGCTGAGTGCGAGTTCACGCTTGGCCTGGTCGGTGAGCGGCTTGAGCTGTGCGCCGAAGAGGTCTATGTCCACTTCCTCCATCACCTCTGTTCCGCCCTGAGCGTTGCGCAGTGTGGCCGTCTCGGTGCGTGTTTTCTTGGCGCGGATGAAGGAGACCTTCACCTTCTCGCCCGGACGCCGCTGAGACAGAGCCTCTTGCAGCTCGGCCATCTTGGTCACTTCCTTGCCGTCGATGGCGGTGATGACGTCGCCTTTCTGCAGTCCCAGCTCCTCGGCCGTGCTCTTGGGTTCCACCTCGCTGACGTAGATGCCAGTGTTGGTGCCCAGGTCGATGTCGTTGTTCTTGGCCTTCTCGCTGTCGATGTAGTTGGTGACATCCATGCCCCTCACGCCGAGTATGGCCCTCTGCACGATGCCAAACTCCTTGAGGTCGGCCACAACCTTGTTCATAATGGTCGTGGGAATGGCGAATCCGTAGCCGCTGTAGCTGCCCGTCTGGCTGTAGAGCATGGCGTTGATGCCCACAAGCTCGCCGCGCTCGTTGACGAGGGCCCCGCCGGAGTTGCCGGCGTTGATGGCGGCGTCAGTCTGTATGAAGCTCTCCACGCCGTTGGCTCCGAGCGAGCGTGCCTTAGCCGACACGATTCCGGCGGTGACTGTTGACGTGAGGTTGAAGGGGTTGCCCACGGCGAGCACCCATTCGCCGATGCGCAGGTCGTCGCTGTTGCCGATGGCTATTGCCGGCAGGTTCTTGGCCTCGACCTTCACCAGCGCCAGGTCTGTTGTCTCGTCGAGGCCTATGATGCGCCCTTTGTATTCGGTGTTGTCGTTGAGCTTGACGAGGATTTCGTCGGCGCCCGCCACGACGTGGTTGTTGGTGACGATGTAGCCGTCGGCCGATATGATGACGCCCGAGCCGGCCCCCTGGCGCTTGGGCTGCGTCTCCACCTCCTGCTGGCGGCGCTGTCCGCGGTTGCCATAGCCGAAGAAGTCGCCAAAGAAGTCCTCGAAGGGGTCGCGCACGGTGACCATCTGCCGCTTGGCATTCTGCGTCACCTTTATATATACCACGCTGTTCACCGAGCGCTCGGCAGCCGTGGTGAGATCGACGAGAGCCCCTGGTGCGGGTGCAGCATTGGGCATTGTCATGGCGGCAGGTTGTGCGCCGAAGGGTGCTTCGGCGGCCTGCTGTGCCTCGTTGGGGTTCATGTGTGGTCGCATGGCGGCTCCTGTGATGAGGCTGCTGCTGAGGACGAGTGCGGCAGCTCCGAGCCAGTTCTTTGTTGTCTGATTCATGATAGTTCGTTTTGGTTTTATTGTTGTGGTATGCTATTCGTGGGTTGTGTTGCGGTTTGTGGCGGCTGTCATTTTGAGTGCAAAAGTAGTGCAAAAGTTTAATTCGGGCAAGCGCCGCTGGCCTGTTTTTGCTTTCTTTTAACATGGTTGGCATGCGCATTAACAGCGGTTAAGCACCGAAACTGACATTTTTACATTTCTTTTTCTTGCACATTCCGACATTTTGGCGTACTTTTGCCCCCGCAAAGCAGCCGACCGGCCTGTCGCTGGGGGCGTTGACACCGCCCTCAGAGGAAAGTCCGGGCAGCACAGGGCACTCCGCTACCTAACCGATAGTGGTCCGCGAGGGTCAGCACGTGCAGAAGAAAACAACCACCGCCCCCGCGGCGGAAAGGGTGAGAAGGTGGGGTAAGAGCCCACCAGGCGCATGGCAACATGCGTGCTGTGCACACCGGAGGCTGAAAGTTCGCGTAAACCGGCGCCACTGCCGACACGGCAAGCCCCTCACAGCGGGGAACTGCCGCCGCCGGCAGCCGAGAGGGCGGCCCGCCCGAGCCGGAGGGTAGAACGATAGGATACCGTCGCGGCCACGCGCCCCGGCGGCCGGCAGGCGCGGCGTGAGCCGTGTCGTAGATCAATGACAGGCGCCTTCCCCCCGCGGGTTGGCACAGAACCCGGCTTACAGGCCGGCTGCTTTTGCCCGTACCATCACATCCTAACATATATTCCACTGTTATGACCATCGCAGTTGACTTCGACGGCACCATCGTGCGCCATCGCTATCCCGACATTGGCGAGGAGATACCCTTCGCCGTGCAAACCCTCAAGATGCTGCAGCAGGACCGCCACCGCCTAATCCTGTGGAGCGTGCGCGAAGGCCACCTCCTCGACGAGGCCGTGGAGTGGTGCCGCGCCCGCGGCTTGGAGTTCTACGCCGTCAATCGCGACTTTCCCGAGGAGGACATCACCAAGAACGAGACCTTCTCGCGCAAACTGAAGGTTGACCTCTTCATCGACGACCGCAACGTTGGCGGTTTGCCCGACTGGGGCACCATCTACCACATCATCCACGACCGCAAGACCTACGAGCAGTTGCTCAGCGACCGTCCCTCCGACGAGGCCGACTATGCCTACCGCCCAAAACGCAAGTGGTGGCAGATTTTTGGTTAAAAAAGCTTAACGCGCGCAAGTCAAGTGTGAAATTTTCATGGTGATAACGACATTTCCCTTATCTTTGCCCTCGAAAAATGGCTTTTGTGTCCTTATGGACACTCATCGTGTAGCGTTTCGCTAGCTTTCACCAGGCCTTGTACTCCGACGTGCTTCGTTGCGTATATAAATAAGAATTTAGACAACCAACTCCATTTATTAACTTAATTAAAATCCAAAAGTAACATGAAACAGCGTTTACTTTCTGTACTGAGCTTTGCCGCACTGACAGTGACGGCAATGGCACAGACTTGGACTGAGCCTGTGGCTCCTGTTGCTCCCGCCTCTGGCGAACCCGTGGAATGGGTGGCTGATGGCGTGACATCCTATTACATTAAGAATGTAGGATGCGGTCAGTACCTCATGGGTGCCAACAGCTGGGCCACGCAGATCAGCGTCAGCTCCGACGGAGCACCCTTGATGAAGGTGGTCATCGAAGACTGCGGCGACCCCTCCTATCCCGATGCCGTGAAGATCAAGGTCAATGGCACCTTCAAGTTCTATGGCGGCAACGGCTACGAGAATGGTCGTGATATAGGCAACACCTACCTCTTCCGCGATGGCGAAACCAATGGCTTCATCGACCACAACAACCAGGCTTGCTGGTACTGGAACATCATCGAGTCTTCCAACGAAGGCAACTACTACATCCAGTCGGCTCCCACCATGGGTGGCTACAACAACACTGGCGAGGAGTATATGGTTGCCCAGGCTCCCGGTCAGGCATGTCTGATGAACGGCACGAACAACGACGCCATGTCCGAGTGGCAGTTCATCAACTCCGAGGGTGTTGACCTCAACGCTCTTGAGCAGTACAATGCCGACGTGAAGATCTATGAGGCTCGCCTGAAGCTCTACAACCTCTATCTCGACGCTGTGAAGTACGGTGCCAACACCGACGCAGCCGGTGCTGTCTATAATAACTCCGCAGCCACTGTCGAGGAGATTGAGGCAGCACGTGCCGAGCTTCTCAAGGCCATGCCAGCCGCCGTCGTGGCCTATGCCACGAGCCACGGCACCGCCGCCGAGCCCTTCGCAATGCCCTATGTGCTCTACAATGCCGACTTCAGCGAAGGCAACATCAATGGCTGGACCATTGCCAAGCCCGAAGGCGCCACTGGCAACTACCAGTACCAGGGTTCGAAGTATGTCAGCCAGGACGAGGCTACCACCATCCACGGCTTCATCGAGAGCTGGGTGCCTGCTCCTGCACACCTCGGCGACGTGAAGATCTACCAGAAGATTGGCGGCCTGCCCAATGGCCACTACATCCTGGAGTGCGACGCCATGGCCGTCAACCAGACCAACCCCGACAACGACCCCGACAACGCTGTTGAGAAGGACGACTACACAGGCGTCTATCTCTACTACAGCGACGGCACCATCACCATGCACGGCGACGCTCTTGCCAGCGACTTCAAGTATGTCGAGAACGAGGAGACCGGCGAAGGCTCCTACGCCTCGTTCCCCGCACACTTCGTCTATGAGTTCGACCTCAGCACCACCGCCGACACCATCATGATCGGTCTGATGTCTGAGAACACCAACCTCAACTGGATGGGTGCCGACAACTTCGTCCTGAAGTATGCAGGCAATCCGCAATCGCTGCCCAGCTACACCGCTCTCGTCACCGAGATCTCCACTTCCGAGGCATACAAGGCCACCGATCCCGAGGCTCAGACAGCCGTCAAGGACGCTTTCGCCACAGCTCTTGCCGAGGCTCAGGCTCTCGTAGCCGGTGGCTCTGACGACTCCAAGGATGCCCAGTACCAGGCCGCCTACACGAAGCTCAGCGAGGCCCGTGCCGCTGTCGTTGCCTCTGCCGCCGCTTATGTTAAGCTCAACGAGTTCATCGCCAAGCTCAACGAGGAGGTTGACAAGTACAGCAACATGTCCAACTACGACAAGATGGTTGCCAAGATAGAGGCCCTTCTCGATGTGATGGAGGAAGCCCAGTCCAACTACAACCTCAGCGCTGCCGAGATTGAAGAGGCAATCAACGGCTATGATGCCATGATTTCCGATACCGTCAAGGAGATATTCGATGACCTCGTGGCTGCCAACGAGCCTCTCGATGAGCCATTCGAGATCACCGGCCTCTTCCCCCACATGAGCTATCCCGACACCAATGGCAGTGATCAGGAGTCATTCCCCAACGGATATCCCGCCGAGAACCCCGTGTGGATGAACGAGACCGCCACGGGCAACTTCAAGACCAACTTCGGCACTGCCGAGGTATGGAATGCCAACTTCCACATCTATCGCGACTTCGAGAACCTGCCCAAGGGCAAGTACACCATCCAGACCAAGGCTTTCTATCGCGTCGCCGAGAATGCTGTCAACTATCCCAGCTACATGGACGGCACTTACGAGGGCACAAACTACGCCTACATCTATGCCGGCTCCGACCGCGGCAACATCCTCAACGTTGCTGAGATTGCCTCCCACGACACCAACACAACAGGTGGTGCCACCCTGGAGCTCGACGAGGGCACAGTGTATATCCCCAACAGCCAGCAGGGTGCCAGCGAGATCTTCACTGCCGAGCAGTGGGCTGCCGAAGCTGAGGCATGCACCGTCGAGGCCAGCGGCCTCATCACCTCTGAGACCGGCACTCTCCGCGTTGGCGTGAAGGGTGAGAACCTCTCAGGCAACAGCTGGGTCATCTGGTACAGCTGGCGTCTGTTCTACAACGGCGAGGATCCCAGTGCTTACGACGAGGTCATCGAGGGCCTCATCGCCCAGGCTCAGGAACTCACCCCCGTCCTTGCTGATGCTCCTGCCAAGCTCGAAGCTGCCATCCAGGCCGGTCAGTCCGCTATGGACAACGACGACAAGGATGCCAAGGTTGCTGCCATCACAGCCCTGAACGAGGCCATCAAGTATGCCAACGACGGCGATGCCCTCTTCCAGAAGATGAAGAACGACTACAACGCCCGCGAGGAGCGCATCATGGCTCTTGAGGAGAAAGGCTTCACCTACACCAACACCAGCTATATCGAACTCCTCGCGGAGGTCTATAACCTCGATCCCGACTTCGGTGGCCAGGCTCCTCAGAGCCTCGAGCAAATCCAGACCTACATCGACCGCATGGCCAATGAGTGGGATGCATTCGTATGGAGCAAGGCTGGTCTTGACGACGCCACCGTCGAAGACCCCGTCAGCATGGGCGAAATCATCGTCAACGGCGACTTCAAGGATGCCAGCAAGGATGCCTGGACCATCGTCAACCCCGACGATCCCACCAAGGCACCTGAATATGGTGGCACATGGGCCGACGAGGTTGCTGAGTTCTGGAACAGCGCAGCCTTCGACATCAGCCAGGAGGTGGTGCTCCTCAAGGACGGTTACTGGCGTCTGAGTGCCGATGCACTCTTCCGCACCACTGGCGACGGTGGCGGCGAGGCCACCATGGTCAAGGACGGCACACCCATCGAGGACAACGAGATGTACCTCTACGTCCGCTATCCCGGCTTCTACAAGGAGACAAAGATTGTGCAGTGGAGCGACTTCGAGCGTGGCGCTGTCATTGACAACGAGGAGAACACAGACCTCATCTCCATGGTGACAGGCGTGAACTACACTCTCAGCGGCAGCGAGGAGGAGGGCGATCTCGTGCAGTTCGTTGCTCCTAACACCCGCGGCAACTTCATCACCTTCTACGAGGCTGGCCGCTACAAGAACAGCGTTGACTTCGGCTACCCGACAGCAGGTGTCGCCATCAAGATCGGTATCGTGCTCAAGAGCGCCGACAAGAACAACTGGTGTCCCTTCGACAACTTCGACCTCCTCTACCTCGGTCAGACCGCACCCGATGCCGTCGAAGGCATCGCCGCCAGCGGAGCCGCTGCCACAGAGCAGGTGTTCGGCATCGACGGCCGCATCAAGAGCGGTCTCACCCGCGGCATCAACATCGTCCGCACAAGCGACGGTGTCGTGCGCAAGGTGCTTGTCAAGTAAGCTCACACACTATCATGGCAGACTGCGCAGAAGCGCGTAACGCGCGCTTTTGCCCCTCTCCCAACATTTCAGACGCTGCAACGCCCCAGGACGTTGCAGCGTTTTTTTGTGCGCATCATTAGTCTGCATTGCCATTGACCTGGCGCTCTACCTTTGGTTGCTTTGATATCCCGAAGAAAGTGTGACCCAACACGTAACCCTGGTGGCACGCTTACGCAGGTAATGACGCTGAAAGCGTCAACGCTCAGTAAGCGGGGGTACGCTTATATACCCCCGGAATGTGCGCATGAGGGTATATCGACCCTGGAGGGGTCGTCCAGCAGTCGGAGTAAGGTGTTCGGGCACTCTTTCAGAGTGCGTCCCTTGGCTGGTTGCTGTCCGCAGGTGCTCGCTGCGCTCGTACCTGCGGTTATTGAGCGGAGACCGCGTTGCGGTCTTGCTGGTGCTATGGTTGCGGATAATCATTGTTTCTTCTGGAAAGCACGTGCATCTCCCATGGAAAGCACATGCATCTCCCATGGAAAGCACATGCATCTCCCATGGAAAGCACATGCACTCACCACGGCTCTCGATTATGTTCTCCGCGGCACGTAAGCAAACTCCCCGTGGCAAGTTTTGTTACTTGCCACGGGGAGTTTGCTTACGTGCCGCGGTGTTTCATCGCCCACGCTGCGCTGTGCTGATGCCCCTACCGCGCTGTGCTGATGCCCACGCTGCGCTGTGCTGATGCCCACGTTGCGCTGTGTGTTCTATGTGTGGGCGGTTGTGTTCAGAGATAGACGAATGCGGACAAGGCCCAGGAGCGGGCTTTGCTGTCGTTGTCGCTGGATGTGATGGCATTCCATGCTTTTCGGAACGATGCTTCGCCGGTGTAGCCCAGGGCGATGTTGTAGGCAAAGGCGAGTTCGAGGTGGTTGGCAAGGGTGATACCTCCTCCGAGGTTGATGCTGAATGCCGACTTTTTCCATTGGAAGCGGTTGTCGGGGTCTGTCTCTGTGCCGCCCCAGGTGAGGTCGCTGTTGCCCACGTTGAAAGCCACTTGCGGCCCTGCGGCGGCGAAGATGGCCAGCTTTTGGGCGAGCTTGAATTGCAGGCGCACGTTCACGGGGATGGTGATGCTTCGGAGGCGCACGCTCTCGTCCAAGATGCTGACGCGCTTCTGGTCGTACTGCACGGCGGCATCCACGCCGAAGCATGGCGGCAGGTCGAACTTCAGCGCCGGCCCGACGAAGAATCCAGTGCCGCCCTTGAGGTCGAGGGCGGAGCTGATGAGGTCGTCGGCGTCGCCGAAACTGAGGTTTGTGCGGTTCATGCCGCCCTTGATGCCCAGTGCGAAGTCGTAGCTCACCCACTGTGCGCTGGCCGGCATGATGGCCGCGAGGGCGATCGTGAGCAGTGAGGTTGTAAGAAGTCGTTTCATAGCTGTGATGTTGGTGTTTGCGCTGCAAATGTACGCATTTCTGTGGATTCATCGCCCATTTACCATATAAATAATGTCTTTGTGACCAAATAATTCCATCCTGCGGGGGCGCTATTTCGGAAAAAGCCGTAACTTTGCGGCAGAAATGCGCCGCACGCCCCTCAAACGCCACCCATGGTTGTGCCGTCAGAGGAGCTTTGCGTTGGCAAAAAACGATTTGCAAAATGATTATCCACATGAACCCGTATAAGACGCTGAAAGCGTCAACGCTCAATCGCTCGACCTCTGGTAGCTTCGATACTTCGAAGAACCGGGTGGTGCGAAGCACCCCCGGAGAACAAACATGTACTGAACCGACTCTGCAAGAGTCGCCCTGCGGGGGCACTCTTTTAGAGTACTTTCTGCGACGGCTCTCTGTCCGCAGGTCCTGCGGACACTGCGGTTACTGAGCGATGACGCTTTCAGCGTCCTTTGCTGATGATTGCGGATAATCCTTTTTACGAACCATGCATAGAATGAAGAAAAGCCTCTCGCTCATACCCTTTGTGGCGCTCATAGCGCTCATCTCCACCTGCGTGTCGGTGTTTGGCACGGATGCCCTCGACGGCGCCACGCAGGTGTCGCTGCTCATAGCCTCAGCCGTGTGTGTGGCTGTGGGCTACGTCATGCGCCGTGTGGAGTGGGATGCCCTGGAGCGCGAGATGACAGCCTCCGTTGCCAGCTGCATGCCCAGCATCATCATCCTCCTGCTCATCGGTGCCATTGGCGGCACGTGGATGGTGTCGGGCATCGTACCCACGATGATATATTATGGTGTGCAGGTGTTGCGCCCGGAATGGTTTCTGGTGAGCAGCAGCCTTTTCTGCGCGCTCATCAGCGTCATGGTGGGTTCGTCGTGGACCACGGTGGCCACGGTGGGTGTGGCCCTCATGGGCATAGGTCGTGCCCACGGCATTGCCGACGGCTGGGTGGCCGGCAGCATCATCACCGGTGCCTATTTCGGCGACAAGCTCTCGCCGCTGTCCGACACCACCGTGCTGGCGTCGAGCGTCTCCGGCACACCTCTGTTCACCCACATCCGCTACATGATGCGCACCACCATCCCCACGTTCGGCGTCTCGCTCGCCATCTTCACCGTGGCAGGCCTGACGATGGACGTTGCCGGCAGTGGCGAGATGACGTTCCTGGACCAGCTGCGCCACACGTTCACCATCTCGCCTTGGCTGCTCGTGGTTCCTGTGCTCACGGGTGTTATGATAGCCCGTCGGTGGCCCGCCATGGTGGTGCTGTTCGTGGCGGCCATGATGGCGGCCACGGTGGCGGTGGTGTGTCAGCCGCGTCTGCTGTCCACTGTTGCCGACGGTTGGTACGAGGCCATCATGAAGGTCATCTACGGCCCCACGAGCCTCCGCACGGGCAACGATGCCCTCGACGCCCTTGTGCGCACGAGCGGCATGGCAGGCATGATGCCCACGGTGTGGCTCATCATCTGTGCGCAGGTATTTGGCGGCGTGGTCACCGCCACGGGCGTGCTGCGCGACGTCATGCAGATGGTGTTGCGCGCCGTGCGCGGCCGCACGTCGCTGGTGGCCACCACGGCCGCCACGGGCATCTTCTGCAACGTGGCCCTCGCCGACCAGTTCCTGAGCATCATCCTCACCTGTTCCATCTTCAAGGAGGCCTATCGCGAGCGCGGCTACGAGTCGCGCCTGCTCAGCCGCACATGCGAGGACGGCGCCACGGTGACGAGCGTGCTCGTACCGTGGAACACCTGCGGCCTGGTGCAGAGCACGGTGCTCGGCGTGGCCACCCTGGCCTATCTGCCCTATTGCTTCTTCAACTATCTCTCGCCCGTCACCAGCGTCGTGGTGGCAGCGCTGGCGCGCAAGACCGGCGCGGGGCGGCACTCGTGAGCCATGCGTCTGCTTGTGTTCAACCCCGAGAGCGACCTGGCGCTGGCCGCCAACGACGCCCACTACACGCCGCCAGCCTCGGCGCGCCGCATGGCCGCCGACCTGGCGCTGCTGCCCGAGGCGTGGGCTGCCGCGGACGATGCCATCCTGCTGGCCGACGGCACTGCCGCCATCGGCGGCGAACGGGTGGCGCCGAGCGTGTGGGCGCCCCGAGTGAGCTGGGTGGAGCCTTGGGGGTGGAATCCCCTCGTCGTGCAGCGGCTGCTGCGCCTGGGCGTGGCGCCGTCGGTGCTGCCCTCGCCGTCGTGGCTCGCGGCCTACCGCACCCTTGCCGGGCGCGCCACGGCGGCCGCCATGCTGCGTCAGCTCGCTGTGCATCCGCAGCTGGCGCCCTGGCGCGGGCTGGTGGCCGGCGAGGCCGCCGTGTGCTGCAGTCTCGACGATGCCCTCGCCGCGCTGGCGCGCCACGGCGGCGCCCTCTTCAAGCAGCCGTGGAGCGGCAGCGGGCGCGGCTTGCACCCCGCGCCGGCGGCCGTGGCCACGGACAAGACCGTGGCATGGCTGCGGCGCACGCTGCGCACCCAGGGCTACGTCATGGCCGAACCCATCTACGCGCGCGCCCTCGACATCGCTGCCGAGTTCACGTGCCATGGCGGCGGCAGCGTGAGCTACGAGGGCTTGTCCGTGTTCCTCACCACACCTGGCGGCGTCTATGCCGGCAACCTCCTCGCCCCGGAGCCTGTCAAGCGCGCCATCGTGGGCCGCCACATACCCCTGCCCATGCTCGACAGTGCCGTGGAGGCACTTCGCAGCCTCATTGCCCGCAGCGTGGCCACCGCCCTCGAGCCGCTGCCGGCGCCGCTGCCCGTGGGCGTCGATATGATGCTCCTGGCCGACGGACGCCTGCATCCGTGTGTGGAGGCGAACTGGCGCATGACGATGGGCATGGTGGCGCTGCACCTCGCGCGCCGACAGCCACTGCCGGGGGGCGGGCGCTTCGCCATAGCGTGCCGCGGCGGACGCTATGAAGCCGTCGTGGACGCCAAAAACCACGATTTCACCCTGTGATGCGAAAATTCTTCCGCCTCGAAGCCCACAATCCCAATCTTTTTCTCTATCTTTGCGGCCACGATGGAGACATTCTTCCGCACACATGCCTATCTGGTGGAGCACACGGAGCTGCCCGTGCGCCGCGCCCTCATGGACGAGATCGACTGGCAACAGCCGCTCATCGGCATCAAGGGCACGCGCGGCGTGGGCAAGACGTCGTTCCTGCTGCAGTATGCCAAGGAGAATTTCGACGTGCGCACGCGCCGCTGCCTCTATGTCAACATGAACAACTTCTACTTCCAGGGCCGCGGGCTGGCGGACTTCGCCCGCGAGTTCCGGCAGGGTGGGGGCGAGGTGCTGCTCATAGACCAGGTGTTCAAGCAACCCGACTGGAGCCGCGAGCTGCGGCGCTGCCACGACGAGAACCCGGGCCTGCGCATCGTGTTCACGGGCAGCAGCGTGATGCGCCTGAAGGATGAGAACCCCGAGCTGGGCGGCCTCGTGCGCAGCTACAACCTGCGGGGCTTCTCCTTCCGCGAGTTCCTCAACCTCAAGACCGGCGCCTCCATACCACGTGCCTCGCTGGCCGACATACTGAGCCGCCCGGCAGAAATCGCCGAGAACGTATGCCACAAGGTGCATCCCCTGAACTTCTTCCAGAGCTACCTGCACCATGGCTTCTACCCCTTCTTCCTCGAGCGCCGCAACTTCTCGGAGAACCTGCTCAAGACCATGAACATGATGATTGAGGTCGATATACTCCTCATCAAGCAGGTGGAGCTGAAGTATCTCACCAAGCTCAAGAAGCTGCTCTACCTACTGGCCGTGGAGCGACCGGCAGCGCCCAACGTCAGCCAGCTCGCAGCCGACATCGAGACCAGCCGCGCCACCGTCATGAACTACATCAAGTACCTCTCCGACGCGCGCCTCATCAACATACTCTACCGCCCGGGCGAGGCCTTCCCAAAGAAACCCGCCAGGGTGATGATGCACAACAGCAACCTCATGTACACCATATACCCCAACCGCATGCACGAGGCCGACGT
>JAFSVI010000017.1 GCA_017445145.1 Bacteroidaceae bacterium | reverse complement strand
GTATCGTAACCAACCGCGACCTGCGCTTCGAGCGCCGCACGGAGCGCCCCATCGCCGAGGTGATGACGCGCGAGAAGCTCGTCACCACCCACCAGCAGACCGACCTCACGGCAGCCGCCCAGATCCTGCAGGAGAACAAGATCGAGAAGCTACCCGTGGTCGATGACGACAACCACCTCATCGGCCTCATCACCTACAAGGACATCACCAAGGCCAAGGACAAGCCCATGGCGTGCAAGGACGAGAAAGGCCGCCTGCGCGTGGCAGCCGGCGTGGGTGTCACCGCCGACACTCTCGAGCGCATCACGGCGCTGGTGGAGGCCGGTGCCGACGCCATCGTCATCGACACCGCCCACGGCCACAGCCGCGGCGTCATCGAGAAGCTGCGCGAGGCCAAGGCCAAATACCCCGGCGTGGACATCGTCGTGGGCAATGTGGCCACCGGCGAGGCCGCACGCATGCTCGTCGATGCCGGCGCCGACGGCATCAAGGTGGGCATAGGCCCTGGCAGCATCTGCACCACGCGCGTGGTGGCCGGCGTCGGCGTGCCGCAGCTCTCGGCCGTCTATGACGTGGCCTGCGGCCTCAAGGGCACCGGCGTGCCCCTCATCGCCGACGGCGGCCTGCGCTATTCGGGCGACGTGGTGAAGGCCATCGCCGCCGGCGGCAACTGCGTGATGATAGGCTCCCTCGTGGCCGGCACGGAGGAGAGCCCCGGCGACACCATCATCTTCAACGGCCGCAAGTTCAAGAGCTACCGCGGCATGGGGTCGCTCGAAGCCATGGAGAACGGCTCCAAGGACCGCTACTTCCAGGCCGGGGAGAAGGACGTGCGCAAGCTCGTGCCGGAGGGCATCGCCGGGCGCGTGCCCTACAAGGGCACCGTGCAGGAGGTCATCTACCAGCTCGTGGGCGGTCTGCGCTCGGGCATGGGCTACTGCGGCGCCGCCACCATCGAGGACCTCCACCGCGCACAGTTCGTGCGCATCACCAGCGCCGGCGTCATGGAGAGCCACCCCCACGACATCACCATCACAAGCGAAGCCCCCAACTACTCGCGCCCGCAGTGACGCTGCCGGCCCATCATCCCATCCACACCAACCAATCTACTACTATGCGACTGACAAAATTCCTCTTGATAAGCATGGCGGCAGGGCTGACAGCAACGGCCGCCGCCATGGCCGAGACCGACGACCCCGTCGTCATGCGCATCAACGGTCAGGACGTGACGCGCTCCGAGTTTGAGTACAACTACAACAAGAACAACACCGACGACGTCATCGACCGCAAGACGGTTGCGGAATATGCCGACCTGTTCATCAACTACAAGCTGAAGGTGTGTGCCGCCTTGGACGCACACCTCGACACTCTCAGCTCCTACCAGCAGGAGTTCCGCACATACCGCGACCAGCAGATACGGCCGCTGCTCGTGGCACCCGAGGCCGAGGAGGCCGAGGCGCGCGCCTACTACGACAAGATGCTGGAGCAGATGGACGGCAAGCAGCTCCTGCTGCCGGCCCACATCTTCGTGCGGCTGCCGCAGCAGGGCGCCGACGAGGCCGCCGCCAAGACGCGCATCGACAGCATATACGCCCTCATCAGCGGCGGCGCCGACTTCGCCGAGACGGCGCGCCAGTGCTCCGAGGACCCGCAGACGGGCCAGCGCGGCGGCGTCATAGGCTGGATAGGCCCGCACAGCCTCCTCAAGGAGATCGAGGACAAGCTCTACGCCATGCAGGTGGGCGAGACATCCGAACCCGTGAAGAGCACCGTGGGATGGCACATCCTGCGCCTCAACGACCAGCGCCCCCTCGAACCCTACGACACGCTGGCACCGCGCATACGCACCTTCCTCGAGCAGCGCGGCCTCAAGGATCGCCTGGCACAGACCGTCATCGACAGCCTCGCCACCAAGAGCGGGGAGCCGCGCACCGTGGAGGCCGTCATGGACGACCTCGCCGACACCTTTGCCGCCAAGGACGACGACCTGAAGTATCTCATACAGGAGTACCACGACGGACTCCTGCTCTACGAGGTGTGCCAGCGCCAGGTGTGGGAACCCGCAGCGCGCGACACCGCAGCCCTCGAGGCCCACTTCAAGGCCAACAAGAAGGCATACGCCTACGCCAAGCCCCACTATGCCGGCGCACTGCTCCAGGCGCGCGACAAGGCCACCCTCGCCGCTGCACGCAAGGCCCTCAAGGGCATGCCCGAGGAGCGCTGGGCCGAGACCATCAAGACGCGCTTCAACGCCGACAGCGTGCAGGTGCGCTTCGAGCGCCGCGTGTTCGAGCAGGGCGACAACGCCATGGTCGATTCCCTGGCCTTCGGCATACGCCAGGGCAAGACGCGCCCCTCCAAGACATTCCCCGCAGCCGCCGTCGTGGGCCGCAAGCTCAAGAAGGGTCCGCAGCGATGGACCGACGTCGGCTCGCAGGTCGTCACCGACTACCAGTCGAAGAAGGAGGCCGAGTTCGTGGAGGAGCTGCGCCGACGCTATTCCTTCGAGGTCTTCACCGAGGCCCTCAGCACCGTGAACAACCACTAAGCCCCCCAACGACTCACGTATGCCACACTCAAGCATTTACCGCACGCTCTGCGCGGCCGCCGTGGCGCTGTGCGCTGCCACAGGCGCCGTGGCGCAGTCGGCACCCAATGTCATCGACGAGGTGATATGGGTGGTGGGCGACGAGGCCATACTGCGCAGCGACGTGGAGAAAGCCCGCGCCATGAGCGACCGCATCCAGGGCAACCCCTACTGCGTCATTCCCGAGCGCCTCGCCATACAGAAGCTCTTCATCCACCAGGCACAGGCCGACAGCGTCGAGGTCACCGACGACCAGGTGTCGCAGCTCGTCGAGGAGCAGCTCAACGAGTGGATACAGATGGCCACCTCGCGCGAGAAGCTCGAGGAATACCGCGGCATGTCCATCACACAGATACGCGAGGAACTCACCGAGCAGATACGCAACATGCAGCTCACACGCATGATGCGGCAGCGCCTCACACAGGACATCAAGGTAACACCCGCCGAGGTGCGCTACTACTTCCGCGACATGCCCGAGGACTCACTGCCGCTCATACCCACACAGGTGGAGGTGGAGATCATTGCCGACCACCCGCGATTCCGCCAGGAGGAGATAGACCGCATCAAGGAGCGTCTGCGCGACTACACCGAGCGCATCAACAGCGGCGAGGCCACCTTCGCCATGCTCGCCAAGATGTACAGCGACGACAAGGAGAGCGCACGCCAGGGCGGCGAGATGGACTACATGGGGCGCATGGAGCTCGACCCGGCCTTTGCCAACGTGGCATGGAGCCTCAACGACCCCAAGAAGGTGTCGAAGATCGTGGAGTCGCAGTTTGGCTACCACATCATTCAGCTCGTCGATAAGCGCGGCGACAAGCTCAAGCTGCGCCACCTGCTGCTCCGACCACACGTGGAGCAGGCCGACATAGAGGCATGCACCGCGCGCCTCGACAGCATCGCCGCCGACATACGCGCCGGCAAGTTTGCCTTCGAGGTGGCCGCCACGGAACTCTCCGACGACAAGGACTCGCGCGCCAACCGCGGCCTGATGACCAACGTCACGCGCGACGAGATGAGCGGCGACTACATACGCACCTCGCGCTTCAAGATGGGCGAGCTGCCCACGGAGATAGCACGAGTGGTGGAGACACTCGACGTGGGCGAGGTCTCCAAGGCTTTCACCATGCTCGACAAGTCCGGCAAGGAGCAATGTGCCATCATCAAGCTCAAGAGCCGCATCAAAGCGCACCCGGCAACCATCACCGAGGACTTCCAGGTGCTCGCCAACATCGTGCGCGAGCGCCGCTGCGACGAGTTCATCGACAACTGGATACGCGAGAAGCAGCGCACCACATACGTGCGCATCAGCCCCGACTGGCTGCCCGACTGCGAGTTCCAATACCCCGGGTGGGTGAAGGAGTGAGTGACATGAAAGCACGACTACCGTTAACGCTCATCGCAGCATTCGTAGCGCTGTGCGCTATCGCCAAGGCCGTGGCACCGGCACCCACGGAGCCACGGCGACAGAGCAGCCAGCGCATCACGCTGCTACACACCGACCAGCTCTACAAAGACCCACAGGTGAGCCGCACCGGACAGGTGCTCGTGGGCAACGTGCGCTTCCTCCACGATGGCGTCATCCTCACATGCGACAGCGCCCTCTACTTCGAGGCCACAAACTCGTTCGACGCCTTCGGCCACGTGAAGATGAACCAGCACGACACGCTCACGCTCGTCTCCGACGTGCTCTTCTACGACGGCTCCGACCAGATGGCGCGCGCACGCTACAACGTCGTCCTCACCCACCGCGACACCAAGCTCTACTGCGACTCTCTCGACTACGACCGCCTCTACGACCTGGGCTATTTCTTCAACGGAGGCAAGCTCATCGACAAGGAGAACACCCTCACCTCCTACTGGGGACAGTACCAGCCGCCCACGCGCCAGGCCGTGTTCAACTACAACGTCGAACTCAAGAACCCTAACTTCACACTCGTCAGCGACACACTCCACTACAACACCGCCACGGGCATGGCACACATCGTGGGGCCATCGAACATCGACTCCGGCGACAACCACATCTGGAGCGCCAACGGCACCTACGACACACACGCCGACCGCGCACACCTGCTCGACCGTTCCGTAGTCACCAACAAGGGCACCACCATCACCGGCGACAGCCTCGACTACACCTCCACAGGCTCCCTCTCCAAGGCTTTCGGCAACGTCGTTTACACCGACGTCGTCAACAAGAACATGTTCACCGGCAACTACTGCCTATACAGCGACAGCACTGGCTACGCCGAGGCCGCCGACAGCGCACTGTGCATCGACTTCTCGCAGCGCGACACCATGTTCATACACGCCGACACCTTCAAGCTCATCACCTACAACATCGACACCGACACCATGTGGCGAGAGATGAGGGCCTACAACCGCGTGCGTGCCTGGCGCAAAGACCTCCAGGCCGTGTGCGACTCCATGGTGTACAAGAGCATCGACTCGTGCCTCACTCTCTACCGCGACCCCATACTCTGGCAGCAGGGACAGCAACTCCTGGGCGAGGAGATACGCACGTGGATGAACGACAGCACCATGGACTCCACACACGTACTGCGACAGGCGCTCTCCGTGGAGCGCATCGACAGCCTATGCTACAACCAGGTCTCCAGCAACGTCATGCGCTCATATTTCACACCCGAGGGCCAGATGCGCATGTCCGTGGCCGAGGGCAACGTCCTCGTCAACTACTACCCCTTCGACGAGGACAGCCTCATGGTAGGCCTCAACCACCTGGAGACCACGCAGCTCAAGCTCTTCATGGACAGCGGCAAGGTCAAACGCCTATGGGCCGCCGGCGGCGACGGCACCCTCCACCCCATCATGCTCATCCCCGAGGGCGAGCGCTTTCTCGACAACTTCGCGTGGTTCGACTACATTCGCCCCCTGAGCAAGGCCGACTGCTTCGTGTGGCGCGGCAAGAAAGAGGGCACAGGCCTCAAGGAGTCCGTGCGCCACGAGGCTCCCAAGCAGCGCCTCGGCGAGCCACGCTCATCATCTGCCGCCGCCAAACCCAAGAAGGGACGCCAGCAGGCACAGCAGTAGGACCCACCACCACCCCACCAGCCACAAACCCACAAACCACCAACAGCCATGGCACTATTCTCCACACGCCAGCCACGACGCTTCCGTGGCGTACACATCTACACCTCCGAGCGACAGGACAAGCTCGACCGCCTCGTGCAGGAAGCCAAGCGCGAGGAGAAACGACAGCGGGGCGAGCAAGTGCCCTACCAGCCCGACATCGAATCCTACCGGGGCAAGTTCGCACAGAACATGAAGCACCTCAGCAGATACCAGGACCCCGAGCGACGACGCCTCCACCCGGGACTGGCCATAGCCATCGTCGTCGTGCTCATCATACTGTGGCACTACCTCCTCACTGGCTCCTTCCGCTTCTGACACCTACAACACTTCCCAAGCACCCAAAAACGACAACAAACACTTGGACATAATCCATCTCCTTCCTGACTCCGTTGCCAACCAGATTGCAGCCGGAGAGGTCATACAGAGACCAGCATCCGTCGTCAAGGAACTCGTCGAAAACGCCGTCGATGCCAAAGCCAAGCACATCGACGTCATCATCACCGACGCCGGACGCACAAGCATACAGGTGGCCGACGACGGCTGCGGCATGAGCGAGACCGACGCACGCCTGGCCTTCGAGCGCCACGCCACCAGCAAGATACGTCAGGCCGACGACCTCTTCACACTCACCACACTCGGCTTCCGGGGCGAGGCGCTGCCTTCCATAGCTTCCGTGGCACAGGTGCAGCTCACCACGCGACGCCACGATGCCGACCTGGGCACACTGCTGCGCATCGAGGCTTCGCGCGTCATCGACCAGCAGCCCGAGGCATGCCCGCCGGGCTCCAACTTCGTCGTGCGCAACCTCTTCTTCAACGTGCCGGCACGCCGCAAGTTCCTCAAGACCGACCAGACCGAGATGGCCAACATCACCACCGAGCTCGAGCGCATAGTGCTCGTACACCACGACACGGCTTTCACACTCACACACAACGGCACCCCACTGCTCAACCTGCCGCCGGCCTCACCGCGACAGCGCGTGGCCGACGTCTTCGGACAGCGCCTCGCCGACAGCCTCCTGCCTGTAGATGTCGAGACACCGCTCGTCAGCATCCACGGCTTCGTGGGCAAGCCCGAGGCGGCACGCAAGCGCGGCGCGCAGCAGTTCTTCTTCGTCGATGGACGCTACATGCGCCACCCCTACTTCCACCGCGCTGTGCAGGAGGCATTCGCACAGCTCATAGCACCCGACACCTCCGTGCCATACTTCATAGCATTCGACGTCAACCCCGCCGAAATCGACGTCAACATCCACCCCACAAAAACCGAAATCAAGTTCGAAAACGAACAGGCCATCTGGCAAATACTCCTCGCCGCATTGCGCGAGAGCCTCGGACGCCACAACGCCATACCAACCATAGACTTCGACACAGAGGGACGGCCGGCCGACATTCCCGTCTATAACCCGGCCGACACGAGCCGCCATAACAGGCCAATGCCGCCAAGCATTGAAATCGACACCACCTACGACCCCTTCGCCATCGCCACCGACAACGTGCCACGTGCCTCCTTCGACGCCAGCGACGTCGCCGCCATGCCACCCACACCGCAGCTGCAGCTCGACACACCACACACCAACGACCTGCGACCAGCAACCACACTGCAGCTCCTCGGACGCTTCATAGCAACCACAGCGCCCGAAGGGCTAATGCTCGTGGAACAGCACCGCGCGCACACGCGCGTATTATACAATAGGTACATGGCGCAGATGCGCGACGCCTACGTGCCATCGCAGCGGCTGCTCTTCCCCGACGTCATCGACCTGGCACCATCCGACGCCACACTCATGCCCGAACTCATGCCCGAACTCATGCGATTAGGCATCGACGTCTCCATGCTCGGACCCACCGTGGCAAGCATCGCGGGCATACCGGCGGGACTTGAGGGAATAGACCCCGCACGCCTCATCGCCGACCTCATCGCCGCCGCACGGCAGACCGACGCCACACACGCCGGCGACACACTGCGCTCGCGACTCGCGCTCGCACTTGCACGCAACGCCGCCATACCCGTGGGGCAGGCCCTCTCCAACATCGAGATGGACGACCTCCTCACACAGCTCTTCGCCACCGAAGCACCAGCCATCACCCCCGACGGCAAGACCATCATCGCCACCATACCAGCAGCCGACGTCGAGCGCCTCTTCTGAACACCACGGCAAGCAGCGACACTTGCCGCACAATGCTTCATCACTCGCCGCGCCACACTTCGTCACACACCGCGATGAAGCCACACCAACGCCGCGAATGTTAGAGTTTCACAGCTTTAACATCTTTTAACCGCGTTGGCTCACACCTTTACAGCATTATTCGTAACTTTGCACCGATTTAGGCTACATGGGTGGATTGTACCCCTACACTCACATGCCCACGCTTCATAACACTACTATCAATACGTTCACTACACAATCAATCGGCAACTACTTCACAATCATCCACTTTTAAAACACACGGGAGCAACGGCGACAGCTGCAGGGACAGCCATTAGCCAACGCCGCCCACAATGTCAACATTTCTCGCTGAATCAACTGCACATCAATGGCTGACTTCATAAGGGAACGCTACATAAACCCCTATACCGACTTCGGTTTCAAGAAGTTGTTTGGGACGGAGATGAACAAGGACTTGCTCATCAGCTTCCTCAACGCACTGCTCGAAGGACAGGAGAAGGCAATTGCCGACATCCAGTACCTCAACAGCGAACAGCTCGGCAACGGCTATGGCGAACGGCGCTCAGTATTCGATGTCTATTGCACAGCGGAAGACGACAGCCGCTTCATCGTGGAGATGCAGAAGGCACCACAGCCTTATTTCAAGGACCGCACCCTCTACTATTCCGCCGCTGCCATACAGAAGCAGGGACAGACAGGCGAGTGGAACTACTGCCTCAACCCCGTGTATGCCGTCAGCGTCATGAACTTCTGCTTCCCTCATGGTGAGTATCCGGAAGACAATGCCAAGCACGTCGTGCAGCTCAAGGACGTCAAGGACAACCACGTCTTCTACGACAAACTGACCTTCATCTACCTTGAGATGCCCAAGTTCAACAAGGGCGAGGACGAGCTGGCGACGATGTTCGACAAGTGGATGTTCGTGCTACGCAACCTCTCACGACTGATGGAGCGACCCGCCTCACTGCAGGAACGCATCTTCACGAAGATCTTCGAGCAAGCGGAGATAGCGCGCTACACCCCAGAGGAATATCAAAACTACGAGGAAAGCAAGAAAGTGCTCTGGGACAACTTCAGCACACTGGAATATGCCGTGCAGACAGGTCGCAAGGCGGGCCGCGAAGAAGGCCGTGAGCAGGAGAGGACGGCAACGGCCCTCCGCATGAAAGCCGATGGCCTCACACCCGCACTCATTGCTAAATACACGGGACTCACGCCCGAAGAGATAACGAAACTATAATCCCCCACTACAATCCAAGACCCCTGCCACAAGCAGAATATGCACACATAGACAAAACACAAAACATAAACAGCACCCATCCCCAACAACGATATATGGAACCAACGACGACAGCCGCAAGAAGAAATATTCGCCAACGCCGACCTCCCCAAGCCACCAGCGACAAACGCAACAGGGTGTATATCGAGGACGGAGAACTGAATCTCTTTGAGGATCTCCCTATTCCGTCAGACAGGAACATGTCATTGGAAGAATTAGAATCCCTGGTGGTTGCAGACATTCGCTCAATATGCAGCGCGAAAGAT
>JAFSVI010000139.1 GCA_017445145.1 Bacteroidaceae bacterium | reverse complement strand
ATGGCCCCCTCACGCCACATCCGGTATTAATCCTCCTTTCAGAGGGCTGCCCCGGTGTTCATGGCAGGTTGGATACGTGTTACTCACCCGTGCGCCGGTCGCCATCAGCGTCAGCAAGCTGACGCCATGCTGCCCCTCGACGTGCATGTGTTAAGCCTGTAGCTAGCGTTCATCCTGAGTCAGGATCAAACTCTTCATTGTAGAATATCGCGTGGCCGGTTCCATACCGCTGCCCCGCAGCACCCGCGAGCGCGCCGCACAGCGGCGAGGCTCCCCGGGCAGGGGGCGGGCAGGAGGCCGGGCCATCTGTCTTGTTGTCTGTACGGACAGGCACCAATGACGGCAATGGAGGTCGTCCCGCTTGGCTTCAAGGATTGACGAATCATAACATTTCTTTGTCCTTGTATCAGTCTTTCAAAGAACTCTCGTGTTGTGCCCACGCGGGGGCGGCGGGATTCCGCCGGGCCGGGGCTTCGCTGCCGCAGATGGCGGGTCAGCTCCCTGGAGCCTCTTTGCAGGAGGCTCCCCCTCTCGTTTGCGGGTGCAAAGGTACGGCGACTTTTCCATTTCACCAAACTTTTCCGCAAGTTTTTTTGCCTTCGGGGCAAAAAAAGGCGAAAATGGGAGGGTTTGGGGCGGAAAAGACGGCGGAAAGGGCGGGAAAAGGGGCGGAAAGGGGCGCGGGGAGGATGCGGGGAGGGGCGGAAAAAATGGGCGGGATGGCGCGGGAAAAGGGAGGGAAATGGAGGGAGGGGGCGGGGAAAAGGGGCGGGATGGCGCGGGGAGGAGGGGCGGGATGGCAGGGGCGGCGGGGCGGGATGGCAGGGGCGGCGGGGCGGGAGGCGGGCGGGCGGCGGGGCGCCTGACTGATGGCTGCCGCCGCACAGCGGCGGCAAACAAGACACTCGACGCGGCTCCCAGCACGCAAGGGAAAGAGAGGGGAACGGCTCGCGCGTGTACATTATTATATAAGGACGCGGCTGGGAGGCAGAAGGGAGGGAGCAGGGAGGCGGCAGGGAGGCGGCGGGGAGGGAGCAGGGAGGCGGCGGGGAGGGAGCAGGGAGGCGGCAGGGAGGCGGCGGGAAGGCGCGAGGAGGAGAGGCCCGGCGGAAAAACGCAGGGCACAACGGCTGGGAGCAGTCTCGCCGCAAAGCTGGGCGTCTCGTGGATATCGATACGATGGAGCACAGCGATGCCTGCGAGGTTGGTACAGATTTGATATGCTTCCATGCAATCTGCGAGCTGGAAATAGACAGATTCCGTGAGAAGGAGGGCTGAAGCAAGATACGTTCAATGCTATGTATGTTATCAATTCATAATACTATTTTGGAACAACCACTGCAAACTACATAGCCATATCTAATACAACAAAACAACTTTTGGGCGGAAAATTTGCAATTTTGCTTTGTCGATCCAATAAATAAGATTACCTTTGCAGCGCGAGAACAGATTCATGGAGAATAGTGGCAAAAGCGCCACGCTATAGTGACCGCCACCCACTCCTTAACATCTATTCCCCTGCCGAGCAGCGGCTCAGCGACATACTGAAAACAGACGAAGCGTTATGCTCTTCCCTTGCAAGCTGAAAACCTGAGAAATTTTCAATGATTGCAAACTCATCCCTGGAGGCCTCAACCATGGCTTAGGGTAGAACGGAGATGGCCATAGCAGCTTCACGTTTAGCGTGGAACTGCCCCTACCAACTTTTCTACCCAGGTTTTCTCAGGACCTTCAGCTTGAAGATGGACATACAGTTCCACGCTTCATGCAAATACTAACGGTTTCTGTTGGGACTGCAGCGGCCACATTCAAAACACCACATGTATGAGACACAATCATTATGTCCTTCACTTATTGGCTTTATCGGCCTTGCTATCATGCAGTCCAGACAGCTATGACGACACAGAGATCTGGGGTAAGGTGAATCAGCTTGACCAGCGTGTAACCACCCTTGAGGGCCAACTGACGCGTATGAATTCCGACATCAGCTCCCTCAACGTTCTGGTCAGCGCCGTCAAGACCAACGTCTATATCACCGACATGACGGAGACGTCCACGGGCTATACGCTGACGTTCTCTGACGGGAGGGTTATCACGATCGTCAACGGCGGTGATGTGAAAGCGCCTCACATCGGCAGCAATGGCAACTGGTGGATAGGCGATGAGGACACAGGAGTTCGCGCTGCGGGTCACGACGGCGCCGATGGCCGCGACGGAACTGACGGCAAAGACGGTTTCACACCATATATCGGCAACAACGGGAACTGGTGGGTCAACGACACTGACACAGGCATCCAAGCAGAGGGCAAAGACGGCAGAGACGGCAAAGACGGTACAGACGGTGCTACTCCATATATAGGAGTGAACGGCAACTGGTGGATTGGCGACACAGATTCTGGCACGTCGGCTGTTAGCGGCAGCAGTGTCAACGGTCGCGACGGTTTGACGCCATACATCGGCGACAATGGCAATTGGTGGATTGGTACCAATGATACTGGCGTGGCAGCCGCTGGCCGTAATGGCACAGATGGTCACGACGGTGCTGATGGCTATACGCCATACATCGGTGAGAATGGCAACTGGTGGATTAACGGCACAGACACCAACACCCCGGCCACTGGCGGCAGCGCCGCCCCAGGCACTTCCGACATTCCCCTTGTAAGCATTGAGCTTTATGAAGGCAACTACTACTGGGTGACGGTCATCAACGGCGAGAAGTCATATCTTACGGATGGCAATGGCCACATGATTCCCGTCGTTGGCGGCGTTCGTCCCATCATACGCGTGGACCTCACTGGCAATTGGGTTATCAGCTACGACGGCGGCATCACCTTCGTCCAGATTCTGGACAATAGCGGCAACCCTCTGCAATACCGTCAGTGTGACTGCAAGACGTTCTTCCGCAGTGTGGAGTATGTCGATGGGTACTTAGTGATGATTCTATATGATGGAACAGTGGTACGGATCCGCGTCGAAGGCAGCAAGTCCCAGGACTACGAGATCACAGGAATCCCCTTCGAGGATCAGCCCAACCCCGACCCAGGCACCCCGAATACGGACATCCCCAGCGGCGCTGTCTTTGAGTCGGGCTACATCCACAACGTGCCCGTCATTCGCATCAGCATGCCTGGCATCCCCCATCCCGACGGCGGCTGGGTGTCCCTCTCCGGCACTGACGAGGATGACCAGAATACGTGGGTGGAGCTTGACGACGACCCTCACGGCATCGTAATAGATGACCCAGACGAGCAGAATACTATGAAGGCGGACATTGTGTTCATCGTTGACAACTCAGGCAGCATGAGCGAGGAAGCCGATGCCGTGGCTCGCGACATAATTTCCTGGGCCAACTACCTCACGTCGTCCGGCCTGGATGCCCGTTTTGGCTGCGTGGGCTACTCTGTCGATGGCAAGATCAACGGAGCCATCGACATGACCACGTCATCGGCACTGTCAACCTACCTCAACCGCGCCTCCGGCACGAGCCGCACCGTAGGCTTCAGCGGCAACAATGCCTCCACGCTTCAAAGCAAAGCGTCGAGTTACAAAGTGACGGCCGAGTGTGGTGCCATGGCCATCCGCTATGCCGATGCCAACTTCACGTACCGCCAAGGCACTAATCGCTATTACGTCAACTTCACTGACGAGCCCAACCAGCCCAACGGCAACAGCGGCTATTCCGTTGAGTTCTTCCGCAGCACTGCCAATTGGCCCAGCGGCAAGGGCACAGTATATACCGTCTATAGCGGCTCGACAAGCTACACCTGGACGACCAACTACCAGGAGCAGCCTTGGCTCATCTCCACCTACACTGGCGGCACCTCCTTCACCACCAATGCAAGCTTCACCGGCGTCAACCTCAAAGACCTGCCTGTGACGGGTGCCATGACGAATTCCCACTACATATATTTCACCGACATTCGTGACAAGTTCGACGGAGGTTCCCACCGTATCAAGATCACCATACTCACGCGCGACGGCCGCGTGCGTGCCCAGCGCATCTATAGTAAGATATTCGGTACGCTATGACAGTCAGTGCCATAAAGGTTCTGACAACAAGGAGCGGAGTGGCACAACACCACTCCGCTTTTAGTTGGCAATAAAGGCATGTGCCACCTCTATGCCACGGGCTGTGTGTGGGCTATTAGCCACTGTTGGTGTCCGGCATCGTCGAGCAGGGGTAGCAGTGCCTTACGGACACGGGCATGGTAATCGTTGAGGTATTGCCTTTCATCCGGCGTGAGCATGCTGAGTATGATGGGCGAGGTGTAGATAGGACATAGCGTGAGCGGCTCAAGGCGCAGCCACTTTGTGGGCGGCTGCGCTTTGCATCCAGTGTCTGGTGCGTCCGTGGCATTGTCCTCGACGATGAGCATGGTGTTCTCGATGCGACATCCGTGGCTTCCGGCGATGTAAATCCCCGGCTCCACGGTGACAGTCATCCCGGCCTGCAGTGGAGCCGGCATGTAGTTCATGCGGAACTGGTGAGGTCCCTCGTGCACGCTGAGGAAAGCGCCCACGCCGTGGCCTGTGCCATGACCGTAGTTCTTGTGGTGCTGCCATAGGGCATATCGCGCGAGCACATCGAGCTGGGTGCCCGTTGTGCCCTCGGGGAACACAGCCATGGACAGGCGTAGGAATCCCTTGAGCACGAGTGTGTAGTCAGTGCGTTCGTCGTCGGTGAGCGGGCCGAGTGGTATGGTGCGTGTGATGTCGGTTGTTCCGTCGAGATATTGTGCCCCGCTGTCGAGTAGCATCATGCCGTGCGGCTCGAGGGGTATGTCCGTTTCGGGTGTGGCCTCATAGTGTACTATGGCGGCATGCGGTCCGTAGGCCGCGATGGTGTCGAATGACAGTCCTTGGAACCCCGGCTGTTCGGCTCTCAGTGCGGTGAGGCGTCGGTCCACGCCCATCTCGGTGAGGATGCCCGAGGCGCTCTCCCCCACCCCATCCTCGCTGTCGTTGAGGTTTGGTCCTTCACTGTCCAGCGGCGTCAGCCCAGCCAGGAACTTCACCATGGCCACTCCGTCGGCCGCCATTGCCCGGCGGAATCCCTCTATCTCCTGCTTGTTCTTGACGGCCTTCATGGGCGTTATGGGCGATGGTTTCCTCACGAAGCGTGGTGCAGCATCGCCATGGTGTCCGCGAGCCAGGGCCTGTACGATGCCAGCATTGGTCTGTGCGGGGTCATACTGTATGGTGATGTCGGCGCGTGTGTGTATGGGCAGGTATGGTTTCACCTCCACCCCTGCCGCGTCGAGGTGGGCTTTCACCTGTGGCGACACTTTTCGCGGGTCGATGTGAAGCACGGCCTTGTCGGGCATCACGAGCATGTATGCCACGAAGAGCGGCGTGCAGTGAACGTCGGTGCCCCGCAGGTTCAGTGTCCATGCTATCTCGTCGAGCAGACTCACGATGAGCGCATCGGCGCCCTCCTGGCGCAGTGCGGCCCGTATGTCGGCGAGCTTGTCGGCCGGTGTGCGTCCGGCCCTGTCCATGGTCTGGATGTGCACGGGGTTGGCAGGCAGTGGCGGGCGGTCTGCCCACAGCTCCCCTGCGGGGTCGAGGTTTGCGACGAGTCTCATCCCCACGCTCCCAGCAGCCTTGTCCAGCTCCTCCACGCTCTCCATGGTGTTGGTCCAGGCATCCACTCCGACGGCCGCAGCCTCCTTATCGCCTATGCTGCCGGCAATCCACGCGATGAGTTCCTGTGGCGTCGCCACGTTGCGCGAGCACCTGATGAGTTCGAAAGGCGTGCCCTGCAGCTGCTGCTCTGCTGCGAGCCAATAGCGGCTGTCGGTCCACAGAGCCGCGCCACGGCTGGTCACCACGGCCGTACCTGCCGAGCCGTTGAATCCCGATATCCACTGCCGTGTGTGCCAGTGGTCGGCAACATATTCCCCGCAATGCGGGTCTGTTGATGGGAAGATGAATGCATCGAGGCCATTTCGGCTCATCCAAGCCCTGAGGTCGTCCACTCGGCGTGTTATGGCTGTGTGTGTCATTGTCATTTGGTATGAAAGAGTGTGCAAAAGTATGAAGAATCAACAGCGTTAGCAAAAAATAACGCTCTTTTCTTGCTCGCATACGCTATTTTTCACTACTTTTGCAGTCGCATAACCCAAAAAGCATAACTCATAAATCCACAAACTCTAAAACAAACAAGCAAATGAAATTCCTGACAAACGACAAACTCGTGATCGTCGGTGCCGGCGGCATGATTGGTTCCAACATGGTGCAGAGTGTCCTGATGCTGGGTCTCACGCCCAACATCTGCCTGTATGACATCTACGAGCCGGGCGTGCATGGCGTCTATGACGAGATGTGCCACTGCGCTTTCCCCGGAGCCAACCTCAGCTACACCGTTGACCCGCAGGAGGCATTCACCGGTGCCAAGTACATCATCTCCAGCGGCGGTGCCCCCCGCAAGGAAGGCATGACGCGCGAGGACCTGCTGAAGGGCAACTGCCAGATTGCCGCCGACTTCGGCGAGAACATCAAGAAGTTCTGCCCGGACGTTCGCCACGTCGTGGTGATCTTCAACCCGGCCGACGTCACCGCCCTGACCGCTCTCATCCACTCCGGCCTGAAGCCCAACCAGCTGACCTCGTTGGCCGCCCTTGACAGCACACGCCTTCAGCAGCAGCTGGCTCAGGAGTTCGGCGTGCAGCAGGACAAGGTGACACAGGCCTACACCTACGGTGGCCACGGCGAGCAGATGGCCGTGTTTGCCAGCAAGGCCCTCATCGACGGCAAGCCGTTGAGCGAGTTGCCGTTGAGTGCCGAGCGCTGGGCCGAGATCAAGCACATGACGACTCAGGGCGGCAGCAACATCATCAAGCTTCGCGGCCGTTCGTCGTTCCAGAGCCCTGCCTACCAGGCTGTGAAGATGATCGAGGGCGCCATGGGCGGCGAGCCGTTCACCTGGCCTGCCGGCTGCTATGTCAACGCCTACGGTTTCAAGAACGTGATGATGGCCATGCCCACTGTCATCGACAAGGACGGCGTGCACTTCACGGCTCCCGAGGGCACTGCCGAGGAGATGGCCGCCCTCCAGGCTTCCTACGAGCACCTTCAGAAGATGCGCGACGAGATTATCGGTCTGGGCATTATCCCCGCCGTTGAGGACTGGGGCAAGGACAATCCCAACCTGTAAGCCCTCGGGGCGCCCTTACAGCAACGGGGCTGCGACGCATGGCATGCGTCGCAGCCCCGTTTGCTGTACACTCAGAACGGCGCCGGCAGCTCGAAGTGCAGGCGCTGGTGCGTCACGGGGTGGTTGAAGTCGAGCGTGGCGGCGTGGAGGTATAGTCGTCTGTCCACGCGCCCGTAGAGTCGGTCGCCGAGTATGGGTGTTGCCAGTCCCTCGGCGGCTGCCGAGTGCAGACGCAGCTGGTGTGTGCGGCCTGTAACGGGGTGAAAGAGAATGCGTGTGACCACCTTGCCATCGTTGCCAAAAGCCTCCACGCCCAGCACCCTGTACTCCGTGACGGCCTCCTTGCCGTTGAGGCGATCAACATGCTGGTGCGGCATGTTCTCGGGGTCCGGACAGATGGGCAGCGTGATGACGCCCTCGCCGTCAACGCGCCCGTCGAGCAGCGCGACATAATGTTTATCCACCTCACGGCGCTCAAACTGCTGACCGAGGCGGCAGTGTGCCTTTGGGTTCTTTGCCAGCACCATGAGCCCAGAGGTGTCCTGGTCGAGACGATGGACGATGACACTGCCCGTGATGCCGGGCCAGAGGCGATGAGCCTCGTCGAGGAGGTTGGGCTGGTCGGAGCGCCCGGGTATGCTGCACCATCCCCCGGGCTTGGCAATGACGGCCACATCGTCGTCCTCCCACACCACCCTGACCTCCTCCAGCTCGCGGCTGTCATAATGGTTGGCGGGGTCGGGTTCTACGTCGAGTCCCTGTAGCATGAAGGTCAGTATGGGCAGACATTTGCTTCGGCATGCCGGGAAGAAGGCCCCCGGCTCGCGATAGTGTGTGAGCGACGATGGTCCCCACCAGAACTCAGCCATGGCAATGGGCTGCAGGCCCATGGCGTAGGCCGTCTGCAGCAGCTTTGGTGCGCAGCACTCGCCCGCTCCGGCGGGTATGGCCCTGTACTCCTTGCCATGGTCGGCGAAGATGTCGATGATGTTCCTCCTCTGTCCCCTGGCATTGAGCATGTCAAACTGCCTGAAGAGCCACTGCTGCAGCTCCTCGCTGCGGCGCCGTCGCTGCTCATGCAGGTCGCGCATGGCGGCATTGTGGTTAGCCAGTCGTGCCTGGATGTCGGCTATGGCGGTGGCATGGAGGTGTTTGGCGCGCTGTATGTCGGCTTTCTGGTGCTGGCGCAGGCGTATGTAGGCGGCGTCGCGCTTGGCGTCGTCATCCTGGCGTGCGGCGTCATACACGCTTTTGGCGGCGGCCACGGCGTCGGCGCGTTCGCGCAGCAGTCGTGCCAGCTCCGTGCGTGCGTCGGCGATGTCGGTGCTCTCGCGCATGTCGTCCAGACGGTGTCCGAGGTCCACTATCTCCTGTTGCTCACGCTGGAAGTGGCTCTGCGGGTCGAGGTAGTCCACTACGGGCGGCACGAACCACGGATGCGCGTAGGAGCCTTGCAGCTGTCCGGAATATGCAGCGAGAAACGCCAGGTTTGTGGCGTTGCGCACAATCATCACCCCATACATCTTGCCCTCGGCGATGCCCATGCCGACGAGCTGCTGTTGCACACATCGCGCCGCCCTGACGCACAGCGGATGTGGCACGTAGCGGAAGGGGTAGGTGAAGCGCTGCGGCAATTGCTCGCCCGGCTCCATCGCCATGGGGTGGAGGTAAGTGGGTAGTGGTGTGGTAGCGCCGGGCGTTGTTGGCGGCATGTCGGTGGCAGGTATTGGTGCTGTGTCAGAACACAAATTTCACGAGGTCGTTGAATATGGCCAGCGCCATGAGAGCCAGTATGAAGGCCATGCCCACATACTGCGCCCACGTCATGAACTTGTCCGACGGTTGCCGCCTCGTGACGGCTTCCACGAGGAGGAAGAAGATGTGGCCACCGTCGAGGCCGGGTATGGGCAGTATGTTCATCACGGCGAGGATGATGCTGATGAATGCCGTGATCTGCCAGAAGCTCTGCCAGTTCCACACGGCAGGGAAGAGGTTGCCGATGGTGCCGAAGCTGCCCACGCTCTGCGCTCCCTTCTTGGAGAAGACGTAGCGCAGGTCGGAGACGTAGCCCTTGAGTGTCTCCCAGCCGTAGGCCACGCCCGCCGGTATGCTCTCGAAGAAGCCATAGTCCTTGTGGCTGAGGTCATAGCATTGCAGGTAGTGGGTCTTGAGTATGCCGAGGTGGTAGTCGGCGTCGAGCTCAAGGGTGAGGGTGTCGGCTGCGGCAGCGCCGTCGTGGGCCACGGTGAGTGTCAGCGTGCGCAGGCGCACGCTGTCGGCGTGCGAGCAGCCGGCGGCGAGGATGTCGGCCTTGCGGCCCATGATGGCGTCGAAGTCGCCCCACCATGGTGTGGGCTGCCCCTCCACGCTGGTGATGCGGTCGCCCTTGCGCATTCCTGCCTGGTGTGCCGGCGAGCCTGGCAGCACGCTGTCGATGACCGACGGCACGTTGATGGTGAGGAAGCGCGGGTCCTGTTCGAGCATCTCGAGCAGGTTGATGCCGCCATCGGGCATGTGCAGCGTGACCTCAGCCCCGTCGCGCATGACGGTGACGGTGGCTGCCTGGGATATGGTGCGATAGACGGTTCCGTTCCACACGTCGATGGGTGTGCCGTCGGCGCTCACCGGCACGTCGCCGTCGCGGAAGCCGATGCTCTCGGCCATCTCGTTGTAGCTGAAACCGTTGGTGATGTTGCGCATAGGCAGTGTATCCTCGCCCCATGCGAAGAGTATCATGGCGTAGATGAAGAGCGCGAGCAGGAAGTTGACGAGCACGCCACCCACCATGACGAGGAATCGCTGCCACACGGGTTTGGCGCGGAACTCCCACGGCTGCACGGGTTGTTTCATCTGCTCGAGGTCCATGCTCTCGTCGATCATGCCGGCGATTTTCACATATCCGCCGAGTGGTATCCAGCCTACGCCATATTCTGTCTCGTTGTTGGCGATGCGTGGGAACAGGCGTGCGAACCACTTGTCGCGTGTGGAGAAGAGGTGGAACTTGTAGTCGAAGAACATGAAGAACTTCTCCACCCTGATGCCGAAGAGCTTGGCGAAGAAGAAGTGGCCGCACTCGTGGAGCACGATGAGCAGGGCGAAGCAGAGAAGGAGTTGGAAGGTTTTAATCCAGAAGATAGACATGATGGTGAAAGGGTGGTTGGGGTTGGGGTTGAGGTTGCCGTGGTACGGCAACATACGCAACGGGAAACGTGTTATTGAAGGGTTTATGTTGTTGGCAGGGTGTTGATGCACTCGGCCGCCAGACGGCGTGCCTCGGCATCGGTGGCGTAGTAGTCGTCGAGCGTGGGTCGCGCTACGAAGGAGGTGCGCTGCAGCGTGTCGGCGATGATGTCGGCCATCTGCAGAAAGGAGCAACGCTCCTGCCTGAAGGCGAGGTTGGCCACCTCGTTGGCGGCATTGACGATGCAGGGGGCGTTGCCACCCCGGCGCAATGCCTCGTAGGCGAGTGCCAGACAGCGGAAGCGCTCGGTGTCGGGGCGCTCGAAGGTGAGGTCGTGGAGGGCGAAGAAGTCGAGACGTCCGAAGGAGCTTGGCAGGCGTTCGGGGAAGGAGAAGGCGAGCTGTATGGGGAGTCGCATGTCAGGCACCCCGAGCTGCGCCTTGACGGCTCCGTCGGCAAACTGCACTGCGGAGTGCACGACGCTCTGCGGATGCACCACGACCTCAATGCGCTCGGGTTCGACATTGAAGAGCCACTTGGCCTCGATGACCTCGAAGCCTTTGTTCATCATCGTGGCGGAGTCGATGGTAATCTTGGCTCCCATGTCCCAGTTGGGATGGTGGAGCGCCTGAGCTGGTGTGACGCTGGCGAGCTGCTGCGGTGTGCAGTTGCGAAACGGTCCTCCGGAGGCGGTGAGTATGATTTTCTCTATCGGCGCCACCTCGCCCATCAGGCTCTGGAAGATGGCCGAGTGCTCGCTATCGACGGGGAGTATGGGTGCTTTGTGGCGTCGGCACAGGTCGTTGATGAGCTCTCCGGCCACCACCATGGTTTCCTTGTTGGCCAGGGCAATCTGGCGCCCGGCGCGTATGGCGGCAATGGTTGGCGGCAGTCCGGCGAAGCCCACCATGGCGGTGAGCACGATGTCTATGTCCTTGTTATCGACCACCTGGCACAGGGCATCGGGTCCGGCATATACGGCAATGGGCATGTCGGCGAGAGCGTCGCGCAGCGCCTCGTAGTGGGCGTCGTTGGCGATGACCACTGCCGCGGGCTTGAACTGGCGTGCCTGCTGCGCGAGGAGCTGCCAGTGGTTGTTGGCGGTGATGACGCGCGCCTCGAAGCGGTCGGGGTGCTCGGCAATGACCTGCAGCGCCTGTGTGCCTATGCTGCCTGTGCTGCCGAGTATGGCTATTTGTTTGGGGTGAAGGGGCATGGGGGTGGGGAGGGGTATTTAGGGGGGGGAGGGGGATATTTGGGGGGAGGGTTATTGGGGGAGGGTTATTGGGGGAGGGGGAGGAGGGGTTGGGGTCGCCGTGATACGGCGACGTACTCAACTGGTTAGGTGTTGAGGTTGAGGAGGTCGGGGGGTATGGCGGCGAGGAGGGTGCGGTTGCGGTGGTCGGCGCTGAGGATGAAGTCCTCGTGTGCGGGGACGAGTATGCTGCGTCCGTCGGTCGTTGCCACGTCGAGGAGCACATTGGCCGTCTGGTCATAGACGTCGACCACGGTGCCGAGCAGCTCGGGTGCGGCGCCACCTTGTCGGGGCTGCATGAACACCTCGAAGCCGGTGAAGTGGCGCCAGGTGAGGTCGGCATCGGCATCGGTGGGCGTGAGTTCCTTGGGGAAGAACACGTCGGCCCCCACGATGGTCTCGGCGGCGTGTATGTCGTCGATGTCCTCGAACTTGACGAGGGCGGTGGTGTCGGAGCGGAAGCGCCACTCCTCGAGGAAGAAGGGCACGAGCAACCCATCGAGCTCGAGGAAGAGATAGTCGGCCTCGACGCGGTCCCACACGTCGTCGGTGAAGTGGAAGGCCACCTCGCCGCGCACGCCGTGCGTGCGCGTGAGCGTACCTATCTTATATACGTCGTCGTGTGAGAGCATGTGGGTCATGGGGGTGTGCGGTGGTTGCGGGTTGGTGGTCAGTGGGTGCGTGTGATGTGTGCGCCGATGGCATTGAGGCGCGCCTCAATGTCCTCGTAGCCGCGGTCGATTTGCTGTATGTTGCTGATGGTGCTGGTGCCGTCGGCGCTGAGTGCGGCAATGAGGAGCGCTATGCCGGCACGTATGTCGGGCGAGGTGAGGCGCCCGGCGCGCAGTCGCTGTGCCCCTCCGTGGCCGACGACGACGGCTCGGTGTGGGTCGCAGAGTATGATCTGCGCGCCCATGTCGATGAGCTTATCGACGAAGAAGAGGCGGCTCTCGAACATCTTCTGGTGAATGAGCACCGAGCCCTTGGCCTGTGTGCACACGACGAGCAACACGCTGAGCAGGTCGGGCGTGAGGCCCGGCCAGGGTGCGTCGGCAAAGGTCATGAAGGAGCCGTCGAGGAAGGTGTCAATCTCGTAGGTGTCGTGGTGGGGTATGTAGATGTCGTCGCCGCGGTGGTCCACGGTGATGCCCAGGCGGCGGAAGGTGTAGGGTATGATGCCGAGCTGCTCGTAGGCGGTGTCGCGTATGGTGATGCCGTCGCCCACCATGGCCGCCATGCCTATGAACGAGCCCACCTCGATCATGTCGGGCAGGATGGTGTGGGTGGTGCCGTGGAGCGAGGCCACGCCCTCTATGGTGAGCAGGTTGGAGCCTATGCCTGCTATGCGCGCGCCCATGTTGGTGAGCATGCGGCACAGCTGCTGTATGTAGGGTTCGCACGCGGCATTGTAGATGGTAGTGGTGCCGCGCGCCATGACGGCGGCGAGGATGATGTTGGCCGTGCCGGTGATGGAGGCCTCGTCGAGCAGCATGTAGGCCCCGTTGAGGCGGGGCGCGGTGGCCACGAAGAGGCCACGCGCCGCGTCGTAGTCGAAGCGTGCGCCGAGCTTCTGCAGGCCGAGCACGTGGGTATCGACGCGCCGGCGGCCAATCTTGTCGCCGCCGGGCTTGGCCATGACGGCGCGCCCGAAGCGCGCCAACAGCGGTCCCAGGAGCATGATGCTGCCCCGCAGCGCCGCCGTGCGCTCGACATACTCCGCCGAGTCGAGGTATGCTGTGTTGAGGTGTGTGGCCTGGAAGGTGAAGTCGCCGGGTGCGTTCTTGCGCACGCTGACGCCGATGTGGCTGAGGAGCTGTATCTGGTTATCGACGTCGGCAATGGCCGGGATGTTGGCAATGCGCACGGGTTCGTCGGTGAGGAGCACGGCGCAGAGCACCTGCAGCGCCTCGTTCTTGGCACCCTGCGGACGTATCTCACCCTTGAGCCTGTGGCCACCCTCGATGATGAACGAGCTCATTTGCGTTTCTTCTTACGGCTTTTCTCCATCACGCGTCCGCCGGTGATGGGTTGGAAGGTGAAGTTGTCGGGCAGGGCCACGGTGCCTTCGGTGTAGCTCTCTATGTCGGCACGTATCTTGCGCTCGTCGAGGGCGCCGCGGTTGAAGTCATAGAGGTCCTGCTTCATGGCGTTGGCCAGCTGTGCGCAGAGCGCCTGGCGCTCGCCGGCGTCGGTGAGCTGCTGGAGCTTGCGCATGGAGGCTTCGAGCAGGTGGCCGTAGTGGCGGTAGCGTATGCGCTGCATGGGGTACTTGAGCGGCGCGGGATGCTGCATGTCGGCGGGCTGGCTGATGGGGCATGGGTAGTCGATGTCGAGTTGGTAGGCCGTCAAGGCGGCGAGCTGGTTCCATAGGCGCTGCTGGTAGTCGGGCTGCTGGCGCTGCTGCGGGTTCATGGCAGCCATGATGGCCACTATGGCCTCGGCGCATTCCTGGCGGCGCTGGCGGTCGGCGATGGTAACGCAGTAGTCGGCCATGTCCTGGATGGTGCGGCCGTATTCGCGCAGGATGAGTTGTTGGCGTTGAGAGTTGTATGTCACGGTGATGGTGGTTTTGACGGGGAGGGTGGGTCTTGAGGGTGGGTGCGGCTGGCAGCCGCACGCAATAGACGAAAGTTCCGGCAGAAGGGGGCGCCATGGGCGGGAGGGGGAGAGGCCGGGAGAGGGCAGGCGCCATGGGGGAGCGGGGGAGCGGGAGGCCGGGAGAGGGCAGGCGCCATGGGGGAACGGGGGACCGGGAGGGCGGAGAGCCGGAGGGGGGCGGGGCTATGCTCCGGGTGGCGGGGTTGTGTGTAGCATGTCCTTGGGCTTTGTGGCCACGAAGTCCTTGAGGTAGAAGGGTTCGCAGTAGGCCACGTCGGCGAAGTCGTCGTTGAGGAAAGCCCTTTCGGCCAGGGGTGCCATGTGCTTTGCCAGAGGCACGATGTCCGGGACGAAGATGGCATTGGGGTGTGTGATGACGTCGCGGCACTTGCCGGCACCGTCGCCGAAGAAGCACACCGGCCCGTTGTCGAGCCAGTGGGCATAGGTGTCGGCATCGACGATGTCGGGCTGTGGCGGCCGCAGCTCATGGAGGGCGCGGTCATAGACGGCGGCATAGACCTCCATGCGCCGAGCGTCGATCATAGGCACGAAGAGGGCCTCGTCGGGCAGGTCGTCGCGGTAGAGCAGGAGCGGCACGCACACGAGCTTGAGCGTTGGCACGGTGATGAGCGGCACGCCACGCGCGTAGGCCACGCCCTTGGCCATGGAGAGTCCTATGCGCAGACCTGTGTAGCTGCCCGGTCCGTGGCTTACGGCCACGGCGTCGAGCGGTATGGCATGGCTCTCGGCAAAGCTCAGGGCCTCGTCAACGTATGGTGCGCAGATGGTGGCGTGGTTGGGGCCGTCGGTGTCCTCCTTGTGGAAGATGACGGCTCCGTCGTGGCTCACGGCCACGGAGCACGTGCGTGCGCTTGTTTCAATGTTCAGTATGCAAGCCAAGGGATTTACGATTTGACGATTTACTATTTTCGATTTTGCGATTCATGCTTGTGCCTTGTCGGCCGTCGGGTGGTGGCTGTTGGCTGCCGGGTGGGTGGCGTGGCATTTGTTCGTCGCGCGCACATAAGGCGGTGCAAAGGTAGTGAAAAGACGTCAGACGCGGCGTCTCGTCGAGGATATTTTAGTGGATTTTAGCGTTTTTTGTGGCTTTGTGCGCAAAAACACGCACGCCGAGGGCCGAAAGCCGCAACTTTTTCACTACCTTTGCGGCGCTCTACGGCCTCCCGTGCCGCAGCAGCCCCACATCGTCAGCACACTTTTAACCCCGAGAGATGATATTGTCAATGACCGGCTACGGCAAGGCATCTGCCGACTTCCGTGGCAACAAGATTACGGCAGAAGTGAAGTCGCTCAACAGCAAGGCCCTCGACATTGCCTCGCGCGTGGCGCCCGTCTATCGCGAGAAGGAGATGGCGCTGCGCTCGCTCGTGGGCCAGGCCCTGGAGCGCGGCAAGGTGGATTTCTGCCTCTACATCGAGAAAGACGACGACAACGTCCACGTGGTCCCCATCAACAGGGGCGTGGCAGCCGCCTATGTGGCGGAGATACGCGCCCTGGCGCGCGAGCTTGACATCGACGAGCCCGGCGCGCAGTGGATGCCCACGCTTCTGCGCCTGCCCGACATCATCGCCAAGGGCGATGGCAGCGTGGCCGATCTGACGGCCGAGGAATGGGCCGTGGCCGAGGGCGTTGTGCGCGAGGCCACAGCGCAGCTTGTGGCCTTCCGCGAGCAGGAGGGGCGCGCCCTGGCGTCTATGTTCGAGCAGAAGATAGCCAACATAGGCTCGCTGCTGGCCCAGGTGGAGCCTTACGAGCAGCAGCGTGTGGCCAAGATACGCTCGCGCATCGAGGACGGGCTGCGCTCGCTGCCGGAGGTGCAGGTGGACCGCAACCGCCTGGAGCAGGAGATGATCTACTACATCGAGAAGCTCGACGTGAGCGAGGAGAAGCAGCGTCTGTCCAACCACCTGACGTATTTCCTCGACACCATGCGCGAGGGCCACGGCCAGGGCAAGAAGCTGGGCTTCATAGCGCAGGAGATGGGTCGCGAGATCAACACGCTTGGCAGCAAGTCGAACATCGCAGCGATGCAGAACATCGTGGTGCAGATGAAGGACGAGCTCGAACAGATAAAGGAGCAGGTGCTCAACGTGCTATGAACGGGGGCCGTGTCATCATCTTCTGCGCCCCGTCGGGCAGCGGGAAGAGCACCATCATAGGCAGCCTCATGCCACGCCGCGAGCTGAACCTGGCATTCTCCGTCTCGGCCACCACGCGTCCGCCGCGCGGCGACGAACGCCACGGAGTGGAGTACCTGTTCCTCTCGGAGGACGCCTTTCGCGCCCACATCGCCGCCGGCGACTTCATAGAGTATGAGGAGGTGTATGCCGGCCGCTTCTACGGCACGCTCAAGGCCCAGGTGGAGCGCCAGCTGGCAGCCGGGGAGAACGTGGTGTTCGACGTCGATGTGCATGGCGGCATGCGCCTGAAGGAGTATTTCGGCGCGCGCGCCATGAGCATCTTCATACAGCCGCCCAGCATCGAGGCCCTGCGCCGCCGCCTCGAGGGTCGCGCCACCGACGCGCCGGAGGTCATCGAGGAGCGCCTGGCGCGCGCCAGCTACGAGCTGACCTTTGCGCCGCGCTTCGACGCCGTGGTGGTCAACGACGAGCTGGAGGCCGCCCAGCGCGAGGCCTACGACACCGTGGCCCGCTTCGTGGGGGCCGCACGCCCATAGCCGCCATGACGCTGACAGGCATCTACGGCGGCAGCTTCAACCCCATCCACACGGGCCACACGGCGCTGGCACGGTGGCTGGTGGAGGCGGGCTGCGTGGACGAGGTGTGGCTGATGGTGTCGCCGCAGAACCCCTTCAAGGCCGATGCCACGCTGCTGCCCGAGGCGCTGCGCCTGGAGCTGGCGCGCCTGGCGGTGGAGGGCTTGGCGGGTGTGAGCGTGAGCGATGCCGAGATGCACCTGCCGCGCCCGTCCTACATGTGGCGCACGCTGTCGGTGCTCGCCGAGCGCCACCGCGAGCGCGAGTTTGCCCTCGTCATCGGCGCCGACAACTGGCAGCGCTTCCCGCAGTGGTACCACGCCGCCGACATACTCGCCCGCCACCGCGTCATCGTCTATCCGCGGCCGGGCACAAGCATCGACGCCGCCACGCTGCCGCAGGCGGTGACGCTGGTGGATGCGCCGCTCTTCGACATCTCGTCAACGGCCATACGCCACGCCATCACCCACGACCCGCACTACGACGGCCGCGGACTCGACCCCGCCGTGTGGCAGGAGCTGCAAAGGCATCACTCGCGCATCTCCTGAAAGAGAATCTCGTAGAAACAGGGATACACGTTCTGGCGCGCCTCGTTGTGGCCCGACGAATGCGGCACGATGAGGCGCACCTTGGCAATGTGGTCGTCGGCCTCCAACTGACGACCTATTTTAATATAAGAGAAAGGCACGAGCCACCCCGACGGCACCTCCGTCTGCCTGTATATGCGGTACATGGCGCCGCCGCCGTTGTCGGTGCTGAAGGAGGCGGTGAACGTGCCGTAGGTGTTGGACACCTCGAGGATGTCGGGGCTGGTGTGGTAGTAGAGGGCGTCGCTGCGCGACTGTATGCTGTCGCGCAGGATGTTGAACTCCACGTAGCGCGCTATGATGCGCTTGCTCTGGCCCGAGGCGAGCTTCTCGCCCGTGCCGCGCCTCACGATCTGCATATACACGCCGGAGTTGCCAAAGAGCACGTACTCGTTGCGCGAGACGTCCGTCATGCTGTCCTGCGAGAGAAACTGCTGCTCGCTGATGACGTTGATATGCCCCACGCGCACCACCGTGTCGCCCTCGGCATCGAGGATGGCCACGTCGCGGCCCAGGAAAGCGCTGATGGCATTGCGCTCCTTGTCCTTCTGTTCGGCGTAGGTCTCACCGCTGCTGCACGCCGCCGCCATGGCGGCCACGAGGAGCACTGCGGCATATATGATATGTGTGTGTCTATGCATCGTCGTTGGGGGGTATGAAGTTCGGCGGCGGGCATGAGCGCCCACGCTTTGCGGGTGCAAAAGTAGTGGAAAAAGTCGAGAGGCGGCACCGCAACGACATGTCTTTAAGCTTTTTTCACATAAAAAAAGTCAACGCAAGTGATGGCCGAATGCCCAAAAAGCCGTACCTTTGCAAGCCGATTATTACCACAAGAGCCCATAAACGGCTCGCAATCTGCGTGTTAATAGCGTTTCCGCTGGCCTGGGAGCGTGGTTAGTGAATCGCAGATATGCACCAACGGGGCCGCCCCGGGCGGCTTCAACGTCGAATCAACAAATTACAACCAAGTTCAACAACGAAGAAATGAACACACTAAGCTACAAGACCATTTCTGCCAACAAGGCCACTGTCAAGAAGGAGTGGGTCGTCGTCGATGCGACGGACCAGGTCCTGGGCCGTCTGGCCTCCAAGGTGGCCAAGTTGCTCCGCGGCAAGTACAAGCCATCGTTCACGCCCAACGTGGACTGCGGTGACAACGTCATCATCATCAACGCCGACAAGGTGGTGCTCACCGGCCAGAAGATGACCGACCGCATCTACCTGCGCTACAGCGGCTACCCCGGCGGACAGAAGAAGAGCAACCCCGCCGCCATCCTGGCCAAGCCCAACGGCGCCGACCGCCTGCTCCACAAGGTGGTGAAGGGCATGCTCCCCAAGAACCGCCTCGGCGCAAAGCTCCTCACCAACCTCTACGTCTATCCCGGCGCTGACCACAAGCACGAGGCCCAGCAGCCCAAGGCAATCGATATTAACCTCTTAAAGTAAACAGAAATGGCAGTTGTAAATGCATTAGGGCGCCGCAAGTGCGCCGTAGCCCGAGTTTATGTCACAGAGGGCACAGGTAAGATTACCATCAACAAGCGCGACCTCGCCGAGTACTTTCCCAGCACCATACTCCAGTTTGTGGTGAAGCAGCCCCTGACGCTGCTCGACGCCACCGAGAAGTACGACATCAAGGTGAACCTCTTCGGCGGTGGCTACACCGGCCAGAGCCAGGCGCTGCGCCTGGCCATCGCACGAGCCCTCGTCAAGATCAACGCCGACGACAAGAAGGCCCTGCGTGCCGAAGGCTTCATGACGCGCGACCCGCGTGCCGTGGAGCGCAAGAAGCCCGGTCAGCCCAAGGCTCGTCGCCGCTTCCAGTTCAGCAAGCGCTGATTGGCTTTGCCGAATGGGGAATGTGACATGTATCATCCGTTGCGAGCAAGCGGTCCTGCATCCCACTTCCCACATTCCACATCCTACATTCTCCCCAGGGAGATTCGTTTAGCATCTAAACCATGCGGACTCCGCGCAGACTACCGCATGGCTGGTAACACAAGTGTTAACCCCAAAGAAAGTAAACCACCCATAATCAACTTATGTCACGTACAAATTTCGACGCACTCCTTGAGGCCGGCGCACACTTTGGCCACCTCAAGCGCAAGTGGAACCCCGCCATGGCTCCATACATCTTCATGGAGAAGAATGGCATACATATCATCGACCTCCACAAGACAGTGGTGAAGGTTGACGAGGCCGCCGAGGCCCTGAAGAATATCGCCAAGACCGGCCGCAAGATTCTCTTCGTTGCAACAAAGAAACAGGCCAAGCCCGTCGTAGCCGAGAAGGCCACGTCGGTCAACATGCCATACGTCATCGAGCGATGGCCCGGCGGCATGCTCACCAACTTCCCCACCATCCGCAAGGCCGTGAAGAAGATGGCAAGCATCGACAAGCTCACCGCCGACGGCACCTACGCCAACCTCTCCAAGCGCGAGATACTCCAGATCAGCCGCCAGCGCGCAAAGCTCGAGAAGAACCTGGGCAGCATCGTGGACCTCACACGTCTGCCGGCAGCACTCTTCGTGGTGGATGTGCTCAAGGAGCAGATCGCCGTGCGCGAGGCCAACCGCCTGGGCATTCCCGTGTTCGGCATCGTGGACACCAACTCCAACCCCGACAACGTCGATTTCGTCATCCCCGCCAACGACGATGCCAGCAAGAGCATTGAGGTTATTCTCGACGCTTGCTGCGCCGCCATCGCCGAGGGCATCGAGGAGCGCAAGGCCGAGCGCGTGGACGCCGAGGCCGCCCAGGAGAAGGGCGAGCGCTCGCAGCGCAAGAGCGCACGCGTGGAGGACGAGGCCGACGACGCCGAGGCTCCCGCCGACGACGCCGAGGCTGCCGAGTGAGGCTGCGCCCACACCCCGCCCCATGGCGGGCTGAGAGCATACATATTTTAACCAACCCAACCTAACAAAAGGCCCCACAACCCGGGCACACACCCGCCACCGGCGGGCGAGCGCTCTGGGCGGGGTCACACAACAACAATGGCTGTATCAATCAAAGACATACAGAAACTGCGCGAGATGACAGGTGCCGGCCTGGCCGACTGCAAGAAGGCCCTCACCGAGACCGACGGCAACATCGACGCCGCCATAGAGATCATCCGCAAGAAGGGACAGGCCGTCGCCGCCAAGCGCAGCGACCGCGAGGCCAGCGAGGGCTGCGTCCTCGTCAAGGTCGATGGCAACTTCGCCGCCATGATCGCCCTCAAGTGTGAAACAGACTTCGTGGCCAACAACGCCGACTTCGTGAAGCTCACACAGGACATCCTCGACGCCGCCGTGGCTGCACGCTGCAAGACGCTCGACGAGGTCAAGGCACTGCCCATGGGCGGCGCCACCGTGGCCGAGGCCGTCGTGGACCGCAGCGGCATCACCGGCGAGAAGATGGAGCTCGACGGCTACAGCGTCATCGAGGGCGAGTGCATCGCCACCTACGACCACCAGAGCAAGCACTCGCTCTGCACCATGGTGGCCCTCAACAAGTGCGTCGCCGACGCCACCGTGGGCAAGAACATCGCCATGCAGGTGGCCAGCGCAAGCCCCGTGGCCATCGACGAGAAGAGCGTGCCACAGGAGGTCATCGACAGCGAGATGCGCGTGGCCATCGAGAAGACAAAGGAGGAGCAGATCGCCAAGGCCGTGGAGGCCGCCATCCGCAAGGCCGGCGTCAACCCCGCCCACGTCGATAGCGACGACCACATCGAGAGCAACATGGCCAAGGGATGGATCACACCCGAGCAGGCTCAGATGGTGCGCGAGCTCAAGGTGAAGGTCGCCGAGGAGAAGGCCGCCAACCTCCCCGAGCAGATGATTCAGAACATCGCACAGGGACGCCTCAAGAAGTTCTTCAAGGAGAGCTGCCTCCTCGACCAGGAGTTCATCTGGGACAAGACAAAGACCATCGCCCAGTACCTCAAGGAGCAGGACAAGGAGCTCACCGTGACAGCCTTCCGCCGCTTCACGCTGCGCGCCGAGTAACCCCGCACGCCACATCAGGGCGGGCATCACGCACCGCCCAACTGCATAAAGGCAGGAGCCACGCACGGCTCCTGCCTTTTTCGATGCCTATGCTGGCGGACACGAGGGGGTGATGCGCACACACGCGTTATCGGGAGGAGACGCCATCAGCGCCGGAAAAGAGTAAAAATGACGGCGATTCGTCAGTTTTTGGCGCCAAAAGTGCGGCCGTTCCAGCATTTTGTTGTAATTTTGCGGCCGAATAGTTTCATCATCAACACCAAACATGAAAGAAATCGACTGGGCCAACATAGGTTTTGGCTACATCCCAACAGACTACAACGTGCGCTGTCGCTGGAGCGACGGCAAGTGGGGCGAGATCGAGGTCACGTCCGAGACAACCATCAACCTGAGCATGGCGGCTACATGCCTACACTACGGGCAGGAAGCATTCGAGGGACTCAAGGCATACCGCTGCCCCGACGGCAAGGTGCGCGTGTTCCGCATGGAGGAGAACGCCGCACGCCTGCAGAGCACCAGCCGCGGCATCGTCATGCCCGAGGTGCCCACGGAGCTGTTCACCGACATGATCAAACGCGTGGTGCGCCTCAACGAGCGCTTCATTCCGCCCTACGAGAGCGGCGCAACGCTATACCTGCGCCCGCTGCTCATAGGCACCACGGCGCAGGTGGGAGTGCACCCGGCCAAGGACTACCTCTTCCTCATCTTCGCCACACCCGTGGGACCTTACTTCAAGGGCGGCTTCGCCACAACACCCTACGTCATCACCCGCGACTACGACCGCTCGGCACCCTTGGGCACCGGTTGCTACAAGGTGGGCGGCAACTACGCCGCATCGCTGCGCGCCAACACCTGGGCCCACGAGCAGGGCTACTCCTGCGAGTTCTATCTCGACGCCAAGGAGAAGAAATACATCGACGAATGTGGCGCCGCCAACTTCTTCGGCATCAAGGAGAACACCTACGTCACGCCGCTCAGCACCAGCATCCTGCCCTCCGTGACCAACAAGAGCCTCATGCAGCTCGCCGCAGACCTCGGCCTCAAGGTGGAGCGCCGACCCATACCCATCGAGGAGCTGGAGACCTTCGACGAGGCCGGAGCATGCGGCACGGCGGCCGTCATAAGCCCCATCGAGCGCATCGACGACCCCGAGACGGGCAAGAGCTACGTCTTCGCCCCCGACGGCAAGCCGGGACCCATCAGCACGCGCCTCTACAAGAAGCTCATCGACATACAGTACGGCATCGAACCCGACACCCACGGCTGGACCACCGTCGTCATCGAATGAGCAAGGGCAAGCTGGCCAAATTCGCCGACATGGCGGCATACCCCAACGTCTTTGAGTTCCCCTTCAACAGGCTCGACGACGCGCCATGCCCGCTGAGGGGCCGATGGCACGAGGAGGTGTTCCACAACAACAACCCCATCGTGCTCGAACTCGGATGCGGGCGGGGCGAGTATGCCGTGGGCCTCGCACGGCGCCACGCACAGCGCACCACCGACACCACCCCCGGCGGCACCACTGCCGCCAACGCCGCCCCCGAGCCGAAGAACTTCATCGGCGTGGACATCAAGGGTGCGCGCATGTGGACAGGTGCCACGGCGGCGCTGCGCGAGGGGCTGACGAACGTGGTCTTCCTGCGCACCAACATCGAGATCATCGACCGCTTCTTTGCACCCGGCGAGGTGAGCGAGATATGGCTCACCTTCTCCGACCCGCAGATGAAGAAGGCCACCAAGCGCCTCACATCCACCTATTTCCTGCGGCGATACCTGCGCTTCCTCGCCGACGGCGGCGCCGTTCACCTCAAGACCGACAGCAACTTCCTCTTCACCTACACGCGCCACGTGTGCCTCGCCAACCAACTGCCCATAGAGGCATGCACCGAGGACCTCCACGCACAGACGCCCGATGCGCACAGCGCCGCGCTCCTGCCCGACATCGACATACGCACCTATTACGAGCAGATGTGGATGGACCGCGGGCTGGCAATCAGGTACTTGCGCTTCCGTCTGCCGGCACTCACCGCCGACAGGCCGACGGCCGAGGTGCTCACCGAACCCGACATAGACATCCCGCTCGACGACTACCGCAGCTACAGCCGCGAGAAACGAAGCTCGCTCACCACGGCCCGGTAGCCCACACGCCACGGCAAGCGACGAAACATGCCGTGGCTTTTTTTGTAACTTGCCGCGGCGAGCAGGCACACTCGCCGCGCGAACACACACACCGAGCCACGGCACCGCAGCCACACATCCGAGCACCGCCTACACCCACACCCGGACGCCCCGCAGCGGGCGCCCGGGTGTTTGTTTTGCAAAAATAGGGCGCAAAAGCGAAAAAAAAACGCCACAAGCTATAGCTTGTCAGATATTATTGCTAACTTTGCCGCCAGAAAACCTAAATAATACATGCAACTGTACCCGAAACTCATAACCGACGCACTGCGCACCGTGCGCTACCCCGGCACAGGCAAGGACATCGTCGAGGCCGGAATGGTGGAGGACGACATGCGCATCAGCGGCCTACATGTGAGCTTCTCACTCATCTTTCCCCGACAGACTGACCCATTCCTCAAGTCCATAGTCAAGGCCGCTGAGGCTGCCATACACGCCTACGTGGCGCGCGACGTGGAGGTGGAGATACACACCAAGACCGTGGCGCCGGAAACACACGCCGCGGCCACCGAGCCCGACTATGCCCACCTGGGCAACATCATCGCCGTGGCCAGCGGCAAGGGCGGCGTGGGAAAGAGCACCGTGGCCGCCAACCTCGCCATAGGCCTGGCGCGACTGGGCCACCGCGTGGGGCTGCTCGACTGCGACATCTTCGGCCCATCCATGCCCAAGATGTTCGGCGTGGAGGATGCACGCCCCTACAGCGAGGAGCGCGACGGCAAGACCCTCATCGTGCCCATCGAGCGCTATGGCGTGAAGATGCTATCCATAGGCTTCTTCGTTGATGCCGACACACCCACCCTCTGGCGCGGAGGCATGGCCAGCAACGCCCTCAAGCAGCTCATCGGCGAGGCCGACTGGGGCGACCTCGACTACTTCATCCTCGACACGCCGCCGGGCACCAGCGACATACACCTCACGCTCGTGCAGACGCTGCCCCTCACCGGCGCCGTCATCGTCAGCACACCGCAACAGGTGGCGCTGGCCGACGCACGCAAGGGCATCAACATGTACCGCAACGACAAGGTGGCGGTACCCATACTCGGCCTCGTGGAGAACATGGCGTGGTTCACACCCGCCGAGCACCCCGACAGCCGCTACTACATCTTCGGACGCGAGGGGGCTGCAACGCTCGCCGCCGACATGAACATACCGCTGCTGGCACAGATACCACTCGTGCAGGGACTGTGCGAGAGCGGCGACGCCGGCACACCAGCCGTGCTCGACCCCGCAACACCCACCGGCAACGCCTTCCTGCAGCTGGCAGCCCGCGTCGTGACGCAGACCGACCGCCGCAATGCCGAGCTTGAGGCCACACACGTAGTCAAGACGACATAAGCCGCACCAACGCCACACCGACATAACGACCAAAGCATCGGCATCACCCACAACAGCAAAGACAGCACCTACAGACATGAGCGCATACATCAACTTAGGAAACGAAGCTTTCGCCACCATTCGCAGGGGCGAATACGTGGATAAGTCCGGGCTTATAGCAGTGGTCAACAACACGCTCAACACCAGACGATGCTTCAGCTGTGTCACACGCAGCCGACGCTTCGGCAAGTCCATGGCAGCCGAGATGCTCTGCGCCTACTACGACCACTCGTGCGACTCACGCGAGCTGTTCGCTGACCTCGAGATAGCCCGCGACCCGTCATTCGACAAGTATCTCAACACCATGCCCGTCATCTACCTGGACCTCACGGCCTTCGTCACGCGATTCCACGACGAGGACATCGTCAACCACATCGATGCCGAGCTACGAGCCGAGGTGGCAAAGACCTATCCGCAAGTGGACATGCAGGGCTGCAGGGACCTCATGGACTGCCTCATACGCATAGCCAACGACACACGCCAGAAGTTCTTCTTCATCATCGACGAGTGGGACGCCATCTGCCGCGAGTTCCCCACCGGCACGCCGGCCATGGACCGCTACCTCACCTGGCTGCGCCGCATGTTCAAGGTGGTGAACGCCACCAGCGTGTTCGCAGGAGTGTATATGACTGGCATCCTGCCCATCAAGAAATACAAGACGGAATCGGCACTCAACAACTTCATGGAGTATTCCATGGTGGAGCCAGGCAACATGGGTCGCTATTTCGGCTTCACGAAAGACGAGGTACAGGCACTTGCCACGGAACATGCCATGAGCTTTGACGAGCTGGAGAAGTGGTATGACGGCTACCAGATTGGCGACGAGCTGTCGATGTTCAACCCAAACAGCGTCATGCAGGCTGTCAACAGGCGGCGTTGCAGGAGCTACTGGGCATCAACGGGCGCCTTCGACTCCGTGGTCAACTACATTCAGATGAACTTCCAGGGATTGAAGGACGACATCATCCTCATGCTGGCGGGAGGGCGTTGCAAGGTGAATCCCACCAAGTTCCAAAACGACATGTCGGTCATCAACAACCGCGACGACGTTCTCACCGTGCTCATACACCTCGGCTACCTCTCCTACAACTGGCGACGCGACGAGTGCTACATCCCCAATCACGAGGTCATGGGCGAGATGGCCAACGCCGTGGAGGCCAACAACTGGACACCCGTAGTCAATGCACTCGAAGCCTCCGACCAACTCCTGCAGGACATACTCTGCGGCGAGGCCGACGCCGTGGCACGTGCCGTAGAGGCCATACACGACGACAACACAAGCATACTCAGCTACAACAACGAAAACTCACTGGCATGTGTCCTCAGCCTCGCCCTGTACACCGCACGCAACCAATACGTCATACACCGAGAGCTGCCCACAGGAAAGGGCTTCGCTGACATCGTGCTCATGCCGAGGAAAAACGTCAGCTCGCCAGCCATCATCGTGGAGCTCAAGGTGAACCGCGACGCCGACAGCGCCATCACACAGATACACCGCCGCCAATACCCCGCCAAACTGGCACAATACACAGGCGAACTGCTACTCGTGGGCCTCAACTACGACCGCGACACCAAGCAGCACACCTGCCAGATAGAGACACTCCAAGCGCCATTATCCTAAACAGGATTATCCCAAACAGGACAAAATCGCACAAAGACCACATACGCAACAGGCTGTCAACGCAATATGACCAACCCGTTCATCACCAAAGGCTACGCCGGACCGGAGTTCTTCTGCGACCGCGAACAGGAGACACAAACGCTTGTGGAACTAACCACAAACGGCAACAACATGGCCCTGATTGCACCACGACGCATCGGCAAGACCGACCTCATTCAACATTGCTTCCAACAGCCTGCCATCAACGAACACTACTACACCTTCCACATCGACATATACGCCACAACATCCATCCGCGATTTCGTCAATGTGCTCGGACGCTCCATACTCGAAAGCCTCAAACCAAGAGGACGCAGAGCGTGGGAAGCATTCATCAACACCCTGCGCTCACTGCAGGCACAGATGACCTTCGACATCAACAACAACCCCTCATGGAGCATCGGACTCGGCGACATAGACAATCCGGCAACAACACTCGATGAGATATTCAAATACCTCAGCCAAGCCGACAGACCATGCATAGTGGCCATAGACGAGTTCCAGCAGATAACACGCTACGCAGACAGCCACAACGTCGAGGCCACACTGCGCACATACATGCAGCGATGCATCAACGCCACATTCATCTTCGCAGGCTCAAAGCGACACCTCATGACGGAGATATTCACCTCACCGGCCAGACCATTCTATCAATCGGTAGTCATCATGAACCTTCAGCGCATTTCCATGACTAAGTACCAGGACTTCGCACAACGCATGTTCCAACGAGGGGGGAAAAACATTGAAGCTAACGTCGTGAAGGCTGTATATGAGCAGTTCGACGGCATCACGCTGTGCCTACAACGACTCATGAACGTGCTTTACCTCAAGACACCGGAAGGCTCCACATGCACCGCAGCGATGATACCCGATGCCATACGATATATCCTCGACCTCTTCTCCGACTCCTTCGAGATGATGCTCAACAGCATCCCCGAGAAGCAACGGGAAGTGTTCATAGCAATAGCACGTGAAGGGAAAGCCAAGAGCATAACAAGCAAAAACTTCCTCAAACGGCACCACCTGCAGACACCAAGCGTAGCAACAGCGGCCGCCAGAGGACTGCTCGACAAGGACTTCATAACACACGACGAAGGAACATACCAAGTCTATGACCCCTTCCTCACTCTCTGGCTCACACAATAACAACATAATCACTAACTAACAACATACAACAAGCATGAAACTGAAACTAATACT
>JAFSVI010000138.1 GCA_017445145.1 Bacteroidaceae bacterium | reverse complement strand
AGGTGGGGTAAAAGTGCGCAAAGGTGGGGGGTAAAAATGCAAAATGTCAATCCACGATCGTACCACCAAGACGCTGAAAGCGTCATCGCTCAATAACCGAGGGTGCGCAGCACCCCCGGATGTCTGCCATTATCGGCATCGACCCTAAAAGGGTCGCCCTCTCCGAATAATGGGGCACTCTTTCAGAGTGCATATTCCACGATTGTATGTCAACTGGGGGTGCTCACTACGCTCGTACCCTCGGTTATTGAGCGAAGACCGCGTTGCGGTCTCTTTGGTGGTACGATTGCGGATAGTCATAAATGCAATTTCCATCAAACAAGTCGCACACAATTGTCGATAATACACGTATGTCTCGCGCGCAAGCGTGTATGAAAATGTCACGCCGATGAACCCGCGTTCAGAGCGTCTGTCGAATGTCTCGCACGCAAGCGTTTATGAAAATGTCACGCCGAAAAAACCGCGTTCGGAGCGTCCGTCGAATGTCTCGCGCGCACGCGTGCATGAAAATATAAGGATGAATCCCTTGCGATCGCGCCAGCAGAATCAGGAAGCACAAACGGCCAAGGACTATTGGGCCGCCGGTGGCTGCTGCTGTCGTGGGTCTTAGCCTATGCGGCTCACCTTCTCAAGCTTGGCCTCGTCGATGAGTTTTATCTTGCGTCCGTCGATGGCAATGAGGCGCTCGTTGGCGAAATTGGAGAGGGTTCGTATGGCGTTGCTGGTGGTCATGTTCGAGAGGTTGGCCAGGTCCTCGCGACTGAGATAAATGCTCAGTGTGGCACCGTCCTCCTCCACGCCGTAGCGCTCCTTGAGGAAGAGCAGCGACTCGGCGAGACGTCCGCGTATGTGCTTCTGTGTGAGGTTGACGGTGCGTTCGTCGGCCTGTCCGAGGTCCATGGAAAGCTGCTGGATGAAGAACCATGCGAGTGTGGAATTCTGCTGGATGAAGAGCGTGATGACGTGCATGGGGATCTTGACGATGACCGACGGCTCGAAGGCCGCCGCGGCGGTGAGGTAGTCCTCGCCGGCGAAGGCGGCGCGATAGCCAAAGTAATCGACGGGTCGTATGACGCGCATAATCTGCGTGCGCCCGCCCACGCCGTCCTTGAATATCTTCACCTTGCCGGAGATGAGGCAGAGCAAGTCGGTGGGTGGTGTACCCTCGCGATAGATGATTTCGTTCTTCTTGTAAGCCTGAATCCTCACATGAGGCATGAGCGCTTCGCGCTGCTGGGCGTCGAGAGGTTCGAACAGTGCCGACAAACGCGGCAACACCTCCTTAAGAGACATGTTTCTTCTTGCCATAGACGGAAATAATAGCCCTGAAATTATGTTTTACGGCACAAAATTAGTGCTTTTTTTCGGTTTTGGCAAATAAGTTGCAAACTTTTGTGCCAAAATATTTTCGCAAGTGGGGATTTATTCCTACTTTTGGAAACGTTTTCAGCAAAATCATACCTAAAAAACCACAAATCCCACACTAAAATTATCTTTTTACCTTAATAAAATCAGACATGAGCTATTTAAAGTTTGACAAGACCCTGATGACAAACCTTGAGGAGGCTCTGAAGAAAGAGGTGCTACGCTCCAACCGCTCCGGCGCATACAGCTGCTCCACCATCTTGGACTGCAACACGCGCAAGTACCACGGTTTGCTCGTTGTGCCTGTGCCTGAGCTCGACGATGAGAACCACGTTCTGCTCTCGTCGCTCGACTGCACGGTCATCCAGCACGGCGCCGAATTCAACCTTGGCCTCCACAAATACCAGGGAGACAACTTCAGCCCCCGCGGCCACAAGTACATCCGCGAGTACGACTGCCAACAGGTGCCCACGACGCTCTACCGCGTTGGCGGCGTGCTGCTCAAGCGCGAGCAGGTGTTCCAGCACTTCGAGGACCGAGTCATCATCCGCTACACCCTCGTCGATGCCCACTCGAAGACGACACTGCGCCTTCAGCCTTGGCTGGCATTCCGCAGCGTGCGCGAGTTCACACATGAGAATCCGCGTGCAAGCCGCGACTACCAGGAGGTGAAAAACGGCATCAAGACGTGCATGTACCCAGGCTACCCCGAGCTGTACATGCAGCTGTCGAAGAAGGCCGAGTGGGTGTTCCGCCCGGACTGGTACCGCGGCGTGGAATACCCCAAGGAGCAGGAGCGCGGCTACGCCTCCAACGAGGACCTGTACGTGCCCGGCTACTTCGAGTTCGACATCAAGCCCGGCGAGAGCGTGATCTTCTCTGCCGGCCTGTCGGAAATCAAGCCCTCGGAGCTTCCCGAACTCACCGACTTCGAGGTGAACATCCGCACCCCCCGCGACAATTTCTACCACTGCCTCGTGAACAGCGCCCACCAGTTCATCAACTACCGCGACGGCGAGACCTACATCCTCGCCGGCTACCCGTGGTTCAAGTGCCGCGCCCGCGACATGTTCATCTCGCTGCCGGGCCTGACGCTGACCAACAATGAGGTGGAGCACTTTGAGCAGGTGATGGCCACGGCCGAGAAGGGCATACGCCAGTTCATTGCCGGCGAGCCGCTCACGGTGCGCATCTACGAGATGGAGCACCCCGACGTGTTGCTGTGGGCCGTGTGGTGCATACAGCAGTATGGCAAGTTCGTTGGCATGACAAAGTGTGTCGAGAAATACGGGCAGCTGCTGCGCGACATCATGCAGTATCTGAGCGACGGTCGCCACGACAACCTCTACGTTCACGACAACGGGCTGGTGTATGCCAACGGCCGCGACCACGCCATCACGTGGATGAACTCCTCGGCCAACGGCGCACCCATCGTGCCGCGCTCGGGCTACATCGTGGAGTTCAACGCGCTGTGGTACAACGCGCTGATGTTCAGCGCCCAGGTGGGCCACAAGATTGGCGACGAGGCAGCCGCAACGTGGCTCGAGGCCCTTGCCGCAAAGTGCCAGAAGAGCTTCGTGCAGACGTTCCTCAACGAGTATGGCTACCTGCTCGACTATGTGGACGGGGCTATGATGGACTGGAGCGTGCGCCCGAACATGATTTTCGCCGCCGCCTTCGACTACTCGCCACTCGACGCCCGCCAGAAGAAGGGTGTGCTCGACATGTGCACCAAGGAACTGCTCACGCCCAAGGGCCTGCGCACACTCTCGCCCAAGAGCGGCGGCTACAACCCCATGTATGTGGGCCCGCAGGTGCAGCGTGACTATGCCTACCACCAGGGCACGGCCTGGCCGTGGCTCGCCGGTTTCTACCTTGAGGCTTGCCTGAAGGTGTTTGGCTACTCGCGCGTGAGCTTCGTCGAGCGCCAGCTCGTGGGCTACGAGGAAGAGCTTTTCTACCACTGCATAGGCACCATCCCCGAGGTGTTCGACGGCAATCCCCCGTTCCACGGCCGCGGCGCCATGTCGTTTGCCATGAACGTGGCCGAGATCATGCGCGTGGTGAAGCTGTTGGATAAATACATAATGGAATAGAAGCTCCACCCTACCCCGCCCCGCCAGGGAGCGGCAATCACCAACGCTAACATATAGCATCATCCAACTACATAAAACGACAGCCAGGCAGCAACCCCACAGCCCCCACGCCACACTCGCGGGGGGAGGCGCAAAGCTCACTGGTTCAGAAATAGACTTATGAAAGTATTAATGTTCGGATGGGAGTTCCCACCTCACGTCTTCGGGGGACTCGCCACAGCAAATTACGGCATAGCCCAGGGCTTGCACGCGCAAGGCGACATAGAGACCATACTATGCCTGCCACGCCCCTTCGGCGACGAGGACCGCTCGGCCTGCAAGATTGTGGGCATGAACAGCGTGCCCATCGCCTGGCGCGACGTCAACTATGACTACGTGCAGCAGCGCATCGGCAACATCATGTCGCCCGACGACTACTACCGCTACCGCGAGCACATCTACGCCGACTTCAACTACATGCACGTCAACGACCTCGGCTGCATGGAGTTTGCCGGAGGCTATCCCGGCAACCTGCACGAGGAAATCAACAACTACAGCATCATCGCCGGCGTGGTGGCACGCACGGAGCAGTTCGACATCATCCACGCCCACGACTGGCTCACCTACCCCGCCGGCATCCACGCCAAGCAGGTCAGCGGGCGGCCCCTCGTCATCCACGTGCATGCCACCGACTTCGACCGCTCGCGCGGCAATGTCAACCCCACCGTCTATAGCATCGAGCGCAACGGCATGGACCATGCCGACTGCATCATGTGTGTGTCGGAACTCACGCGCCAGACCGTCATCAACCACTACGGCCAGGACCCCGCCAAGTGCTTTGCCATGCACAACGCCGTCTATCCGCTTGCGCCTGAGCTGCAGGAGATTGTAGATAAGCGTCTGCCATACAAGGACCGCAAGGAGAAGGTCGTCACCTTCCTCGGACGCATCACCATGCAGAAGGGTCCCGAGTATTTCATCGAGGCCGCCAAGCGCGTGCTCGACCGCACCAACAACGTGCGCTTCTGCTTCGCCGGCAGCGGCGACATGATGAACGCCATGATCGAGATGGCGGCAGCCTACGGCATCGCCGACCGCTGCCACTTCCCCGGATTCATGAAGGGCAAGCAGGTGTTCGAGATCTTCCGTGACAGCGACGTGTATGTCATGCCATCCGTGAGCGAACCCTTCGGCATCTCGCCCCTCGAGGCCATGCAGAGCGGTGTGCCAAGCATCATCTCCAAGCAGAGCGGCTGCGCCGAGATCCTCGACAAGTGCATCAAGACCGACTACTGGGACATCGACGCCATGGCCGACGCCATGTACTCGCTGTGCACCAACCCCGCGCTCCACGAGTACCTGCAGGTCGAGGGCAAGAAGGAGGTCGATGGCATCACATGGGAGAAGGTGGGCGAGCGCATACGCCGCCTCTACGACCAGTGTCTGGAAAGATATTAGCCTCACCCCCCACCCCGCCCTGTCTCCGCAAGGAGGAGGGAGGGTATATACCGATGAGATTTCAATGCTTATTTTGTAACAACTTCATTATGAAAGTCCTCTGCTCTTGACAAGTAACAATGCCCCTCTCCGCCCGGAGAGGGGAAGGGATGAGGCAACAGATATTATGAAAACAATTTGCTTATACTTCGAGATCCACCAGAACATACATCTCAAGCGCTACCGCTTCTTCGAGATCGGCAAGGATCACTACTATTTCGACGACTATGAGAACGAGCGCGGCATCACCGAGACCGCCGAGCGCTCGTACATCCCCGCGCTGCGCACATTCATCGAGATGGCCAAAACCTATGGCAAGGAATTCAAGGTGGCTTTCTCCATCTCAGGATGCGCACTCGAACTCCTGGAGAACTATGCCCCCGAAGTCATCGAGCTCCTGCAGGAACTCAACGCCACCGGCTGTGTGGAGTTCCTGGCCGAACCCTACAGCCACGGCCTCTCCTCGCTCAAGAACGAGGACGTGTTCCGCGACGAGGTGACACGCCAGGCCAAGAAGATGAAGGAACTCTTCGGCAAGAAACCCACCGTGCTGCGCAACAGCTCGCTCATCTACAGCGACGACATCGGCGACCTCGTGGCACGCATGGGCTACAAGGGCATGATTGCCGAGGGCGCAAAGCATGTGCTGGGATGGAAGTCGCCCCACTTCCTCTACCACTGCAACCAGAACCCCAACCTCAAGCTGCTGCTGCGCGACTACAAGCTCTCCGACGACATCTCGCTGCGCTTCAACAACTCGTCGTGGAACGAGTACCCGCTCTTTGCCGACACATACATGGACTGGATAGCACAGCTGCCCGAGCAGGAGCAAATCGTGAACATCTTCATGGAGCTCTGCGCACTCGGCATCTACCAGCCACTGTCGAGCAACATCCTCGAGTTCATCAAGGCGCTGCCCGCTTGCGCCAAACAGCGCGGAATCGTCTTCGCCACGCCATCCGAGATCATCGCACGCACGAAGAGCGTGGATCAGATTGACTCGCCATACCCCATGTCGTGGAACGACGAGGAGCGCGACACCTCGTGCTGGCTGGGCAACGTCATGCAGCGCGAAGCCTTCGAGAAGCTCTACAGCGTGGCCGAGCGTGTGCTCATCTGCAAGGACCGCCGCATCACCCACGACTGGGACTGCATACAGGCCTCCAACAACTTCCGCTTCATGACCACCAAGCCCATGTCGGTGGGCATGTACCGCGGCATCTATGACAGCCCCTACGACGCCTTCACCAACTACATGAACATCCTGGGCGACTTCATCAACCGCGTCAATGCCCTCTACCCCAGCGAGATTGAGAACGAAGAACTCAACGCGCTGCTCACAACCATACGCAACCAGGGCGACGAGATCGAGGTCAAGGACAAGGAAATCTCACGCCTACAGTCGCGACTGAAGAAGTACGAACCCGAGGCCGAGGCCGAAAAACCCGCCAAGAAGGCCGCCGAGAAGCCGGCCAAGAAGGCGGCTGAGAAACCCGCCAAGAAAGCTGCCGACAAGCCAGCAGCGAAGCGCACACGCAAGGCCGCGGCAAAGCCCGAGGCAACGCCCGAGCCTGAAGCCTAACACCCCCGGCACAACCCGCTAAAGCCCCAAGGTCCTGAGCCTTGGGGCTTTCTGTTGCCACAGGCCACACAACCGCCCTGACACCTTACCACCACCGCTACACAAAGAAGCCACAATGCTACATTTTTGGTTAAAACCAACCTTTTTGGGCGAAAAACTTTGTGGGAAGCACAAAAAATGCTTACCTTTGCCGCCCAAATAGAGTAATGGATAAAAGTAACAAACAAAAACATATCTATGTTCAAAGAACGCAACAAGCTCAATCTCACAGAGGTCTATAAGGATGTGCTGAAACAGTGGGATGAGGAGGACCTCTTCCACCGCAGCATCAGTGAACGCGAAGGCGCACCGTCGTTCGTGTTCTTCGAGGGACCACCATCGGCCAACGGACACCCCGGCATACACCACGTGCTCGCACGCTCCATCAAGGACACCTTCTGCCGCTTCAAGACCATGAAGGGCTTCCAGGTTCACCGCAAGGCCGGATGGGACACCCACGGGCTGCCCGTGGAACTCGGCGTGGAGAAGGAGCTTGGCATCACCAAGGAGGACATCGGCAAGACCATCAGCATCGACGACTACAACCGCCGCTGCCGCCAGAACGTGATGATGTACACCTCCGAATGGGAAGACCTCAGCCGCCGCATGGGCTACTGGGTGGATATGGAACACCCATACATCACCTACGACAACAAATACATCGAGACGCTGTGGTGGCTCCTCAAGCAACTCTACGACAAGGGCCTGCTCTACAAGGGCTACACCATACAGCCCTACAGCCCCGCCGCCGGCACGGGCCTCTCCTCCCACGAGCTCAACCAGCCCGGATGCTACCGCGACGTCAAGGACACCACCGTCACCGCACAGTTCCGCCTCACGGACGACGCTGCCAAAGCCTTTGGCCACCTGCCGGCCGACGCCGCAGCGCTGCCGGTATATGTGCTGGCATGGACCACCACGCCGTGGACACTGCCATCGAACACGGCGCTCTGCGTGGGACCGAAGATCGACTATGTGGCCGTCAAGGGCCAGAACCCCTACACTAAGGAACAGGCCATATACATCGTGGCAAAAGCCCGCAAGGACATATACTTCCCCACCCCGAAAGCCGACGCCAACGACGGCGAGGCACCCGAGGCACCAACGGTCGTTGGCCAATGCACCGGCGCCGACCTGCTCGGGCTGCACTACGAGCAGCTCTTCCCGTGGGTGAAGCCCTGCGACCTCGCCGACGGCAAAGCCATCGACAAAAGCGCTGACGCCTTCCGCGTGATTCCCGGCGACTACGTCACGACGGAGGACGGCACGGGCATCGTACACATCGCACCGACCTTTGGTGCCGACGATGCCAAGGTGGCACGCGACGCCGGCATACCTTCGCTGTTCATCATCGACAAGGCTGGCGACACGCGCCCCATGGTGGATTTCACTGGCAAGTATTTCGTGAAGGACGACATGGATGCCGACTTCGTGGCAGCCTGCGTGAACGACAGCTACTGGCACCACGCCGGCGACTTCGTCAAGAACGCCTACGACCCTCGCTATGCCGACCTCGACGAGAAGGCACTGGCCAAGACCGAGGACCTCAACATCGTGTTGTGCATGGAGATGAAGCAACAGGGCACCGCCTTCAAGATTGAGAAGCACGTGCACAACTACCCCCACTGCTGGCGCACCGACAAGCCCGTGCTCTACTATCCCCTCGACTCGTGGTTCATACGTTCCACGGCAGCCAAGGAGCGCATGATGGAGCTCAACAAAACCATACTCTGGAAACCCGAATCGACAGGCACAGGCCGCTTCGGCAAATGGCTGGAGAACCTCAACGACTGGAACCTCAGCCGCTCCCGCTACTGGGGCACACCGCTGCCCATCTGGCGCAACCGCGAGACACGCGAGGAGATATGCATTGGCAGCATAGAGCAGCTCTACAACGAGATAGAGAAGAGCGTCCGGGCAGGCATCATGGCCTACAACACGCTCAAGGACAAGGGCTTCGTTCCGGGCGACATGAGCCAGGAGAACTATGACCGCATTGACCTGCACCGCCCATACGTGGACGACATAGTGCTCGTGGGCGAGAGCGGAGAGCCACTGCGCCGCGAACCCGACCTCATCGACGTGTGGTTCGACAGCGGCGCCATGCCCTACGCCCAAATCCACTACCCCTTCGAGAACAAGGAAGCCCTCGACAGCCGAATCGTCTATCCTGCCGACTTCATCGCAGAGGGCGTAGATCAGACACGAGGATGGTTCTTCACCCTCCACGCCATTGCCACCATGGTGTTCGACAGCGTGGCCTATAAGGCAGTCATCAGCAACGGCCTCGTGCTGGACAAGAACGGACTCAAGATGTCCAAGCGCCTGGGCAATGCCATCAACCCCTTCGACAACATCGAGCGCTACGGCTCAGATGCAGTCAGGTGGTATATGATAACCAACTCACAACCATGGGATAACCTCAAGTACGATGAAGCTGGGGTTCAAGACATCAGCCGCGCATTCTTCGGCAAGCTCTTCCAGACCTACTCCTTCCTCACCATGTATGCCAACGTCGATGGATGGCACTTTGAGGAAGCCGACGTGCCCATGAGCGACAGGCCCGAGATGGACCGCTGGATTCTCTCGGAACTCCACTCGCTCATACGCGAGGTGGAGCAGTGCTACGAGGATTATGAACCCACACGCGCAGGACGACTCATTCAGGCTTTCGTCATCGACAACCTCTCCAACTGGTTTGTGCGCCTCTCGCGCAAGCGCTTCTGGGGAGGAGGAATGAGCATCGACAAGCTCAGCGCATACCAGACGCTATATACATGCCTCGAAACCGTTAGCCGCCTCATGGCACCCATAGCACCATTCTATGCCGACCGCCTCTACCGCGACCTGCATGCAGCCGTGGCCGACAACGCACCCACAAGCGTACACCTTGCCACATTCCCCGTGGCCGACAGCGCCAAGATCGACAAGGAGCAGGAAGCGCGCATGGAGCTGGCACAGAAAGTGTCGTCTATGGTGCTCTCGCTACGCAAGAAGGAACAGATCATCGTGCGCCAGCCGCTGTCGTGCATCGCCATACCCGCCACCGACCGCGAGCAGCAACAGCGTATAGAGGCCGTGAAGCAGCTCATCCTCGACGAGGTCAACGTCAAGGCCCTCGAGTTTGTCGAGGGCGCCGGTCTGCTCACCAAGAAGGTGAAATGCAACTTCCGCACCATGGGCAAGAAGTTCGGACGCCTCATGAAGGACGTCAACGCGGCTGTGACGGCACTCACACAGCAACAGATTGCCCAGCTCGAGGGCGGGCATCTGCCACTGACGCTCGCATCGGGCGACACCGTGACCATCGACCTCGACGATGTTGAAATCTTCAGCGAGGACGTGCCGGGGTGGAGCGTAACGAGCGAAGGCACACTCACCGTAGCCCTCGACATCAACATCACGCCCGAGCTGAGAGCCGAAGGCATCGCACGCGAACTCGTCAAGCGCATTCAGAACATGCGCAAGGAAAGCGGATTCGAAATCACCGACCGCATCAACATACAACTGACACACACACCGCAGACCGACGAGGCACTGGCGCAGTTCGCCACATACATCAGCACACAGGTGCTGGCCGACAACATCGCCTTAGCCGACCAGGTGGATAACGCCACCACCATCGACCTCGACGACTTCACCGTCGGGGTGAGCATCACGAAGGTCTGACAACACACCAGCACGCACAAACCACAATACCTTAATCCATATCCCTTGAATACTCCACGACAATGGCTGAACAACAAGTACGCTATTCTGACGAGGAATTGGAAGAATTCCGTCAGATCGTCCTCGACAAGCTGGCAATAGCCGAAGAGGACTATGCCCACACCATGGACGCTGTCATGAACCGCGACAACAACGAGGCCGACGACACTGCACCAACCTACCACTCTCTCGAGGAGGGGAGCGAGGTGCAAACCAAAGGACAGCTCATGGCAATGGCTGTGCGCCAGCAGAAGTTCATAGCCGGACTCAAAGCGGCGCTCATTCGCATCGACAACAAGACCTATGGCATCTGTCGAGAAACAGGAAAGCTCATCCCAAAGGAGAGGCTGCGCGCTGTGCCACACGCCACTCTCAGCATCGAGGTCAAGAACGACCGAAAACGACATCACTAACAACACCCCGCTACAGCCGACGCGCTGCCACAACAACGACGCCCACGGCATACTGAACCAACGCCCCCGGACGGGATGTGGCGGGAAGATAATAAGCAGTTTCACATGAGCAGACGTAGTTTGCAAGCCCTTTTTGTGACCACGGCTTTTGTTGTGGGGCTCACAATAGACCAAGCCATCAAGATTTGGGTGAAGACCAACATGTGGCTACATCAGAGCATCGACATCACTAGCTGGTTCCACATCAACTTCATCGAGAACAACGGCATGGCATTTGGCATGGAGTTCTTCGACAAATTCCTGCTGACAGGATTCCGCATCGTGGCCACGGCATTTGTTGCGTTCTATGTCGCTCGCATCATCAGGCGTGGCGTGAGCTGGGGCTATCTCGCTTGTCTCACCCTCATCATGACCGGGGCGGCTGGCAACATCATCGACTGTGTGTTCTACGGGCTCATCTTCGACAGCCCCGCACCGCCACAGGTGGCACAGCTGGTGCCCTTTGGCCAAGGCTACGACGAGTGGTTCCGCGGCCGCGTCGTCGATATGTTCTACTTCCCTCTCGCTGAATGGACATGGCCGCAATGGATGCCATTCGTGGGCGGCGAGCAAGGGCTCTTTTTCAGCTACATATTCAACTTCGCCGATGCTTGCATCTCAACGGGGGTCATAGCCTTGGTGCTCTTCTATCGCCAGACATTGGCCGTTGAGCTGGGCGACAAACCGGCTACGGCCATTGAGGCCAACGCACAAACCACCGACACGGCTACGGCCAGCGACACACAAGCCGAAACCGACGACACACAAGACTGAACACACCCTCGCACACATGCGCCCAAACGGCATACTCACATTCCAATGGCTGTGCATGGCCATAGCGGCCATGACGATGGCAGCGTGCAAGCCGGAAATACCTTCCGACGTCATCTCCGAGCGACGCATGGAGCAGATTCTCCACGACTACCATTTGGCACAGGGCATGGCCGAGAACACGCCACGGGCGGCCGACGAGACAGTGGACATGTTGCTCTATGACTACCAGCATGCCGTCTTTCGCAAATATGGCATCACGGAGGAGCAGTTCAAGCGCTCCATGGCCTTCTATTGCAGCGACATGGACCGACTGGTGCGCATATACAAGAATGTCACTCAACGCCTCGAGCGCGAAGCCGATGCCTTCGGCGTGCAGACAGCCGAGATGAAACACGACATCTATGCCGACCTCACACAGGAGGGCGACACGGCTAACGTGTGGGCCGACCGCGACATAGTCACCCTCAAGCCTAAAGTGCTGGAGAACTTCTACGTGTGGCGCATTGAGGCCGACTCCACATGGCTGGCGGGCGACGACCTCGTGTGGCGATTCCAGATGCTGCAGCTCTCGCAGAGTGGCATCACGGCGCTCGAAGTGGATATGGTGGTGGTCTATGACAACGACTCGGTGCGCTCGGCTATCACACACATCACCACAAACCCGCTCGTGGAGCTGCGCATAAAGACACCGGACGGATGGCAACCGAGGGAAATCACCGGACACGCATTCCTGAATGTCGAGGAGACAGAAGGCAACTACCGCTTGCTCATACTCCACCACCCCATCCTGGCGCGAATGCACAAGCCCGAGAGCCAGCGCAACCCCGCTCTGAAGGCCGACTCTCTTGCCAACGACACCCTGACCACCGACACCATACAGGCCGACACCATCGACAAAGACCGACGACTCTCGCCATCGGAATTCCTGCAGCAGCAGGACATCGAGCGCACCATCGACGTGGTAAAGGAGAAGCCCTTCGACCCATCGACACGCAAACGGGGCTACCCCAACAGACGCGGCCGCCGGCAGCGCTGAGACACATAAAGCCCCCCACACACGCTGACAACATGCTCAGAGCATACCACAGACTCATCATGCCCGACGGTCAGGAACACACCATGGTCGTATGCCATATCGACGACGCTACGGGCGTGCTGATTGACTACCACCCATTGCAGGGCGAAGAACCGTTTGTGGAGTGGATAGGCGGGACACTCGACCTCAAAAACATGCCTTGAAGCAATAAACACCACACTTGAGCGTTATATATTATATGTAAGACAACAGACTATATGCAATCTGTAACTGCCACAAACGCTTGAAACGCCATATCTCTTTCATCATAGCCCTGCTCTTTGCCCTCACAAACGTAGGGGCCAAGCCCATCGCCTCACCGGCAGCGCAGGACACCATACAGGCCGACACCGCGCACGTAGTCCTCACAGGGCGTGTCACCGACGACGACGGCGAAGGACTGCCTCTCGCCACGGTGAGAATACAGGGCAGGGCCGACGGCACCGTCACCTCACTTCAAGGCACATACTCGCTCTCGTTCGCCACTGCCGACACCGTCACCGTCGTCTATTCCATGATGGGCTACGACCCCAAGCGCAAGACACTGACACGACCACGTGGACGTCTCGTCTGGAACGTCAGCCTGCATGCCTCTGGTCGAGCCATGGAGGAACTCACCGTGACCGACGTGCGGCGGCAGATGGGAAGCACACAGGAAATCACAACCGAACCGCTGCGACGGCTACCCTCCACCACCGGCAATGCCGTCGAAGAACTCATTGCCACACAGGCTGGCGTGTCCACACACAACGAACTCTCGTCGCAATACAATGTGCGCGGCGGGTCGTTCGACGAGAACTGTGTATATGTCAACGGCATGGAGGTCTATCGGCCGCTGCTCATCAACTCCGGGCAGCAAGAGGGACTCTCGGTAATCAACTCCGACATGGTGGAACGTATTCAGTTCTCAGCAGGAGGATTCGAGGCCAAATACGGCGACCGCATGGCATCAGTGCTCGACATCACCTACAGGAAGCCCAAACGACATGAAGGGGCATTCGCCGCAAGCCTGCTCGGGGGAAGCATCTACGATGGGTTCAACGTGGGCAAGCTTTCACTCTCGCAGGGGCTGCGCTACAAAACCAACCGTTACCTCATGGGGTCGCTGCAAACAAATGGCGAATACGACCCCAACTTCCTCGACTATCAAGCCTACCTCTCGTGGACACCGACAAGCAAATGGACCATCGACGTCCTGGCCTACATTTCGCGAAACAGCTACCGATTCAAGCCCAAGGACAGGGAAACGAATTTCGGGACCATGGAGGATGTGAAAAGCTTCCGCGTGTATTTCGACGGAGAGGAGGAGGACCTCTTCCGCACTGCATGGGGCGCATTGTCCATACGCAGGCAGTTTGGCAACCACTCAGCGCTAACGTTCAGCGCATCGGCGTTCACCACGCGTGAGCGCGAGACACGCGACATACAGGGACAATACTGGCTCAACGAAACCAACACCAACGAGGCGCTGGGTGTGGGAACATACATGGAACACGCACGCAACCAGCTTTCGTCCAACACACAGACGCTGCGGCTGCTCTACGAAGGACGCTTCCGCAACCACCGCCTGGAAGCGGGCCTGCAATGGCGGGCCGAACAGATTCGCGAAAACACACGTGAATGGGAATTCAGGGACTCCGCAGGCTACTCCATGCCACACTATGGCGACCGGCTCGAACTAATCTACAACCTCAAGTCCGTGCAACACATCACCAGCAACCGCATAGAACTCTTTGCACAGGACACTTGGCGCATGGACACACGCATCGGCATCTTCTCAATCAACTATGGCGCACGCCTCGCACATTGGTCGTGGAACAAAGAAACAATCGTGTCGCCACGCGTAGCCGTGGGATATGTACCGGCAAGAGCCGATAGGCTGACACTCCGGCTGGCTGCCGGACTTTACTATCAAGCTCCATTCTACAAGGAATTGCGCGACACCGCAACCATCGACGGAGCAACGACAGTGACACTGAACCGAGACATACGCTCACAGCGCTCTTTCCATCTCGTGCTCGGAGGAGAATACAAGTTCAAGGTTGCCGGACGCCCATTTAAGTTCACCGCCGAGGCCTACTACAAGGCACAGGCCAACCTCAACCCCTACAACGTCGATGGACTAAAGGTCGTTTATTATGGCCGGAACGAAGCATCAGGCTACGTCGCAGGACTGGACCTCAAGGTGTATGGCGAATTTGTGCCGGGAACAGATTCCTGGATCTCATTCTCAGTGATGAAAACACAGATGCGCCTACACGGCAAGTCTATACCACAACCAACAGACCAACGCTGGGCACTCAACCTCTTCTTCCAAGACTATTTCCCTGGAACAACCAGATGGAAGATGTCGCTCAAAATGGCGTTTGCCGACGGACTGCCATTCGGACCGCCACACACGGGTCTCGAAAGCAACGTGTTCCGAGCACCGGCATACCGCCGTGTAGATATTGGAATGATGTACCGCCTCCTCAACAACGAGGACCACCACCGCCGCGGATTCGGACGAAACCTGCGAAACATCTGGCTCGGACTCGACTGTTTCAACGTCATTGGCATCAACAATGTGGCCTCATACTTGTGGATCACCGACATCAGCCGGCAACAATATGCCGTACCCAACTACCTCACCGGACGACAGATTAACGCAAGGGTGATGATTGACTTCTGACATAAATTTCAAGCGAAAGTGAAAAATATTCCCCTTTTCTTGCCGTCAGTCCAAACTTTTTCACTAACTTTGCGCCCGAAAACAACAAGGAGAGATGGTAGAGTGGTCGATTACATCGGTCTTGAAAACCGACGTGCCGCAAGGCACCGGGGGTTCGAATCCCTCTCTCTCCGCTTTAAGAATTTGAAACCCACTGAAAATCAGTGGGTTTTATTTTCCCCTCAAAAATGGGCACCCCCAAAGGGTACCCCGAAAGATTTAAGTTTATTTAATACGCAATCTTGCTTGACTACCCGATTTCTAGCAAAATCAATGCAATTTCTCATTACTTGTGCATAATTCGGCGCAGTTTCTAAATGCCGTCTGAAAAGCATGGGAGAGCCTTATATTCGAGTAAAGAATAAATAGACCGATGTAAGGCGCGTGGGCGAGGGAAGCCCACCAAAGCAAATCGTCTGCATCAAATGCAATGTCTGGTCGCATGGTGGAGAGCCATGATGACCCGACATTTGAGCGAAAATATATCCGCTGCATGATTTAAGTGGTGCTAATGCCGCCGCTTGGATTGTGTTGTTGGATGCTCATAAGTAAAGAGACAGGCCCCACATAGATTAAGGAGTTTGCCTCTTTGTCTTTATTCTCATTCTTGTGTTTTTACGACAACAGGGACAACTTAGGACAACTTTATAGGTTGTTCTGGTTGTTCAGGCTGTCTTTTTTCTCAATAATTCTTGATACAACTCATATTTATGTTTCGTTTGTCTTTTAAGGCACGGAATGGTATTCCCGGCATATTTATATGACAGAATCAGAGAAAAGCCCTTTATATATAAGGAACGTGCTCGTGGAATTTCTTCTTGTACTTGGCCCGGACAATCTCGTAGGAATTGCGGGTCAACTCCTTGAGCAAGTCATTAGGGGCGGTTGTCGGGTCGATGCCAATCCAGTGTTTAGGCGACTCGTTGTAGGGATTGGCGATGCAGCCGTACTCAGCCTTGAGTTCGTCGATGCGTTCTGGCTGGCACTTGAGCGACACCACGTGGAAATCGTTGCAGTCGAAGAACGAGAACATGTGCCCGCATACGTAGAACACCAGCACGCCTTCACCATTTTTGAAATTCGTGAACGGCAGTTTCTCTTCAATGTCATCGCCTAACGAAAGGCAATAGTCGCGATAATCTTCTATGTTCATAAAGCATTATTTGTCGTCTGGTTACTGGCCGTCGTGGGCCT
>JAFSVI010000137.1 GCA_017445145.1 Bacteroidaceae bacterium | reverse complement strand
GCTTGTGTGCCCCATGAGTTAGCACATCCCAGCCAAAGCCCCGAACCCACATTCTGTAGGTAGTACTTCCCTGAGAAGTCCTGTGCTGAGATGCCAGCACCCAGACATAGCATGAGCACTGACGCAATGAATCTTAATCTTGCATACATAATGTTGAGATTTTATATGTTCCTTAATATATACATTCATGCAATTGTATGCACACAAAAAGCGTGGACCCGACTGTTGCCGTTCCACGTCTTGAGGCCTTCGCATTGCCCGATGTAGCTGAACGAGCAACGCGAAACCCACGCCGATGAACGTATATGACAGTCCGTAGGCCACTCATCATGCATCATTTGGGTTGATGCATAGGAGCGGTACGGGAATGCATATAACTCATCCCATGGGCATCTACCGTTGCCATGTCCGTTGACTACATCTGAAGGTTGCGAAGTTTCAAGACGTCAAGAACAGGGCGCCAAAGTAAACGCCTTTGCATTAAGCAGTGACTCCCATTCCCACCTCATGGGGGGCAGCGGTGGCTGCCGCTTGGCTGGCGGCTCGGTGCCGCCATCCCATTTTCCCGTCGCAGGGCTGTTGGCATGTCCTTGTGTGGCAAGGGTGTGGCACCGGCGGTTGGCCGCCAGCCACGTGGTGCTTGCGCAGCCCATTTGACTCGGCGCGGGTTGTTACGGCGATGTGGCTGCCCCGGCTGCGGATTGCTCCCTTGCCGGAGGGCCTCCTGGCGGTGGCTGGCAGAGCGCGTCTGCTGTGCCAAATCGCTGATAACGATGAGAATCGTGGGCAAAGGTATGAAATGTTTGGGAGCGTGCAAAGAAAAACGGGAAAAAAGTCACCCAGAAAGCACAGAAATCACAGAAAAGCGGCGCGGCAAGCGGGCAGAATCAGCGCGGCAAGTAAGCAAACATGGCGCGGCAAGTAAGCATACACGGCGCGGCAAGTAAGCAAACATGGCGCGGCAAGTAAGCATACGCGGCGCGGCGAGTGGGCTGACCTGACACGGGGTGTGGGTTGAGATGGCAGGGTAAGGCTGGATGAATCAAGGCGCAAAGACGGTAGTGGCGGGCGACGTGTGGTATGATTTCGCTTCTGCATGGCAAATAAAAGGCGGAAAAAGTTGGCACGAGCGGGCTTTTTCCGTATCTTTGCACTCGCGCATGGGCCGGTAGCCCTGGCCGAGGGCAGTCCACCGAAGCACGTGCCGGGAGCATGGCCGAGGTGCAGCCCCGTGGGCATGGGCCATAGGCGTGCATATAATCAGAGCATGGTATATCTGGACGACGATATAGCAGGTTTCGACCTCGAGGGTGCGCTGCCGCTGCTGTCGGCACAGCGGCGGGAGCAGGTGCTGTCGTTCAGCCATGAGCTTGGGCGCAAGACGTCGGCAATGGCCTACGTGCTGTTGTGCCGCGCTTTGCACGAGGAGTTTGGGCTGCGCGAGTTGCCGCAGTTTGGATATGGCGAGCATGGCAAGCCATACATCGTCGGGCACGAGGACATCCACTTCAACCTGAGCCACTGTCGCGAGGCTGTGGTGTGTGCCGTGGGTGTGCGCCCCGTGGGCATCGACGTGGAGAGCATACGCGAGTACCACGACAGCCTCGTGCGCTACACGATGAACGCCGCCGAGGTGCGGCAGATAGAGGAGTCGGCAGAGCGCGGCGTGGAGTTCATCCGCCTGTGGACGCAGAAGGAGGCTGTGGTGAAGCTCTCGGGTCGTGGCATCACGGACGGCATCAAGGATGTGCTGACGCTCAACACGTTGCCCATCGAGACACACGTGGTGCGTGAGCGTGGCTACATCTACTCGGTGGTCAGCGCTTAGTGGCGGGGGCGGTCGGCGTGGGGCCACTGATGGCTTCGGCGGCGCGGTTGAAGAGGGTGCGGAAGACGGCGGTGCGCATGAGCATGCTCTCGAAGATGGTGAGGCCGAGGACCACGGTGGCGAGGCCGAGCAGTACGTCGATGCAATAGTGGTGGGAGGTATATACGGCTGCCCAGCAGATGGCGGCGGCGGCGGTGGCGAGGACGATGGTCCACGTGCGCTCGTGAGCCTTCATGGCGTAGAAGCACGCCACGGGGCAGTAGGCGGCATGCATCGACGGCACGGCGGCGAAGACGTTGGAGTTGCCGCTGTAGATGGTGTGGAAGACGGGTATGCCGGTGATGTCGTCGAAGCGCAGCAGGCCCGCGGCATTGCCGTGGGTGCCGGTGATGAGATGGAAGCCGTTTTGGGCCACGTACCATGGCGGCGCAGCGGGGTGGATGTAGTAGCCGGTGAAGCCCACGATGTTGACGACGAGGAAGGCCATGGCGAAGCGGAAGGCCATCGTGCGGCGCCCGGTGAAGAAGAGGTAGAAGGCGAAGAGCAGCGGCAGCGGCACCCACATGAGGTATGACAAGCCGGCGATGACGTCGGCGGCGGGTGTGGTGTGGGCGGCGACCCACTCGGATGGCGTGAGGAGTGTGCCGTCGGGCGCCGCGACGCCGAAGAGGGCGCGCTCGGCCTCGTAGATGGGCTGTATGTCGATGGGGCGCAGGGTGTAGCTTGGCACCAGGCGCATGGCGACATATAGCAGGCCGAAGATGACGAACGGCGTCATGGCGGCGAGGAAGCGCGCCACGGTGGCGGCGGGTGTCTCGTGTGTTCTCATGTGTGGTGGCTACGGCAATTGTCGGCGTATGTGCATGATGCGCGCCACGGCGGTGGCGTTGGACAGGAGGGCGATGATGGCCATGGGCGCTGCGAGGAGCCACAGGGGGTCGAACCATGGTGCTACGACATCGTGGAGCAGGGGTGTGAGCAGCAGGCCGAGGGTGGTGACCACGACGCGCTCGGGGCGCTGCATGAGGCCCACATGGCAGTCGCAGCCCAGCGCCTCGCCGCGGGCCCGCACATAGCTCACCATGACGCTGCCCACGAGTGCGAGGAATGTGACGAGGGCAAAGGCGTGGTGGCCGAGGAGCATGAAGAAGAAGGCTATGGCCGAGAGCATGGCGAGCTCGCAGTAGCGGTCGAGCACGCTGTCGTAGAAGGCGCCGAAGCGCGTCTCCATGTGGGCTGTGCGCGCCATGCGGCCATCGACCATGTCGAAGATGCTGAAGAGGAGCGTGAGCACCCCACCCCACCCCAGGAGGGTGTAGCGCTGCGGCATGCCCATGGCGGCCTCAAGGCGCGCGCCGTAGGCCGCCATGACGACGGCTGCCGCGGCCGCTATGTTGCCTATGAGGCCCACGGTGGTCATCATGTTGGGTGTGGCCCCGCAGCGCACGAGCAGGCGTATGGGCGGGTCGATGATGGCATACACGCCCTGCTGTATGGCTTGGCGGAAGCGTTGGAAGGCTGTCATGGTGTCAGAACTTTCGGAAGGTGAGAGTGGTGTCGGCGTCGTGGAGGACGAGGGTCGTGTGGTTGAGCTCCATGACGCGGAAGCGGGCGTTGGCGCTGTGTATGCCCCAAGCGTCCATAACCCCGCCGGCCATCTGCGCCGGGGTGAAGATGTGGTCGTCGTCGCCGGCGCTGAGGTCGTGGAGTGCGCGCTCGGCAAAGTCGCTGAAGGCAATGGAGTCGGCACGGTGGGTGAAGTGTGCGTAGATGGTGGCGCCGGTGGTTTTCTTCTCCCACTGTGTGAGGTGCAGCTGGAAGCTGACGAAGAGCTGCTCGGCGGTGGTGTGGCGCACGGTGTCGGGGGTGGCGATGGTGGTGAGCTGCCACATGCCGTCGAGCACGCCGTTGATGGGCACCTTGTCGCATGCGGCGAGGAGCAGCACGCACGCCGCCAGGCTGGCGGCGCGGCGCGCGCGGATATGTTTGAAGAGGTGTTTCATGACATTATTCATGCTTGGGCGTGGGCGTGGTGAGGCTGTAGCGCAGCGTGAGCTGTGCGCCGAAGCTGTTGCCGATGAGGTGGCCGTTGTCGAGCCCCATGCCGAGGGTGGCCCCCCAGTGTGTGGCCCAGCGTGGGCGGTAGGTGGCCTCGGCCAGGAAATAGCGCTGGCGCATGGCGGGGTCGGGCAGCGGCGTGGAGTAGCGCCCCCAGTTGCGCGAGAAGGTTGCCATGAGGCGCCAGTGCCACTCGGGTGCGGGGTCGCCGCTGATGCCTATGTGCAGTGCGCGCACGCGGTTGTTGAAGAACTCGAGGGTGCCCTCGTGGCCGAGGGCTTTGTTGTAGAGCGGCGAGGTGAGCAGGGGGTTGCCTATGGCGTGGCCGTAGTTCTCCCACCCGGCATAGTGGAGGTGGTTGTAGTAGTCGTCGCGGCCGTTCATGCGGTCGTGGATGCTGGGCGTGTAGTCGTGATAGACGGCTCCGCTCTGGTTCGTGGTCGTGAGCCACTCCACCACGGCCGTCGTGACGTAGCGGTTGCGGGGCAGGGTGACCTCGGCACCGATGAGCATGTCGCGGATGCCATACTGCACGGTGAGCATGGACTGGTCCTCGAAGAAGCGCTCCCAGTAGGCCGTGGCCTGCCACTTGGCGCCGTGGTAGCGCAGCTGCATGACGTAGCTGCCGAGGGCGTTGCCGGCGGTGTTGGGGTCGGTGCCGTCGGTCTCGTCGCTGCCGCGGCACAGCAGCGCGTCCCAGAAGGCGCGGAAATTGGTGGCGTGGCGGTACTCCATGGGCTTGCCCTGCTCCACACGTATGCTGCGGGCGGCGTAGGTGGTGCCGCCAAACTGCGTGGCCATGCGCAGCCCTATCTCGTAGGTGAGGGGGAACACGTCGGGGCGGCCGAAGCGCCAGAAGAGGCCCTTCTCGTGGTAGAGCGTGTGGCGGGCATAGCGCTGGCCGGGCTGCACCCACGCCTGCTGCCAGCGGCCGTCGGTGGTGAGGCCGTAGGAGGCGTAGAGCTTCCACAGCCACCAGCGCTTCGTGCCGGGGAACGAGAACCAGTCGATGTCGAGCCTCGCCTGCGGTATGGGGCGCGCGTTGATGCCCATGGCCAGGTCGCCGGAGGTGAGCTCGCTGCCGTGGGTCTCCAACGGCAGCTGCTTCTGGCCTATGGTGAGGCGCAGCTTCTTCCACGCGGCCTCGATGTAGGCCTGCTGCACGATGCCCACACGCTCATGGCCCTCGGCCACGGCCACGTCGAGGCCGTAGCCCAGGCGCCAGGCGCGGGCGCTGTCGGCCTCGATGCGCCGCTCGAAGCTCGCCCTCTGGTAGGCGGAGAAGGGCTTCACACTGGCCAGACCATAGCGGTTGGCGGTGAGCCACAACGGGGCATAGTCGCCCGTGGAGGCCGTGACGGACGCCTCCACCGTGACCTCGTTGGAGTCGAAATGGTCGGCAAAGCGCTCCTGCGCGCCGACGCCGTCGAGGGCCATCGTGCCGACACAAAGTAACATTACGGTGCGTTTCACGACACAAAGTTACACAAAGCAGGTCAATAAAACGCAGGTCATGCACCACTTTTCACACAATTTAGCATTATTTTTGCTTCCATTCCATTCTTTCTGCCTACTTTTGCCACCGCAAGTGCCTACACATTTATTAATAAATAACACTTCAACCACAATGAAAAAGACTATCATGTTCGCTGCCATGGCCGTGGCCATGAGCTTTGCTGCCTGCACGGGCAACAAGACAAGTTCCACATCCGAACCCGACTCGCTGTGCTGCGCCGGACCCTGCGCCGAGAAGTGCGACTGCGCCGGCTGCACATGCCCGGAAGGCGTCTGCGCCGAGGGCCAGTGTGCCGACTGCGCCTGCAAGCAGGAGTGCTGCGAGAAGAAAGGCGAGTGCCCGATGGGCGAGGCCAAGGGTGTCGTGGCCAGCCTGACGGAGCTTCTGGAGAAGGGCGATGCCGAGGGCATCAAGGCCGCTGCCGCCCAGTTTGCCGAGAAGATCTCGACGTTCCTGGCTCAGGGCGACGAGAAGGCCGCCGAGGGCTATGCCGCCGTCATCAACAACTTCGTTGCCGAGAACTTCGAGAAGCTGCAGAGCCTGGGCGTGGCCACGGCATTCTCTGACGCCGTTGCCAATGTCGAGGGTCTGCCCGCCGGCATCACCGACATCGTCACCAACGCCGCCAAGGGCATCAAGAGCGACGCCCTGACGAGCATCCTCAACGCCGTGGCCGGTGCCAAGGACGCTGCCACTGGCGCTGCCGACGCCGCCACATCTGCCGTCGAGGGTGCCAAGGACGCTGCCGCCGCTGCCGTCGATGGTGCCAAGGACGCTGCTGCCGCCGCTGTCGAGGGTGCCAAGGATGCCGCCGCTGCCAAGGTCGATGAGGCCAAGGACGCCGCTGCCGCCAAGGTCGATGAGGCCAAGGACGCTGCCGGCAAGGCTGTTGACGACGCTGCCGCTGCCGCCAAGAAGAAGCTCGGCCTGTAAGCCACACACCGCATAGCGCGTTGAGGCCCGGACTGCCAAGAGTGCAGCCCGGGCCTCAATGTGTATGTGTGGCGGTGGGGGTGTCTTCAGTCGAAGAGGCGGAACTCATAGCCCTCGGCCAGAAGCCACTCGATGGCCTCGGGGAGGATGCGCCGCAGCTTGTCGATGCTGCGCAGCGAGTCGTGGAAGGTGATGATGGAGCCGTTGCGCGCATAGCGCTTGACATTGGCGAGCACCTCCTCGGCGGTGAGGCGGCGGCTGTAGTCGCGCGTGACGAGGTCCCACATGATGATGCGGTAGCCGCTGGCGCGGATGATGCGGTACTGCATGGGGCGCATCCAGCCGTGGGGCGGGCGGAACAGGGGCGCGGCCTCGCCGCCGGCGCTGGCGTCGATGGCGCGCTGCGCCTTCTCGGTGTTCTCGAGGTAGCAGTTGGAGTGCCAGCGGAAACCGCCAATGTGGTTGAAGGTGTGGTTGCCGATGCGGTGGCCGGCGGCGACGACGGCGCGGAACACGTCGGGGTGCTTGCGCACGTTGTCGCCCACGACGAAGAACGTGGCACGCACACCGTAGCGCGCCAGCGTGGCGAGCACGAAGGGCGTGGCCTCGGGGATGGGTCCGTCGTCGAAGGTCAGATAGACGGCCTTCGCCGACGGATCCATGCGCCACACGGCATTGGGGTATATCCAGCGCAAGAAGCGCGCGGGCTGCTCGATGAACACGGTCTAATCCTGCAGGGCGCCCTGCAGGGCCTGGCTGTAGGTGCGCATCTGTAGGTCGTAGAGGTCGGCCTTCTTCTGGTCGCAGTTGTCGAGGACCTTGATGGCGTCGTTGAGCTGGTAGAAGTAGTAGAGAATCTCGTTGGCATTGGAGGCCTGGCGCGCCGGCGAGAGGCTGCCGTACCACGCGAGGTACTCGCTGGCCGACTGTGCCACGGCGGCAGCCACGTGCGCAGCACGCTTGTCGTCGCCCACGGCAATCCACCCCGTGGCAAGCTCCAGCGAGCCGGAGGCATAGCTGTGGGGCACGTTCTTCTCGGGGATGCACTCCTCCACCTTCTCGAGCAGCGCCTTGAGGCGCCCGGTGTCGCCGCCCTTGGCGAGCTGCGTGGCGAGCTGTGCGAAGATGCGGCGGTGGGTGATGCACATGCGCATGACGGTCTCGTCGAGGTAGATGCCGTCGGCCTCGATGCCGCCAAAGCGGAAGCGGTTCATCAGGTTGTCGTACATGCGGTCCACGTCGATGCGGCGTCCGCTGGCCTTGGTGTCGAATGGTGTGATGCGGTTGACGAGGCCCTCCTGCACGAAGTTGTTGCCCAGGTTGCCGTAGTTCTCCGAACCCACCGTCATGGCGATGTAGAGCGGGCGCACCCAGTTGCAGCGGGCTATCATCTCGTACATCATCATCTCGTTCTTATACACGGCGCGCTTGCCCTTGAGGCTGATGTGCATCACGTCGGGGATGCTGTCGGCGGCTATCATCATGCCGCTGCGGCGCACCGCCTCCTTGTCCACGGTGACCACCATGCTGTCGGTGGGGAAGATCTGCATGTCGGGGTTGGGGTTGAGGATCCACTTGTCAATGATGGTGGACAGCTCGTAGGGGTTGTCGCCTAAGAGCTGACGGCATGCCACGGGGTCGGACTTGTAGTACTCTATGGCCTGCTCGAGGGTGCCCGGCGAGACGCGTATGCCCTCGCGCGTGCCGGCCACGTAGTCGATTCGCTTCCACGAGATGGGCACCGAGGGCGAGTCGTAGGCCGGACGGCGCATCTGGTCGATGTACCAGTCGGTCTGCAGGTACGAGAGGTTGCACACGCGGGCGTCGGTGCGCACGCCCTCCGTCTCCTGGTTGTACCACAGGGGGAAGGTGTCGTTGTCGCCATTGGTGAAGATGATGGGGTTGCCCTCGTCCTGCAGGCTCATCAGGTAGTTCTGCCCGAAGTCGCGGCATGTGTAGCGCCCGCTGCGGTCGTGGTCGTCCCACGTCTGCGACACCATCTGCACCGGCACGAGCAGACACACCAGCGAGACCACGGCGCCCAGCATCTCCTTGCCCGTCTTGCGGCCGAGCCAGTCGGCCACGGCCACGGCGCCCAGGCCAATCCAGATGGCAAAGGCATAGAACGACCCGGCGTAGGCATAGTCGCGCTCGCGGGGTTGCGACGGCGTCTGGTTGAGGTAGAACACGATGGCCAGACCCGTCATGAAGAACAGGAAGAACACCACCCAGAACTGGCGGATGCCGGCCTCGACGTCGGCGCCGCGGCCCGGCGCCATGCTCTGCCAGAGCAGACCCAGCAGCCCCAGCAGCAGCGGCAGGCAGAAGAACACGTTGCGGCCCTTGTTGTTGAGCAGCTCCGACGGCAGACGGCTCTGGTCGCCCAGGCGGGCGTTGTCGATGAAGCTGAAGCCCGAGAGCCAGTTGCCGTGCTCGAGCTCGCCGTTGCCCTGGATGTCGTTCTGGCGGCCGGCGAAGTTCCACAGGAAGTAGCGCCAGTACATGAAGTTCACCTGGTAGGAGAGGAAGAAACGTATGTTCTCCAGCTGCGTGGGCATCTTAACCATCATGGGCTCGCCACAGCGGTCGTAGGCCACCTGCGTGCCATCGACACCGCCCATCCATGCCTCGTACTGCGCGGCGTGGCGGTCGCTGTACATGCGCGGGAAGAGCATGTTCTGGGCGTAGATGTACTCTTGGTCGTAGCGCTGGATCTCGTAGCGGTCGGGTTCGTCGGGGCTGGCCTTCTCCTTGCGCTGATACACGGGCGCCCCCTGCTCGGACACTGGCACACAGTAGCCGCCCTCGGCCTTGAGCTTGGGCTGCGAGGTGTAGGCCTGCCCGTAGAAGAGGGGCCGCGAACCATACTGCTCGCGGTTGAGGTATGAGCCAAGGGTGAAGATGTCCTCGGGCGAGTTCTGGTCCATGGGCGTGTTGACCGTGGAACGTATGACGATGAGGGCGTAGGATGAGTAGCCTATCATTATCATCAGCATGCACAGCAGCGACGTGTTCATCAGGCGGGCCGACACGATGGGCTTCTCCTCGCGACGCCACACCAAGAGGCCGTAGAGCGCTGCCAGCACCACAAGGCCGATGACGATGCTCTTCCAGCCGTAGCCGTAGAACGGAATGCCGAGCATGGCCACGCTGAGAAGATAAGATATGTTCATGCGCATGCGCGAGGACTGGGTGATGGTCTCGCGTATGGACCACAGCACCACAGCGATGAGCAGCACGATGTAGGCTATGAGGCCCGTGTTGAAGGGCAGCGACAGCGTGTTGACGAAGAACAGCTCGAACCATCCTCCCACCTTCACGATGCCCGGCACGATGCCGTAGAGCACCGCTGCCACGAGCGCAAACGACCCCAGCAGAGCGTAGATGCTGCCCTTGAGGGTGGCCTTTTCGGCGCGTTTGTAGTAGTAGATGAGCACGATGGCGGGCAGACACAGCAGGTTGAGCAGATGGACACCGATGCTCAGACCCGTCAGGTAGGCTATGAGGATGAGCCAACGGTCACTGTGGGGCTTGTCGGCATTGTCCTCCCACTTGAGCATCAGCCAGAACACCAGCGCCGTGAACAGGCTCGAGTAGGCATACACCTCGCCCTCGACGGCCGAGTACCAGAACGTGTCGCTCCAGCAGTAGGCCAGCGCGCCCGTCATGGCGGCGCCCTCGATGGCGATGAGCTGGGCCGGCGTCTGCACCCATCCGTCGGTGCAGATGAGCTTGCGGGCCAGATGTGAGATGGTCCAGAAGAGGAACATGATGCACAGTGCGCTCAACAGGGCGTTCATGATGTTCACCATCAGCGCCACCTGCGTCACGTCGGACGTCAGCTGTGTGAACAGGTTGCCCGTGAGCATGAAGAAGGGTGCCCCTGGCGGGTGTCCCACTTCGAGCTTATGGGCTGTGGTGATGAACTCGGGGCAGTCCCAGAACGAGGCCGTGGGTTCCACCGTCGAGCAGTAGGTGAATGCGGCGATGGCAAAGGCGAGCCATCCCAGCAGGTTGTCGATTAAGCGGAAATGCTTCATAACGATTAATGTGTGATGTGTCAGTATGCGTGGCTGTTGTGCGAGGGGCATAACGCGGCGCAAAGTTAGCGAAAGTTAGTGATACGGACGAAAAAACGGTGAAGTTTTGAGGTTTTTTAGCCTTTGGCATGGCTGCCCATGCCCCAGAGGATGCCCGGAACAACCAGCACATAGCCCGCAAGGCACACCACGGGGGCCACGCGGATGCGCTGCGGCGCCATGGCTCCGGGGCCTGGCGCGGCGGCATGATGGCCTCCGGGTCGGGCCTTGACGTCGGTGGTCGGGCGCATGAGGGTGAAGCCTGCCACGACGAGCGCCACGGCGGCTGCGATGATGATGAAGTTGGTTTTGGTCATGTTTCTTTGTCTGTCTTTAGCGTAACGACGGGAATGCCCCGCGTTTTCGCCGGCAAAGGTACGGCCTTTCGCCCAGATATGGCAAGGGAATTGTCTGACAATTCACTGACAATTGTCTGACAATTCCCTGACAGGCGCGCGCCGCCACCTTGGCAGCGGCGGCAACAGGCTGACAACGTGCAGCCTACATTACGAGGCAATAGGCCTGGCCGCGCTCGCACTCGATGCGCATCCCGGCTTCGGCCAGCGTGGGTTTGATGCGGCGGATGAGGGTGTAGAGCGTGGCCGAGGCATCGGGCTTCTTGGGCCACAGGCGCTCGCAGATGTCGTGTTGCAGCAAGCGATGGTCGGGGGCAGCGAGGAACATCTCCACGAGCTGGCGCTGCATGGGGGTGAGGTGGAGGCTGGCAAGGGGCGTAGCGGCATAGCTCGACAAGGTCGGCGTGCCGCGGCTCACGGCGGCGGTGGTGGTGGCGGCGGCGCTCACGGCAGGGATGGCGGCGCTCACAGCAGCGGGGGTGGCGCTCACAGCAGCGGGGGTGGCGGCATCGAGGTCGGCTTGACTGCCGATGCCGGTGGTTGCTGCGGCGGGGCGCACGGTCGGCGTGCGCGCGCCGCGGCCCGACATCCCCAAGCTGAGGGCAAGCCACAACGCGGCGAGCAGCGTCAGCACCCCCGAGGCGCGCTGGTCGGAAAGCTGCCACAGGCGCAGCGGCGTCAGGCCGGTGTGGGCCGTCAGCGTGGGGCGGCGGCCATCGTCGTCGGCCACGGACATGGCGAGATAGGCCGTGTCGCGCAGGAAGTCCATGGAGATGTGGTCGCGATAGACGCGGATGGTGTCGGCGTCGATGCGGTCGGCCTGACAGCTGACGAGCGTCATGGCCAGGGCGCGCTCCACGTCTGTCTCGGCCAGACGCTGGGTGCGCAGGAGGCTGTCGATGCCAGCGCCGACAGCCGATGCCATGAGCATGGCGAATACGATGAAGGCTGATGTGGGTTTCATGTGGGATGTTGGGTTTGGATGCTCTCGCGTGCCATGCTCTCGGCCACGGCGTTGAGCGACGAACACTCGGCGCGGGTGATGCGGCGCTCGCCGGGGGCTGGGGCGTCGCTCATGGCGAGCATGAGAAGACGCCCGCAGGAACAGGGGTCGAAAAGGTCGCCGACGGGTTTGAAGAGGTCGGGGAAGGAGTGCGGGCATAGCTGTATGCAGGTGTGGCCCTCGAGCAGCGCTGCCTGGCGCACACGCTGCTCGTGCTCGCTGATGAAGGGACTGACGAGAGTTGCGCCACGGCGGGCTGCGATGATGCAGCCGTTCATGTAGGAGCGACGCTGCTCGTCGGTGAAGTAGCTGCGCACATGCACGGCCACGAGGGTCTTGTCCAGGAGGCTCACGTTGCCCACGGCGGAGAAGCTCCAGCGTGCGAAGATAACGTTGCGCTGCACGCAAAACAGGTCGCGATGCCGACGCTTCACGTATAGACGGCGGGGGTTGTCGTGGATATAGTCGATCATGTTCTGAAGCTGGCCGCGGTGCATGAGGATGCGGTCGTGGTAGCCTTTCTGCCACAGTGGGCGCAACGGCGCGCACAGCAGCGGGGGCAGGCTTTCCTCAGCGCCGGCGGAACCTTCGCGCGAGTACGCGCTCCACCCAACCCTGCCGCCACCAGGCGCCAGCGAGCTGCCAGCGGAACCTTCGCGCGAGTACGCGCTCCACCCAACCCTGCCGCCACCAGGCGCCAGCGAGCCGCCAGCGGAACCTTCGCGCAAATACGCGCTCCACCCAACCCTGCCGCCACCAGGCGCCAGCGAGCTGCCAGCGGGCGCCAGCGGGCCGCTGGCAGGGGAGACGGCTGATGCGGCAGGGTTGGGTGCGCCGCATATTTGCGGCGAAGGTGCCACCGCCGCGCCGCCCGCCGCAAGGAGTGCGTTATATGCCTTGGTGCACCCGACCATGAAGCCACGGATGACGTCGCCGAGAGCAATGTCCATCGGTTGCCGTATGAAGATGATGCCATGGAAATGGTCGGGCATGAGCTGCCATGCCAGGAGGCGGATGTCGCGGGTGCAGAGGCGCCCCGTGCGCTCGCTCTTGCTCGCGCCCAGCTTGCGCTGGAGCTCGGGGATGGCGTGCCAGCAGCGCAGCACCTCGTGCCCGAGCGCCGACGGCTCCACCACTGCTGTCGCCGCGCTGTCGCCTGCCAGCGTTCCCAGCAGCGGCAACCTCCCGTCCGTGCACAGCGTGACCATGTAGATGCCCCGGCTGTGGTAGTCGTGGCTATCGCTACGCTGGTGCATCTGCGGCACCTTGTGCCCATTAAGGTCGGGAGTGGCAGTGCTCATGGCGGAAGGGATTGCGGTATATGTCAAAGCGTGGCAAGCAAAGAAAGCATGGCGAGCATAAAAGGTATGGCAAGCAGAGAATCATGTCAAGCAAAGAAAGCGTGGCAAGCAAAGAAAGCATGGCGAGCTGTGAAGGCATGCCACCCAGCAGAAGCACGGCTATGCGTCGCCGTCAGCCTGTTATGGTCCGGCATGAGGCCGCCGTATGTCGTCCCGGCCGCTTGATGGCCGTCAGTTGACGTGGTCCAGCTGTTTCTTGATGTCCATGAGTTGCTGTCGCACGTCGAGGAGCCGCTGCATGAGGTCGGCACTGTTGCGTGCCCCCTCGCGGTTGCGCTGCAACAGCTCGCGCGCAGCTGCGAGCTTCATGTTGCGCCCCTTCACGAGGTTGTTGATGAGGCGTATCTCCTCGATGTCCTCCTTGGAGTACATGCGCACATTGTTGCCGCTCTTGCGCGGGTGTATGCTGGGAAACTCCTTCTCCCAGTAGCGCAGGAGC
>JAFSVI010000136.1 GCA_017445145.1 Bacteroidaceae bacterium | reverse complement strand
GCGTCGAGGTTGGCCTTGCGCGCCAGGACAAAGAAATAGTCGCTGAGGCGGTTGACGTAGGCCGTCACCTCGGGAGCCACGGCAACGCCCTCGGCCTGGAGGCGCAGGATCTCGCGCTCGGCACGGCGGCACACGGTGCGGCACACGTGGGCCTGTGCGGCTGCCACGGAACCGCCGGGCAGGATGAACAGCCGCAGCGGCGGCAGCAGCGCCTCGAGGCGGTCGATCTCGGCCTCCACGGCAGCCACCATGTCGGGTGTCACGACGTTGCCGGGTCGCACGTCGCGGGCGGAGGTGTCGGTGGCGAGGTATCCGCCCACGACGAAGAGCGCGCCCTGGATGGCGAGCAGCGTGGCATGGTCGGCAGCATCCGGTGTGGCGCAGAGGAGCAGACCGATGTGGGAATTGAGCTCGTCGATGGTGCCGTAGCTCTCAAGGCGCTGGCAGCACTTGCTCACGCGCTGGCCGCCAACGAGCGACGTCTGGCCTGCGTCGCCGGTCTTGGTGTATATCTTCATTGTGGATAAGCAGGGGTTGTGGGTGTGTGGGTTGAGTTATCGCTCTCTCGCGGCGCAAACGCCCGGGGGGGTGGTTATTGCAGCAATCTGTAATAGCGTGGTTCGTAGTGGGGCAGCAGCTCGGGGTGTATGGCTCGCACGAAGTCGGCAAGCAGGAAATGGGGCTGCACGCCGGCCAGCTCGCGGTAGGGCGTGTGCGCGAGGTTGCAGAAGAGCACATGGCGGCGCCTGAAGGCGTCCATGGTGGCATAGCGTGGGTCCTCGTCGGCCAGGGTCTGGAGGGTGAAGGTGCCGTCGTAGCTGCCGTCGATCTGCCAGAAGTCGGCATGTAGGCCGCGGGCATACACGCTCTCGAAGTCGAGGGCGCGTCCGCCGGTGGCGTCGTCACCGGCCATGATGTAGCTCGCCCCGGCGTCGGCAAAGAGGCGCGCCATGTAGCTGCGCCCGCCGACGACATACCAGCCGTCGCGCATCTGGCGGCCGCTGACGATGGTGGGTCGGCGCCGGGCGGCGGCGCTGTCGGTGCCCGAGGCACGCGCCACCTCGTCGCGCAGCGCGAGGTACTTGCGCTCGATGTCGGCAAACACGGCATTGGCCAGGCGCACCTCGCCCGTGAGCAGCCCCACGAGCTTCACCCATTCGGCCTGGCCCAGCGGGTCGGTCTCCTTGTAACCGTGGTGGGGGATGAGGGGTATGCCGCAGTCGCGCAACGCCTCGAAGCCGCCGTGCTTCGATGCCGAGACGAAGATGTAGTCGGGCCGGGCGGCGATGACCGTCTCCAGGTCGAAGTTGCCCTCCTTGCCGATGCACACGGTGTGGCCGGAGGCCATCTGCGCCTTCATGCGCGTCGAGAAGAGGTTGCGCAGGGTGTTCATGCCCACGATGCACGGCTCCAGCCCCAGCACCTCGAAGTTGCCCAGCTGCAGGGCCGTGGTGCAGATGAAGCGGCGCGACGCACCGCTCACCACAAGCTCCACCGCCCCGGCATCCGGAGCCTCGGGGTTGCTGATGCGCACGTGCACGCCGTCGGCCTCGTAGCCCACGGCCAGCCCGCGGGCATAGCGGATGACGACGCTGTCGCTCGCCGCGGCAACAAGCAGCCGCGCCGAGTCGCTCTCCTGGAACAGCGCGTCGGCAGTGGCCGTGGCACCGGCGCGGCGGTCCGGGCGGCAAGCGCTCAGAGAGAGAAGGACGGCACCCACCGTCACGGTGAATGCCGCCCAAGGGCAGATAGTATTTATGAATGATAGTTTCATGCTAAGTGACGTTGCGTTGGCAAAGAAGCGCGCGGGCGCTTACTCGGGATTCTTGCTGTGGTAGAAGTCGAGAGGCTCGCCGGCGATGGCGTCCTTCGTGTGCTGCACCCACACATTGCGCACGGTGGGCAGCTCCAGCAGACCCTTCTCAATCATGGTGCCGTCGTTGCAGGTGTAGCCCATGTGCTGGAAGTACATCTTCCACGACGTGTCTTCCACCTCGCCCTCGTCGTTGGCCTCGAAGCCGTTGTCCCAGGCATCGTCGTCGCCGGCCATGTCGTTGTGGCCATGGTCGCCGTCGATGGACATCAGCGGGTGGCACCACACGGTGCCGCCGGTGATGCCGGCAGCCTGCATGCGCTGCAGCACGTGGGTCTTGAAGTTGCCCATCATGTCAACGGTGCCGACGAAGTAGCTGGGGCTGTAGGCCTGCAGGGCCTGCTCAAGCTCGGTGTAGCGCACGTTGGCCTTGTAGGTATCGTAGCTGTCGGGGTTGCCGTGGCCCATGAAGGCCACCACGCCCTCGGCAGCCTTGTCCTTGTACAGGGCGTTGAGCTGGCGGGCCACCTCGGGCACGTCGGTGTCCTTGTCCTGGAGCAGGGGCACGCCGAGCCTGAGCGTCACGCTGGCAAGATAGCTGTCGTCGAGGTCGCCGTTGCTGTTGTTGGCAAAGTCCTTGATGTAGTTGATGACGCGCGTGTATTCCTCGCCCGGGATCACCTGCAGCGACTGCACCACGATCTCGTCATAGCGCACGCCCTCGGCAGCGAAGGCGTTGAGCCAGAAGTTGGGGGCGTAGAAGTTGCGCGGATCCACATTCTCGCCGGCGGCGGCGCGGTTGATGCAGATGGCCGAGGAGAAGGAGAGGAACACGTCGTAGGTCGGGAACTGCTGCTTGTAGGCTGCCACGGTGCCGTCGAAGGCATCGTAGGCCTGCTGCCACGTGGAGCCGAAGGCCACGAGCAGAATGGCGCGCGTGTTCTTCTTGTTGGCCTTGACGTTGGCCGTCACGGCGTTCTGATACTTGACCCAGTTGGCGGAGGTGTCGGTGTCGTCGTTGTCTTTCGAGCAGCCTACGAAGCCGGCACACAGGGCGATGGCCATGACGGCCACAAAGAGTGACTTAATCTTCTTCATTGTTGGTTGATTGTTTTGAGTAATTGGTTATAGGATTGGTCTTGAAGCTTGTCTTGCCGCGGCGCAGGCGCAGCGTCAGCGTGGAGTAGAACGTGGTGCCGGGGGTGGTGGTGCCCAGGTGCAGGCCGTGGGGCGTGCGATCGACGTAGTTGAAGATGTTGTCCACCCCGGCCTCCACGCGCAGCGCCAGTCCGCGCACGCGCAGCGCGCGGCTGTCGATGTCGTGGCTCGTGGTGAGGCGCCAGATGTGGTAGGCGCGGCCGTTGCCGTTGAGCTGGTAGTGGCGCTCGGACGAGGCTCGGCCATAGATGCCAATGCCCAGGCGGTAGGGCGCGCGGAAGGCGTGCTGCCACGTGGCAAAGCAGTTGGCGCGGTGGTGGGCGGTGCCGTCGATGACGACCTCCTGCATGCGGTCGTGGTCGGCGTCGTAGCGGTGGGCCTTGGTTTCGAGCCACGAGTAGCTGCCGCCCACCGTCCAGTCGCCGCGCACGTAGCGCACACCCAGGTCGATGCCCCACGTGCGGGCGTCGTCGAGGTTCTGGTACTGGCGCGTGCGGTGCAGCTCATACTGGGCCTGATACTCGGCCGGCGCCTGATAGTTGGGGATGGTGACGAGGGTGATCATGTCATCGACCTTGTTGACGTAGCCCGTCACGCTCACCGACAGCCCGCCGCTGCCGACCTCGGCACTGAGGCTGCCGTAGTTGCTCGTCTGCGGGCGCAGCGAGGCGTTGCCGAGGTAGAGGTACGTGCCGCTCATCTCGCGCACGTAGCGATAGTGCTGCTCCTTGGGCGTCGGCGTCTTGAAACCCTGCGACCACGAGGCGCGCAGGCGCAGCCACTCCGTGGGGCTCACCATGGCCGAGAGCTTGGGCGTGAGGTGCAGCCCGAACTGCGCGTTGCGGTCCAGGCGCAAGCCGCCCGTGAGCTGCAACAGGCGCCACGGCGACCACTCGTCCTGAACGTAAAGGGCCTCGGTGTTGTCGCGCACGGTGCCGCCGCCATCGACGCGCATGGGCGCCTTCAGCCAGTCCCAGCGCCCCTCGATGCCGGCGCTCAGGCGGTTGCGCGCCGGCAGCTCGAACACACCCTTGAGGTGGGCCATGGTGCGGCGCTGGTCGCTCTGCAGGTTCGTCTGTCCGGGGAAATAGGGGAAGTAGTGGGTGAAGCGGCCCCACGGGTCGTAGCCATCGACCAGCGTGGTGTCGGTGAACACATACTCGTAGGCATGGCGGTTCCAATCCACGTCGAGCGTCACGGCCACCCTCGACGTCGGCACCCAGCGCCCGCCCACCGAGGCCGAGGCGTTGCGGTACTGCAGGTCGTAGGTCTTGACATCCACGGCGGCATACTTGCCCGAAGGACGGTATATGCGTTTCCAGTAGATGCTGCCCTCGGCATAGAGCTCCAGCCCGGGCGTCACGGCAAAGGTCATGCGCTCGGCCACCTGCCAGTTGGTGTGGCGGTTCACGGTCATGTTGCGCGAGTCGTGGATGGGGAACTCCGTCTGGCGCGGGTCCTCGCTGGCGGTGTTCTGCCAGCCGTCGCTGTGCTGCAGCTGGAAGCTCGTCAGCGACGAGAAACGCCCCACGGCAAGACCCACGGCATTGTGCTGGCGCAAGTCGCTGTAGCTGCCGCCGCGCGTGGTGTTCTCCAGCAGGAGGCCGTCGCGGTCGTACTTGCGCGTGATGATGTTCACCACGCCGGCAATGGCGTCGGAACCATACAGCGCCGACGCGGCGCCCTTCACAATCTCTATGCGCTCTATGCGCGCCGGGTCGATGAGGCCCAGGTCGTTCTCGCCGCCGTTGTCGCCATGCAGGCGCTTGCCGTCTATCAATATGAGTATGTAGGCATTGCCCAGGCCGCCCATCTGCATCTGGCTGCCCATGTCGTCCTCGCTGAAGGCAAACGACGAGGTCAACGTGCTCAGAATCTCCTCTATCGAACGGCCGCCCATCTGCTCCAGCTCGCGGCGACCGATGACCTCCGTCTGCACCGGGACGTCCTTCAGGCGATGGGCGGTGCCGGTGGCTGTCACCACCACCTCGTCCAGGCCGCGCTCCACGGACGGGGGCGCAACGCTGTCGTGCCTTAGGCTTCTCCCGTAGGCTCCTTCGCCGGCGGCGGCACCAACGCTGTCGCGGGCTGCCGGCACCACCACCCCACCCCACGACAACGCGGCGAATGCCACAAGGGCCGTCGCCAGCAACAGCATGCGAAGGGGCGCATGCAGACCTACGGAATGTCGCTGCCCGTGGGGAGCGGGAAAAGTGAATAATGCTGTCATCTAACATCTTGCGCCAATGCCTGAGCGCAATATTGAGTTACCACGAAGCAAGGCAGGTCTTCTGGCTCTCCCCTGCCCGACCTGCCTTCCCAGCTGAAGAGACGAGGCGCTCGAAGCGCACGCACGACCACAGCCAGTGGCGTCACACGGACGGACATGTCAATGGGGATCACAGCTGCAGGTACAGCCCCGGATTCACACCGGATTCCCTCGCATCAATGGGCACTCGGGCCCACGATTGCCATGTTTCGGCCGCAAAGGTAGCCCTTTCCTGCGACACGGCCAAGGAAAAACACAACAATCTTCACCACACACGGCAAAAAAGCAAAGCAGGGCGCACCTGCCGGGGATGACAGGTGCGCCCGCTACGCTGATATAACGAAGGGCTCACTCCCACTCGAAGTCGAAGTTGTCAGCCTTCACGTCGGGATCCTGAGAGCCTTCGCTGTCGATGCCTCCGTAGCCGATGTCGCTTGAGTCGCCAATCTTGCCAACGACGGGGCTGTTGGCCAGCAAGTCTTCGTTCTCGGTCTGTACCACCCTCATGGAGGGTATGATATATGTCTTTCTCATCATGTCATTTACTATTTACGGATTTACCATTTATCATTTACTGCATTGCCGCTCACCGGACGGCCACCTTCTTGCCGCCTACGATATAAACGCTCTTGCCATGCGGCTTGGCCACGCGGCGGCCGCTGAGGTCAAAGCATTTACTATTTGACGATTTACTATTTACAATTTGGCTGTCTTCCATTCCATCGAT
>JAFSVI010000016.1 GCA_017445145.1 Bacteroidaceae bacterium | reverse complement strand
GGCCTCCACGGCCAGGGCGTGGCCGCATGTGGGGGCCATGGTGCATATCCCCGGTGGCTCGCCTACCCACGCCGCCAGAGTGCTGTCGAAGAGTTGCACATACACGTTGCCAACGTCGTGGAGCACCCATTCGTCGAACACCGCCACGAGGAAACGGGCATACTGCGACGGCGTCACCGAGAAGGGTGCCAGCGGGGATGCAGCACCGTTGCCAGACGTCGTCGCGGGCATGCTGCAGATGGGTTCCGCCAGGTGGCGGCCGTCGGCATGGTCGTGGAGGCGCTCCACGATGGGCGTGAACTGTATGAAGCTCGCTCCCAGCTCCTTGTAGAAAGCATATACCTCCAGCGGGTGGTCGGCATTGAGGGCGTTGACCACGCCCATGACGTTCCACTCCACACCGTGGCGTTGCAGCAGACGTATGCCAGCCACCACCTTGGCTGCCGAACCATGGCTGCCCGGTGGGCGGGTGCCGGAGGCGTCATGTCCCGCCGTGGCGCCACCACCAACATGGCGGTAGGCATCGTGCAGCGCTGGAGGTCCGTCGATGGACACACCGACAAGCCAGCCGTTATGCGACAGGAAGCGGCACCACTCGGGGGTGAGCAGCGTGCCGTTGGTCTGTAGGCAGTTGGCGATGTGCCGCCCGCGGCCGTAGCGGCGTTGCAGCTCCATGGCCCGCTCGTAGAATGCTAACGGCCGCAACAGCGGCTCGCCGCCGTGCCAGGTGAAGAGCACCTCGTCCTGTGTCTGCGCCTCGATGTACTGTCGCACGAAGCTCTCAAGCGTGGCATCGCTCATCATCTGCGGACGGCCGCCCGTGAGGTGGCGCTTCTCTAAATAGTAGCAGTAGTCACACACCAGGTTGCATGCGCTGCCTGCGGGCTTGGGCATCACATACAATGGGCGGGAGAAGGGTGCGAGCTGGGACATGGTGGGGGCGGATAACACGGCTATGGGCGGACGCTGTGTGTGGCAGCCGGTGGCTCACGGCCTGATGATGGTCACCTCGCCCGTGGGTGTGAGCTTGATGACGGCGCTGGGCTGCGCCTGGTGGGTGTCGCGTTGGCGCGACGTGCACACGTAGTCCACGGCACTGATGATGGCGGGGTCGATGTCGGCAAAGGTGCGTGGCGAGGGCTGTCCGCTGATGTTGGCCGAGGTGCTGACGATGGCCTTCTGGAAACGGTAGCACAGCTGCTGCGAGAACACTTCCTGCGTCACGCGCAGGCCCACGCTGCCGTCGTCGGCAAGGAGGTTCGGAGCCAGGTTCACAGCGCCGTTGAGCACCACCGTCGTGGGGCGTGTGGCAAGGTCGATGATGTCCCAGGCCACGTCGGGCACGTGGCGCACATAGCGCTGCAGACGTCCCGGCGAATCGACCAGACAGATGAGGGCTTTGGAGTCGCTGCGCTGCTTGATGGCAAACACTTTCTCCACGGCCTCGGCGTTGGTGGCATCGCAGCCGATGCCCCAGATGGTGTCGGTGGGGTAGAGGATGGTGCCACCCTGGCGCAGCACCTCTATGGCCGCGCGGATGTCGGCGTCGCGCGGGCGCTCATGGCGGGGGGATGGATTGGGCATAAATGTGGGTGATTTGGTTGGAATGGATGTGCAAAAGTAGGGATTTTTGCCGACACGGATGGCATAAACGCCGAAAAATCGCCGCAAAACATTGCCATGTAGGTTGAAAACACTACTTTTGCAGCGCGAAAGCCAACGCGAGGAAATACCCAAAGACAGTTTTCTTATGACAGAGACAGACATCCAACGCCTGCAAGGACGGCGCATAGCGGCACTGCTCAGCGGCGGTGTGGATAGCTCCGTGGCCGTGGCGCTGTTGGTGAAGGCGGGCTTCAAGCCCGACCTATGGTACATCAAGATAGCCCCCGACGAGGACGAGGAACTCACATGCACCATTGAGGAGGACCTGGAGATGGCGCGCGCCGTGGCAGCCAGATATGCACTGCCGCTGCAGGTCGTGGACCTGCACGCCGACTACTGGCAGCGCGTGGTGGGCTACACCATGGAGCGCGTGCGCGCCGGCTTCACCCCGAACCCCGACGTCATGTGCAACCGCCTCATCAAGTTCGGCGTGTTCGACGAGCGCGTGGGCCGCGACTACGACGTCATAGCCACTGGCCACTATGCCACCACCGAGGTCGATGAACAAGGGCGGACATGGCTCTGCACAAGCCCCGACCCGGTGAAGGATCAGACCGACTTCCTCGCACAGCTCATGCCTTGGCAGCTGCAGAAGGCGTGCTTCCCCATCGGGCATCTGCCAAAGAGCGAGGTGAGGGCCATCGCCGAGCGCGAACATCTCACGGCCGCCCACCGCAAGGACAGCCAGGGCATCTGCTTCCTGGGCAAGATAGACTACAACGACTACATACGCCGCTACCTGGGCGAGCGCCCGGGACAGGTCATAGACCAAGCCACAGGACGCGTGCTGGGCATGCACAAGGGGGTGTGGTTCCACACCATTGGCCAGCGCAAGGGGCTGGGCTTCGGCGGCGGACCCTGGTATGTGGTGCGCAAGGACCTGGAGCGCGACATCCTGTGGGTGGCCAATGGATTTGATGCTGCGGAGCAGTATAGCGACGCCTTTGCCACGGAGCCTTTCCACTGGCTCACCGCGTCGCCATTCGATGCCGGCGCCACCACGCTCACCGTGAGCGTGAAGATACGCCACACACCGGAGTTCACGGCAGCACAAGCCACGCTCAACGCCGATGGCACCCTCGACATACGCACCTCACGCCCGCTGCAGGGGGTGGCTCCCGGCCAGTTTGCTGTGGTGTATGATGCCGCCGCACACCGTTGCTACGGTTCGGCAGAGATACGCCTCAAGCAATGAAAAAGCCGCGAGCATCGTGCCCGCGGCTCTCCTTAGTCCTGTAGGATGGCTATGCCCTTTCTGACCTCGCCTGGAGTGACTCCAAATTTGCGCTTGAATATAGCCGAGAAATGTGATACATTTTTGAAGCCGACGTCGAAGCACGCATCAGACACACGCCGACCGCGACGGAGCAGCTCGACTGCCGACCGCAGCCGGTAATCGGTAAGCCAGCGCTCGGGTGAGAGCTCGCTTATCTTCCGGAAATCACGCTTGAAGGTCGATAGGCTCCGGCCGGAGGCTTTGGCAAACTCCGTCATTGAGTAGTCGAGCCTGTAGCTCTTCTGCATGAAGTCGAGTAAATCTATCTTTCCGTCCATTAAGTAATCGTTTTTAACATTAATACTAATCTCAGCCAAGTGGTGACAAACGGGTGTTAATCCTCACCTTGCGCTGCAAAGATAGAACATTCAAAATCAACGTGGTTTGTTTTGCGGGTCAAATTTATGAAATGGACCGCATTCTCTACAAAAAGGTTACATTCATGGGCTTTGAGCGACATTATGCCTTTTTTTTTGCCGCAAAGTGTGCTCGTCTTGACATTTTTTGCTACTTTTGCATCGCAAAAACACCATTCATCATTAACTAAAAATACTTGCGTATGAAACGTTTTGCCTTTAAGATGTATCTCAAACCCGGATTTGAGCATGAGTATGAGCGGCGGCACGCGGCTCTTTGGCCCGAACTGAAACAACAAATCAAGGATGCAGGTGTGGGCAACTACAGCATCTATTGGGACCGCGAGACGAATATCCTCTTCGGCTATCAGGAAATAGATGGCGAGCAGAGCTCGCAGGACATGGGTGCCGACGAGACGACACAAAAGTGGTGGGCTTACATGAAGGACATCATGGAAACCAACCCCGACAACAGCCCCGTCACCGTTCCGCTGCAGGAGGTGTTCCACCTGGACTGACGCGGAAACAAAGGTATCGGGCATCAAACTCTATGCCCGGGCCAGCAAAGAAACGCGCCAGCTCACCGCTCGCTGACAGCTGACGCGGAGTGCCGATAAGCAATTGCTGCCCCCCTGGTCCGTCGCCGTCGCGACGGGCCGGGGGGGCTGCTTTTCCCATGAGCCACAGCTCGTCGGCCGTCTGAAGTGCCATGTCGAGGTCGTGGGTGGAGAGGAAGATGGTCTTGTGCATCTCGTGGGCCAGGCGCGAGAGCAGGAGCATGGTGCCGGCCTTCGATGGGAAATCGAGAAACGCCGTGGGTTCGTCGAGAAGGATGATGGGGGTCTGCTGGGCCAGCGCCTTGGCGATGAGGGCTTTCTGGCGCTCGCCGTCGCTCAGCGTGCGCACCATGCGTCGCTCCAGCGCCTCGATGCCCACGAGGGCTATGGCATCGTCCACGGCGCGCTCGTCGGCAGCCGACAGTCGTCCCCAGAAGCCTGTGTATGGGCTGCGCCCCATCGCCACGAGTTCTCGCACGCGCATCTCGCGTATGTCGAGGCGTTCGGTGAGCACCACGCCGATGCGCGTGGCAATCTCGGAGGGGGTATAGGCATTGAGCTGACGGCCGTCGAGCACGATGTTGCCGCCGAGAGGTGGCTGAAAGGCTGCCAGCGTGCGCAGCAGTGTGCTCTTGCCCGCGCCGTTGGCTCCGATCAGGCATGTGAGCCTGCCTGGAGCCAGCGTGGCGCTGATGTCCTGTGCCACGACATGGGTTGCGTGGCGCGAGCGGTAGCCTATGGCGAGATTCGTGAGCTGCATGCTGCGTGTGTGGGTGCTGTGGCTATTCGATGGCGTGGCAGTAGTTGATGCCGAGCGAGTCGTAGAGGCGCTTCATGCGCGGCAGCCGACGGCAGAAATCGTCGAAGTCTTTCTGCCCGGGCTGGCTCCACTGCACCTCGCTGATGGCGTCGAGGCGCGGCAAGAGCATGTAGAAGAGATGCTGTGGGAAGGCCACGTACTCCGTCCACAGGTTCACCTGTGGGCCGAGGATATAGCTCTTCTCCTCGTCGGTGAGCTCGTCGGACAGCGGCTCGTAGCCATAGACCTTGCTGGTGGGGAGGTAGCCGCCTATGCCTTCGGGCTGGTTCCATTGCTCCTTGAGCTGATAGTAGTCGATGTAGCAGTGGGAGTTGGGCGACATAATAACGCGGTGCTTCTCGCGGGCAGCGGCGATGCCGCCCTTCACGCCGCGCCACGACATGACGATGCCGCTCTCGGTGAGGCCGCCTTCGAGCACCTCGTCCCAGCCTATCATGTCGCGGCCGCGCTCCCGCAGGAAAGCTTCCATCTCATGGTTGATCCACGTCTGCAGCTGGTTCTCAACGCTGTGCTGGCCGTCGTCGGTGAGGCCCAGCTCCTGTGCCTTGGCTTGGCACTTCGGGCATTGCTTCCAGCGCTGCTTGGGGCATTCGTCGCCGCCGATGTGTATGTATTTCGAGGGGAACACGTCGCAGAGTTCGCCCAGGACGGTCTTGAGGAAGGTGAGCGTCTCGGGGTTGCCGGCGCAGAGCACCTCGCGGCTCACGCCCCAGTGTGGCCACACGGGGTATGGGCCACCCGTGCATCCGAGGTTGGGGAAGACGTGCAGTGCGCCCATCATGTGACCTGGCAGGTCAATCTCGGGGATGATGTTGACGTAGCGCTGTGCGGCATAGTTGACGAGCTCGCGGCACTCCTCCTGGGTGTAGTAGCCGCCATAGCGTTGGCCGTCATAGACGCCGGTGTTGCGGCCAATGACCGTCTGCTCGCGGATGCTGCCCTTGCGTGCCAGCTCCGGCAGGGCCTTGACCTCGAAGCGCCAGCCCTGGTCCTCGGTGATGTGCCAATGGAGCTGGTTGCACCCATGCATCGCCATGAGGTCGATATACTGCTTGACGACAGGCACGGAGAAATAGTGGCGTGCCACGTCGAGGTGAACGCCCCGGTACTCGAAGCGCGGTTGGTCGTGGATGGTGGCAAAGGGCATGCGCACGGGTGCTTTGGCGGCGAGGAGGCTTTTGCGCAGTGTCTGTGCGGCGTGGAACAGACCCTCGTCGGTGTTGGCGGTGATGCGTATGCCCCGTGCATCGACGGTGATGTCGTAGGCCGCAAGTTCCTGTGGCGTCATGTCGGCCAGGGCCTTGGCCTTCTTTGTGGTCTTGGCCGGAGCCTTGCGTATGGCGAGCTGTATGGCGGCTTTCTTGTTGTCGGGAGTGAGCTGCAGCTGCACGCCCGCCACCTCGGCCACCCACTGCTTGAGGAACTGTGCGTTGCGTGAGATGTCGGGGTTGGAGCTGTCGTAGGCGATGCCCATCCCGTCGTTGAGGGCGAAGGTGCGTGTGGTGTCGGCCACAATGCTTGTGGGCAGTGGGATTACGCGGTAGTCGGCCGTCTGCGCGTTGGTTGGCAGCGGCAGCAGCATGGCGGCACACAGAGCCACGATGCAGCGAAGGAATGGTCTTGTCATAGTTGGAAGAAGGTTAGGTGGTTAGTAAGGTAGGTGTTTAATGAAACGGCGGTGGGTGGGCGGCGGTGGGGGAACGTTGTCGGGGTGGGGTAGCGGCGGCGGGGGAGCATCGTGCTCCCCCGTGGTCTATAGGTTGAGCAGATGTGCTTTGAAGTCGGCAAAGTCGCGGCTCATGTGCACGGACTTCTTCTCGCCGCGCATGAAAGCTTGCAGCTTCTCGGGTATGGGCAGGTCTATGCCGAGTATGGCATCGACGGTGTCCTTGAACTTGGCCGGGTGTGCCGTCTCGAGGAACACGCCCACCTCGCCAGGGCGCAGCTGCTCCTTGAGGGCGCGGTAGCCGCAAGCGCCATGCGGGTCGAGCACGTAGCCGGTGCGTGCGTGGCAGTCGCGCATGGTGTCGGCAATCTGGCTGTCGGTGTATGTGGCTCCGGTGATGAGGGCGGTGATGGCCGCATGCACGGCCTCGGGGTTGGTTTGCGGGATGGCTGCTATGACATCGTCGGCGCTGGACGTGGCGGCTGCCACGCTGCGTGCGTAGAGGTCTGTGATGCGTGCGAAGTTGGATGGTGCGCCGACGTCCATGGCGTTGGCAATGGTCTGCACGGACGGGCGTGGGCGGTATTGTCCGTCGCGCAGGTATTCGTAAAAGACGCTGTTGGCGTTGTTGGCCGCGATGAAGTGCTTCACGGGCAGCCCCATGGCGTGGCCGAAGAGCGCCGAGCAGATGTTGCCGAAGTTGCCCGACGGCACACACACGACGAGGTTGCTCTCGGCGGTGTTGCTGCTGACGACGCCCTGCCGGCGCAGTTGGGCGTATGCCCAGAAGTAGTAGAAAGCTTGTGGCAGGAAGCGCGCCACGTTGATGCTGTTGGCCGATGTCAGGCGCATGTGGGCATTGAGTTCCTTGTCCATGAAGGCAGACTTCACGAGGGCCTGGCAGTCGTCGAAGACGCCATCGACCTCGATGGCGGTGATGTTCTGGCCCAGGGTGGTGAACTGGCATTCCTGTATAGGCGACACCTTGCCCTTGGGGTAAAGCACATAGACGTGGATGCCCTTCATGCCGAGGCACCCGTTGGCCACGGCCGACCCCGTGTCGCCGCTTGTGGCAACGAGCACGTTGACTGTTGCCGACGCGTCCGCCTGTCCACTCGTTAGCTTGTCCGCCTTGATGAAATACTGCAAGAGGCGTGCCATGAAGCGTGCGCCCACATCCTTAAAGGCAAGTGTGGGGCCGTGGAACAGCTCCAGTGCAAAGATGTTTGGTTCGACCTGCACGGTGGGGCAGTCGAAGGCGAGCGTGTCAAAGACGATGTTGCGCAGGGCATCTGCCTCCACATCGTCGCCAAAGAAGGCGTCGGCCACGCGGTAGGCCACTTCCTGGAACGAGAGGTTGCACATCTCGTCCCAGAAAGCGTCGGGCAGATGCTTGATTACCTCGGGCATATACAGTCCGCGGTCCTCGGCGAGTCCGCGGACGACGGCATCGCGCAGCGTAGCGCGTGCCGCAGTGTGGTTGGTGCTAAAGTATAACATGCGTGTTGATTACTTTGTGTCCATGAATAGTTTGATGAAATCGTCGCCCTCGAGCAGACCGTAGGCCCCATGCTGGCAAGCGTCCTCGTCGAAGGTGGTCACAGCGTCGGGGTCCATGCCGGGGTGGTAGATGCAGAATGGTATGGGTTCTGCGGTGTGTGTGCGGTGCTCACACGGTGTGGGGTGGTCGGGTAGGAGGGCTATGGCAACGTCGCTGCCGGCGAGTGCATCGATGATGGGGCTGACGAGACGGTGGTCGAGGTCCTCGATGGTTTGCAGCTTGAGAGGCACGGAGCCGTCGTGGCCAGCCTCGTCGCTGGCCTCGACGTGGAGATACACGAAGTCGTCGCCGCCGGCTGGTGCCTCGGGGTCGGTGCCGAGCAGTGCGCTGATGGCGGCCTGTGCCTTGCCCTCGAAGTTGGTGTCGTAGAGTCCTGTGGCGCCCGGCACGTTGATGATGCGCAGCCCGGCATAGCGGCCAATGCCGCGTATGAGGTCAACGGCGGTGATGACGGCGCCGTGGCGTATGTCGGGGAAGCGTTCGGTGAGGGGCTGCATCTGCGGGCGGTAGCCTCCGCCCCATGGCCAGATGCTCGATGCCATGTCGCGGCCCTCGCGCGCGCGTTCCTTATTTAATTGGTGGGTGGGTAGGAGCTGTTGCGAGCGCACGACGAGGT
>JAFSVI010000135.1 GCA_017445145.1 Bacteroidaceae bacterium | reverse complement strand
GTTCCTCATCAACAACCGCCTCTTCATCTGCCAGCAGCTCAAATATACATACGCCGACGGACGCCAGCACCCAATCGTCGAAGGCACATTCTTTCCTTATATATAACGCGCGCGCGACCATCCACGCTCAAAGCTGACCCTCGAAGTTCTTCAGCTCTGGCTGCGCCCTCATCTGATCCCTCCTCACATACCTGTTCGTCGTAGCCACGCTGCTATGCCGCGCCTGATCCTTAGCAACAACCAGACCCACACGCTCCACCTCGTCCGTGATACCCGTGTCCTTCAGCGAGTAGAATTTATAGCTCGCAGGGAATCCCAAGGCTTTCCTCACCTTCAACCATCGGTCGCGGAACATCTTTGCCGACCCACGCACAGCACTCGGACGGAAACCGCTTCCGAACAGGTAGAACTCCGAAGGCGAGTCAAACACACCCAAGTCAACCATCATCAACAACACCACAGCCGGCAGCGTCACCTTGCCGTCCTTGTGGTTCTTCGACACCTCACCGCTGATGAACAACGTCTGATCCTTCACGCTGATGTCACCGATCCTGATATAAGACATCTCCTTAGGCCGCACAAGAGTGTAGTAATGCACCATGCACGCCAGCAGGAAATGACGGTCAGTTGCTTCCAGATACTCACGCAGACGTGCCATGGCATCACTGCTAAGTGGCTTACGCACCTTCTCACCCTGGCGCAGCTTCTCCACACCGACAGTCGGGTCCTTGCCAATATACCCATGACCCAACAGCCAGCCCGAAAGCGACTGCAGCCAGCTCAGGTAGTTGTTGCGAGTCACTGGGCTGCAACCACGCTCCAGATAGCAGTAATCCAGGTACTCCTCCACGAACACACGGTCAAACTGGTAGCAGTACGTCAGCGGCACCGTCTGCGTCTTGATGAACTCATCCAGACGGTGGACACGGCTCTTGTAGTTCTCCACAGAGTCCGAACGCATAGAGCCATCCTCCTGCTTCTTCAATATATAAGCAAGATACCGACGCATCGCATCACTCCAAGGCATCAGCCCCTTCGACCCTCCGGTCTCCATCAGAGGGTTCCAGCCACGACGAAGCTTCGCGCCAACATCCTGGCAGAAACGCAGCGCAGCATCACGCTGCTCCTTACGGTTCTTGTAGCGCCCGAACCTCTTCTTCATCCGCACAAGGCGAGGACACCCAGCAACCACCGAGTCCGGGTCAAGCACATAGTAATATACATAAGCCGACTTTGCCGTCCGCACGAACTGCGGCAGACGGAATTTCTCAATGCCATCGTAACTTATCCTTTCGCGCCCGACGGCCAATTTCTCTGAATCACGCATTTTTTTGCATTGTTTGCCTACCAGGCAACCAATGCCGTCCAACAATCCTGTCTCTTTTCTGTCTCATGCTTTTCCACAGAAACGCGACAACCTGCTCTGTTTCAGCAACCTGTCGCGTTCCGTGTCGGAAAGAGGCGACTCGAACGCCCGACCCCTACGTCCCGAACGTAGTGCGCTACCAACTGCGCTACTTTCCGAAATGCGCCGCAAAGGTAGTGCTTTTCCTTGAAATGGCCTCACAAAATCGTGTTTTTTTCGCGTTTCGTGCATTTTTTCTGCAAAAAGCTTGCACGGTTCGCGCAAAAGCCCTACCTTTGCACCCGCAAATCGGAAACAGCGCCGTAGAAAGTACATAGACGACAATGACGGCCACCGACGTAGCAAAGATGGTGTCATAGCTCAGTTGGTAGAGCAAAGGACTGAAAATCCTTGTGTCCCCGGTTCGATTCCTGGTGACACCACATAACGAGAGCGAGCAGGATTGCCACAATAGGCAATCCTGCTTCCGCTTATGTGATTATCTTTTATGCCTGCGGCCCGGCAGCACTATCCCTGCGGCCTCTCCGCCCCGCAGCGGTTGCTACAGCTGGTGAATTTTGCGGCGGTGATGAAAAAAGATTGTGGATTTATGCATGCGTTTCGCGAATTATGCGTACCTTTGCGGCCGAATCACGCATAAAAATACATGAAACACGATAAATCCACCCGCTTGGAGGTCATCAAGATGATTGTGACGAGCCAGGAGCTCGCCACGCAGGACGAGTTGTTGCGCGAGCTTGCCAAGGCGGGGTTCCCCCTCACCCAGGCCACACTGAGCCGCGACCTGCGCAAGCTCGGCATCACCAAGGGCCTGAACGACGAGCAGCGCTACGTATATCTCATGCCCGGGCAGCGCCGCTACCAGCGCGTGAGCGACACGCACATGACGGTCCACAACATCAACCGCATGGGCGTGGTGAGCGTGAAGTTCACCGGTAACCTCTGTGTGGTGAAGACACCGCCCGGCCACGCCGCCCATGTGGCCTACGACATCGACCACGCCGAGTTGCCCGAGGTGGTGGGCACCATAGCTGGCGACGACACCATCTTCATAGCCCTGACGGAGGGCGCCGACCGCCGTCTGCTGCTGGACCACATCTCCGAACTCGTGCCGCGCGTGCAGCTCACCGTCCACGCCGACTAAACCTACACCTTATTATATATAATGGAACAGACAGGACATGCAGACATCCAGATCCTCGTGGCCGACGAGAGCCACGAGCGATACGTAGATACCATACTAACGACCATCGAGGAGGCCGCCAAGGTGCGTGGCACGGGCATCGCCAAGCGCACCCACGAGTACGTGGCCACGAAGATGCGCGAGGCCAAGGCCGTCATCGCCCTGGCGCCGCAGCCCGACGGCGCGGAGCCACGCTTTGCGGGCTTCAGCTACATAGAGACGTGGGGCAACAAGCAGTACGTGACGACCTCCGGCCTCATCGTGCACCCCGACTACCGCGGCTTGGGCATCGCCAAGCGCATCAAGGACATGACGTTCTCGCTGGCACGCACGCGCTGGCCTCACGCCAAGATCTTCTCGCTCACCAGCGGCAAGGCCGTCATGAAGATGAACACCCAGCTGGGCTACCAGCCCGTGACCTTCGACGACCTAACCGACGACGAGGCCTTCTGGCGGGGCTGCGAGGGCTGCGTCAACGTGGGCGTGCTGCGCGAGCGCAACCGCAAGTTCTGCATCTGCACGGCCATGCTCTTCGACCCCGAGGAGCACCTGCCGGTGCGCATACCGCAGGACGTGATAGACCGCATACGCCGCATAGACGGCGTAGCCCCCAACAGTCAGGAATTCAGGGACTGAGGGGGAAGTCATTGACGGGAGGACGGGAGGACGGGATAACGTCATAACGTCATAATGACGACACGAAACAACGACAACAACGACATAACGCAAATCAATGGAACAGAAGAAGAAAGTCGTCGTCGCCTTCTCGGGCGGCCTCGACACCAGCTACACAGTGATGAAACTGGCACAGGACGGCTACGAAGTCCATGCCGCATGCGCCAACACCGGGGGCTTCAGCGCCGAGCAGCTGCGCACCAACGAGGAGAATGCCTACCGCCTCGGCGCCACGAAGTACGTGACGCTCGACGTCACGCACGAGTACTATGAGAAGTCGCTCAAGTACATGATCTTCGGCAACGTGCTGCGCAACAACTGCTACCCCATCTCCGTGTCGAGCGAGCGCATCTTCCAGGCCATAGCCATCGCCCGCTATGCCCGCGAGATAGGCGCCGACGCCATAGCCCACGGCTCTACCGGCGCCGGCAACGACCAGATCCGCTTCGACATGACGTTCCTCGTCATGGCTCCCGGCGTGGAAATCATCACCCTCACGCGCGACAAGAAGCTCACACGCAAGGAGGAGGTCGATTACCTCAACCAGCATGGCTTTGCGGCCGACTTCGCCAAGCTGAAGTACTCGTACAACGTAGGCATCTGGGGCACCAGCATCTGCGGTGGCGAGCTGCTCGACCCGACGCAGGGCCTGCCCGAGGAGGCCTACCTGAAGCACGTGACGGCCAAGGAGCCGGAGCAGCTGCTGAAGATAGAGTTCGAGAAGGGCGAGATAGTGGCCGTCAACGGTGAGCGTTTCGACGACCGTGTGAAGGCCATCCAGAAGAT
>JAFSVI010000134.1 GCA_017445145.1 Bacteroidaceae bacterium | reverse complement strand
GGGTTGGGGTTGGGGTTGGGGTTGGGGTCACCGTGATACGGCGACGTACTCAACTGTGGGACACTTGAGGGGGTGATTGGGGGGGAGGTTGGGGAAGAGATTGAGGGGGTGATTGAGAGGGGGGGTGAGGGGGTGGGTGAGGGGGGAGGTGAGGGGGTGGTGCTTGGGGGCAGGACTTGTGCGTTGATGGCGGCGAGGTCGGCGTTGGTGGGGTTGTTGGCGCGTATGCGGTCGAGCACGGCGATGAATGTGGGGTCTTTCTGCCTGAAAACGTGTGTCAGCTCTATGCACACGGGTTCCATGACGCGGAACACGTTGGCAGCGAAGAAGAAGGGCGAGGGGTAGAATCGCGCGAGGATGTCGCGCTCCTCTCCCTTGACAACGGGTTCGAGCTGGAACACGTCGCCGATGAAGAGCATCTGCTTGCCGGCGAAGGGCTGGCGGCTGTTGCCGCCGAATGTGCGCAGTATGCGGTCAATGAAGTCGATGATGTCGGCGCGGACCATGGATATCTCGTCGATGATGATGAGTTCCAGGCTCTGCAGCAGGCGTATGTGCTCCTTGCTGTAGTGCAGGAAGTCGCGAAGGCGCCGGCCCTGGTAGCGTGCGTCGTCGGGCACGAGGGGGTGGAAAGGCAGCTTGAAGAAGCTGTGGATGGTGGAGCCTCCGGCGTTGATGGCCGCAATGCCCGTTGGTGCGAGCACGACACATTTCTTCCTGGTGTTCTCCTTCACGTAGCGCAGGAAGGTGCTTTTCCCCGTGCCTGCCTTCCCGGTGAGGAATAGCGACTGGTGGGTGAAGCGTATCATGTTCAGCGCGGCCTGGAACTCGGGTGCCGAGGTGTCGATGTTCTCCATGTGGTGTGTGGCGTGGCTCTCGGGGTGTTATTCTGTCGGCGTCAGCTCGATGTCGATGGGTGGCGGCACGTTGGTGGGTTCGGGTATGTCGGGGGCGTCGAGCTGTGTGGGCGGCGCGGTGGGTGCCTCGCCGAGCGTGATGCCCTCGATGGGTTGTATCTCGATGCCGCTGATGGCTTCTGCCGGCACCTCGTAGGTGGCTGCACACTCCCATGTGGCGGGGTCTATCTTCTCGGTGGGTGGCTGGAAGCGCTGGCGGTAGTGCTGGAAGCGCGGGTCGGCGATGGCGGCGCCGAAGAAGCGCCCCACGATGGGCAACGCCGTGCGGCTGCCCTGCCCGAGGGCGCTGGTGCGGAAGTGTATGCTGCGGTATTCGCCTCCCACCCATGCTCCGGCCACGAGGCGTGGCGACACGCCCACGAACCACGCGTCGGAGTAGTTGTTGGACGTGCCTGTCTTGCCGCCGAACTCGGTGGAGCCGGCCACGGGGTTGATGTATTCCCACAGCGCGCCGGCGGTGCCGCCGGGGATGTGCATGCTCGCGCGCAGCATCATCTGCATGAGGTATGCTGTGCGGTAGGTGATGGCTTGCGTGGGGTCTGTGGTGGCGTTGTATATGGTGTGTCCCTCGCGGTCCACGATGCGTTCCACCATGAGGGGCATGTTGTAGCGTCCGTCGTCCATGACGGTGCAGTAGCTGTTGACCAGGTCGATGAGGGTGACATCGCTCGCCCCGAGGCTCATGGCAGGTGTCTCCTCCAGCGGCGTGGTGATGCCCATGCGGTGGGCCGTCTGCGCCACGTTGTGTATGCCCACCTCTGTGCCGAGCTTCACGGCTATGCTGTTCACGCTTTGCGCGAAGGCGGTCTTCAGCGGCATGGAGGCTCCTGTGAAGCGTCCCGTGGAGTTGCGCGGCACCCACTGCTTCTCCTCGCCCGCCTTGGTGGTGTCGGCGTAGGCGTTCCATTGGTCTATGCGCTGCGTGCATGGCGTCATGCCGTGGGCCAGGGCTTCGGTATATACGAAGAGCTTGAACGTGGACCCCGGCTGGCGCAGGGCCGTCACCTTGTCGTACTTCCAGAAGTTGAAGTCTATGTCGCCCACCCATGCCCTGACGCGGCGCGTCTGCGGCTCCATGGCCACGAATCCCGTGTGGAGGAAACGCACCATGTAGCGTATGCTGTCGAGGGTGGAGACGTTGAGCGTCACGGGGCCGTCGTAGGTGAAGAGCTGTGTGGGTCGCGGGAGGTTCATGTAGTGGGCGATGCTGTCGGGGGCGTCGGGGAAGCGGCGTGCGAGGTCCTTGTAGCGCGCCGTGCGCTGTGCGATGTCGTCGATGAAGCCGGTGATTTCGCGGTGGTGCTCGTCCTGCCAGGGGTCCTGTCCCTGCCAGTGGTCGTCGAAGCGCTCTTGCAGGAGTCGCATCTGCTGCATGACGGCCCGTTCGGCATAGCGCTGCAGACGCATGTCGATGGTGGTGTATATCTTCAGGCCGTCGGCATAGAGGTCGAGGCGGTCGTTGCCCATGCCACGTATGTAGCCCATGTCGCACAGGTCGTTGATGTATTCCTGCAGCTGGGTGCGGAAGTGGGGCGCGGCGCCGTCGTAGCTGCTTTCCTCCACATGTGCCTTGCAGGTGATGGGCAGCGCCATGATGCTGTCGAGCTGCCCCTGCGTGGCTTCACGGCCGTTGATGATGATGCCTCCGTGGTCGTAGAGGTTCTGGAGCACGATGTTGCGGCGCTGCAGGGCGTTGGCGGGGTTCAGGCGCGGGTTGTAGGCGCTGGTGGCCTTGAGCAGCCCTACGAGCGTGGCGGCCTGTTCGTAGGTGAGGCGGTCGGGCGTGGTGGCGAAGTATGTGCGTGCGGCGGTCTTGATGCCGAAGCTGTTGGAGCCGAAATCCACGGTGTTGAAGTACATGGTGAGGATGTCCTCCTTGCTGAAGGCGTGTTCGAGCTTCACGGCGGCAATCCACTCTTTCATCTTCATGATGACGAGCTTGAGGCCGGGTATGTTGCCCAGAAGGCCGGTGCTGTATTGTGTGCGCACGCGGAAGAGGTTCTTGGCCAGCTGCTGGGTGATGGTGCTGCCGCCGCGGGCGTGGCCCATGGCGATGTCCTTGGCGGCGGCGAGCAGGCCGGCGAAGTCGATGCCGTGGTGGCTGTAGAAGCGCTCGTCCTCGGTGGCTATGAGTGTGCGTATGGCTATGGGGCTGATGTCGCCGTAGGCCACGGGTGTGCGGTTCTCGCTGAAGAAGCGGCCTATGAGCACGCTGTCGGCGCTGTAGATTTCGCTGGCTTCGTTGCTCACGGGGTGCGAGATGCGCTGGTAGGTCGGCGACTTGCCGAAGAGGTACAGGAAGTTGTTATCGACGGCCAGAAGCAGCAGCACGAAGGCCACGACGGCGGTGGCGCACCAAGTGCAGAGGCGGCGCCACCAAGGGCCTTGGCGGTAGGCTGCGCGCGTGGCGCGGCGGCATGTGTTGAGGATGGTGGTGAGGCGTTTCAGGGTGG
>JAFSVI010000133.1 GCA_017445145.1 Bacteroidaceae bacterium | reverse complement strand
GGATGTGGTGAACATCACGGGTGCCGAGTTTGAGAGCTGAAAGCTCGAAGGTGATGGTGGTGTCACGTTCGGCCAGTATGTTGTATTCAGTGCCTTGCGCACTGGCTGCCGTGGTCATCGAGGCCACTGCCAGCATTGTGAATATCATTTTCTTCATGGCGCAGTATTATTTTATATGATTATCCGCAATCGTACCACCAAGATGCTGAAAGCGTCTCCTCTCAATAACCGGGGGTGCGCAGTACCCCCGGATAGGGACAATAAGGGGAACATCGACCCTGAAGGGGTCGCCCATTACGCTGTTCGGGCACTCTTTCAGAGTGCTTGCCTCTATAGCGTTTGTTGTCCGGGGGTGCTCGCTACGCTCGTACCCTCGGTTATTGAGCGAAGACCACGTTGCGGTCTCTTTGGTGGTACGATTGCGGATAATCATAAAAAGAATCATGTCAATAATTTCAGAGTAGTTACGGGTTCATGCGGATAATCATTAAAAAGTGCAAATTCTTAGTGCAAGAAGGGTGTTAATTGTGAATTTTGTGTACTTTTGCGCCCGAAAAGCAACCAAAATGCATAAGTGAGACGATGTTCTTCGAACATATTCCTCCCGAGGCGACATTGTTTCTCGTCCTCTATGGCGTGACGGGCGCGGTCCCCCTCCTCGCCACCCTCTACCTGCTGTTGCGCCGTGGCAACGCCTTCGCGGCCGACGTCACGCCGCCGGTGCGCCTGCGGCGCTGGGCGGCAGCGTTCTTTGCCGTGTCGGTGCTGGGGCATGTGTGGTGGCTGCTGTTCTACATGCTTTCCAGCGTGCGTCTCTCAGCTGGGTATGTGGCGGTTGTGGTGCTCGACTTCGTGTCGCTATCGACCACCATCGCCGGCACGATGCTTGCCATGCTGCAGGACCGTCGGCGCCCCGTGTGGCCCGTCTTTGTGGCACAGGTTCCTTTCGTGGCACTGGGCGGTGCGCTCATGGTTTGGCCTGGCGACCCGCTCTTGTACGTTGCCATAGCATACGCCCTGCTTCTTTTTGTCCTCTTTTCCATATACATGGTGTTTGCCCTGCGGCAATACGGGCAGTGGCTGCGCGACAACTATGCCGACCTTGAGCGCAAGGAGATTTGGCAGAGCCAATTGCTGCTGCTCGCTTTCACGATGCTATTCATCTTCTACGCACTCGTTGACAGCAACATGACGCTGATCTTCGTGCTGCATGTCATCGAGATTGTCCTCTTCGCCCTGCTGCTGTGGCGCGTGGAGACGCTGCCGCAGCTGGACGAGGCACCGATGGGGCAGGAGTGCGAAGCGCCGGAGGCGACGCCACCTGGTGCCGCCGACATGCTCCCGGCCACCGCCGACATGCCAGAAAAAGCCGTGGAGGCAACGGCGGCAACATCAGCCACAGCCACTGAATCCGGCGGCACAGCGCCGGATACAGCGGCGGCGCAAGTACCCGCCATCCCGCCACAGGTCATGGCGAAACCTGCCGCCACACCACCACAAGGCGAGCAGCACCCCGCCGCCACGCCGCCGCAAGGCGAGCGGCTGGCGGCCACGCCCTCCGGCGCAGACCATTCCGGTATCGGGCTTCTTCTGGAAGAACGCTGCATGGCCACGCAGATATACCTGCAGCACGACCTCACCCTGCACCAGTTGGCCAAGGCCCTCGGCACCAACCGCACCTACCTGAGCCGGTATTTCTCCGCCACGGGCACGACTTACAACTCATACATCAACGACCTGCGCATACGCCACTTTGTCAACCGCTACCGCGAGGCCGTGCGCAGCAACAAGCCCGTCACGGCACAGCAGTTGGCCAGCATCAGCGGCTACCGCAACTACAGCACCTTCAGCCTCGCCTTCAAGCAGCGCATGGGTCAGAGCGTCACAACGTGGATGCGCGAGCAGGAGAGCGACATGCCGTAGCGTGAAGTCGCGCGGGGTGGCAGACTCTCAAAATTTACAATCGGACTTTCAAAATTTACAATTTTGATGCTCCCACTCTCTGTATTCGCAAAAAATGCATCAAAATCAACAAATCTTTTGGGGGTGGGGGTGCTCATCGTTTGTGAGTTCGGTGGAAAAAGATTACCTTTGCATCGCCAATGCAAAGGGTTGGCCAACGAACGAACAACATAAAACTTAATCATACCTTTTCATGCAACAACGCTTTAACATCTTTCGAGGGCGGCCGTGGCAGACGATGCTGCTGGCCACGCTCCTCGTATGTCTGCTGCCCCAGCGGGCGGCTGCTACGTATGTAGATGAGGCCGACAACTACAACGTCTCCCTGGGCGGTTCGAACATCGTCTACTTCGAGGCTCCTGTCTATGACACTGACGACACCGACACTTGGATTGAAAAAGGTAACCTGAAGGTCTCCGTGGAGGGTGGTGCGGAATTCACCATCTTCACATGGGAGTCTGAGACGGATATCAACAACTCCAACACATCGCTGTCATGTAAGTTCAGCACCACAGCCGACGGTTTCTTCGACATCACCTTGGGTAATTCGAGAAACACAGCCCGGCTGACCAAGGCCGAGCGTTGGCTCGCTCTGGCGCGCAACAGCGACAACAAGACCTTTGACTTCAGTGCCGAGTGGGTCGTACCCTATAACCTCTTGGGCAAGAAACTCACGTTCACCTGGGACGTCACCCGCAACGGTAACTCGCCGCGCGTGAGGGAAACAGTGGCCGGCATCAAGTCCAAAGTCATCACCATGCCGGAGGCCGCAGCAAAGCTGCAGCCCTTCATCTCCACCCCCATGTTGAGCCCCACCAACCCCGGCAGGCTGGAGATACCCTGGTTCATGGCCTCAGACAGCATCACCAATGCCTACTATGAGTACTACGATGCCAGCGGTAGCTACCATAAGACGGAAATCACGAACATGAGCAGCGGAGTCATCGAACTCGATGCCACCGTGCCCCACCGCAGCTTCCGCGTCGTCTGCAGCTACAAGCAGTCGGGCGACAAGGGTAGCTACCTGATTGAGAACCAGGGGTCGAACACACTGAATGTACCCGTTGTCCACGCCCCCGTCGGACTTGCCGCCCTCCCCTTAGGCGGCAGGAAGGCGAAGGTGCAAGTGACATGGAACGTGCCCTACCTGGACGATGAGGACCTCACGCCCACCGACTTCTTCGAGGTGCAGCGCTCGTTGACCGGCAAGGAGGAAGACTTCGAAACCATCGACCAGGAGTTTATATCGAAAGGCAAAAAACAGGCTTCCTACACCTTCATCGACAGCACCCTGGTAGAAGCCATCGAAGCGGGCATGCTGAAGAACGGCGGCACGCTGGACAACCTCACCTACCGTGTGCGGCGCACGATTACCAAAGAATGGGGCTGGGGCGCGGACAACAACTGCGCCGCTTCCGTCGGGTGTGTCATGGACGACCTGCACCTGCTGCAAGTGGCCAACTACACGGCCGACTGGGAAGACCAGCGCGCCTACACCGTGCGCGTGAAATGGAGCTATGCCGACGAATACGGCGCCGTGTGGGACGACCGCGCCCAGATGGTGCTGCGCGTCATGTCGAAGAACAGTGCCGGCGAGGTGGTCGATAGCCTCGTCTATGTGCTCGACCAGACCGAGCGCGCACAGTGCTACAAGGTGGTGAACCTCTCGCGCTCGTGCGTACATTATGATATAGATATGTATGTGGAGCGGGGCGAGTCGCCCATCAGCTACCCTGACCAAGTGGAGAAATACTTCTTCCCCATACGCAACACCACCGACTGGAACACATTCTGCCAGATGGTGGAAAATGCCAAGGGGAAGACGGTGAACGCCCGCCTCTATGCCGACATCAGCACCTACATCTGTGTGGGAGAGGCGGACAGCCCCTACAATGGCATCTTCGACGGTAATGGCCACACGCTGAACATCAACATCAGCAACAGTGCCGATTATCCGGCTCCCTTCCGATACGTAGGCAATGCCACCTTCCGCAGACTGAACACGGCGGGCACCATCAACACCAACAGGCCGTTTGCAGGAGGACTTATCGCTGAAGTAAAGGCTGGCAGCACCGTTGCCGTCGAGAGCTGTCGCTCGTCGATGAGCCTCCGCTACTACGCCAGTGGCGCATCCACCAATGGCGGACTTATCGCCATTGTCCGGCCGGGCGGCAAAGTCACCATCAGCAACAGCAAGTTCGACGGAAGATTCGAAGGGGCCGGGAGCAACTCCAACGGCGGTTTCATCGGCTTGATTGAGAATGGCGCCGCGGCGACCATCTACAACAGTCTCTTCTATCCAGCATACCTCGGTACCAGTTATGAAGGTTGCCAGACGTGGGCTCGTACAGAGTCCGATGCCGCGCTGACGCTCGTCAATTGCGTTTCCGCCATCGAGTATTCGGAATACGATGCCCAGGGACGCTTTGTCATCAACAGCGCTGAAGACTGGCACAGGTTTGCCGTGGCTGTTAATAATGCAGTGAACACGAAGGATGTTAATGCCATCCTTCTGTCGGACATCACGGTCAGCGAGCACTGTGGCGTAACCACCGGTGCCTACTATCGCGGCACCTTCGACGGCAACGGCCACACCATAACCTTCAACAAGTCGGGTTGGACAGAGGATTTCATTGGTCTCTTCCGCTATACAGGTAATGCTACCATTAAGAATCTGCATGTGAATGGAACCATCAAAGCCACAGGGCAATATACAGGTGGTCTGATAGGCTGTGCTTTTGATGGTTATCAAGTCAATATTGAGAACTGCCGCTCATCGGTGACTATCAACAGCACAAAGTTCACCAACGGCGGTTTCATATCCCGTTTGGGCGAAAGGTCAACCGCCACTATACGTAACTCTAAGTTCGACGGCAGTTTTGAAGGTGAAGAGAGCCACCATAATGGCGGATTCATAGGCTATTGCCAAGATAATAGCACGGCCACCATCGAGAACTGTCTCTTCGATCCTGATCACCTTGATACCAACTTTGCTTCTTGTGAAACGTGGGCTCGTAAATCGGAATCGGCTAAGGTAACGGTAACCAACAGCCAAGCTCTCGCCCACTATTCGCCATCGAGCATTATCATCCGCAGTGCAGACGACTGGGGCAAGTTCGTTCAGTTGGTGAAAGACGCCCAAAACAGCTATTGGGTGGATGC
>JAFSVI010000132.1 GCA_017445145.1 Bacteroidaceae bacterium | reverse complement strand
TCGTGCTCGGCATCGTGGCGGCGTCGTTCTCGAGCGCCGACTCGGCACTGACATCGCTCACCACCTCCTATTGCATCGACCTGCGCCGCCGCCCCGACGACGAGCGCCTGCGCAAGCGCGTGCATGCGGCCATGTGCGTGGCCTTTGTGGCATGCATCATAGCCTTCCGGCAGGTGGGGAGCACATCGCTCATCGATGCCATCTACACCCTCGTGGGCTACACCTACGGCCCCCTGCTTGGCCTCTTTGCCTTTGGCCTCTTCACGCGCCGCCAGCCGGCCGACCGCCTCGTGCCATACGTCTGCGTGGCCTCGCCGCTGCTGTGCTATGCGCTGTCTGTGGCCGCCGACCGCCTCTGGGGCTATCGCTTTGGCTACGAGATGCTGATGCTCAACGGCGCCCTGACGTTCTTCGGGCTGTGGGCATCGGTCGTCGCACGACGCTTGCCACAGCCGCAGCGCCAGGCCTGAAGCACCGCGCCGTCACCTCCTCCTTTCCGCGCCGTCACCTCCTTCTTTCCGCGCCGTCACCTCCTCCTTTCCGCGCCGTTTGTCCTAACATGCCGCGGCGAGTTTCTATACATGCCGCGGCATGTTTCGATGCTTGCCGCGGCGTGTTTGGTAACATGCCGTGGCTGTTGGCGGTGTTTGCCGCGGGGTGTGGCGCCCTTGGCGGTGTGGCGCGAGGTGTTGCGGGCAGAAACAGCAAGCCCCCGGGCGCGCCTGTTGGCGTCCGGGGGCTTGTGTGCGATGGCGTTGTGGCGTGGCTTCAGCGCCGCGCCTTGTAGATGAGATATGCCACGACGGCCACTGCCACGGCAATCATGGCATAGCCCAGCTCGTGGCTGTAGGCCGTGACGCGCTCCATGAGCTGCTCCTCGGGCACGACGTTGGCCAGCGAGAAGCCGATGAGCGCCAGCACCGTGTTCCAGGCCCCGGCACCGAGGGTGGTGAAGAGCAGGAAGCGCCCGAGGCTCATGCGCGCCAGCCCGGCGGGTATGGATATGAGCTGCCTCACGGCGGGCACGAGGCGTCCGAGGAAGGTGCCCATGGCCCCGTGCTCGTCGAAGTAAGCCTCGGCGCGCTCCACCTTCTGCGCGTCGATGAGGCAGAGGTGGCCTATGCGCGAGTTGGCAAAGGCATACACTATGGGCCTGCCCAGCCATCGCGCCAGCCAGTAGTTGACCATGGCGCCTATGTCGGCCCCGATGGTGGCGAACACGATGATGAGCACCACGCTGAGTGGCGAGTCGGGCGCTGCGGCGCGGTAGGCTGCCGGAGGCACCACGACCTCTGAGGGGAATGGTATGAACGATGATTCTATGGCCATCAGCAGCGCGATGGTCCAGTAGTTGAGGTGGTCGAGACACCACTGTATGAAGGCTACGGATTGCATGATGGTTGTCAGACGAATTTCTTGCGGAAGTCATTGTGGGGTGTGAGCATCCACCGCCACCACAGACGCACGGTGGAGACGGGGCGCATAAGCTCATACCACAGGAAGGGGAATGCCAGCGACCCCATGCCCAGCTGGCGCGCCGTGCGCCCCACGGCGGCGAGCTTCACGACGGCGTAGGCCAGCAGCATGAGCAGCAGGATGGCGGCTGTGATGGCGGGTGCCAGCGTGGCGGCTGTGATGGCGTCGGCAGGGTTGGCGGCTGTGGCGGCATCGGTGGCGGCGCTGATGGTGGCGGCGAGCGGTATGCCTGTTGCCACCATGAGCATCCACGGCATGAGCTGTCGCGCGGCGTTGGCCATGGCGAAGATGACGATGTGGCGCGCATGGCGACGTGTCTCCATCTGCACCACGGCCTGATGCCTCCAAGCCGCATGGCTGGTGGGGGCGTCCTCGGTGAGCATGGTGGCGCTGTCGAGCATGTAGGCCGTGGCTCGCGGCGGTGTGTTGCTGTTGGCCAGCAGCTCGAGGGTGCCGTGGCGCAGGCCGGGGTGACTCTGTTGGCCGTGGAGGGCTATGGCCCTCTCGCGGCGCATGGCCACATTGGCCTCTGTGGCGAGCAGCGGTGCGTGTCCGCTGCGTGTGTGGTTGGCCGTGGCGATGGTGGCCCACAGGCGCTCGTGGCGCAGGCGCAGCGGCGCGCCGGGTGCGTAGGCCACGGTGCCAATGAGCAGCGAGCGCCACTCTGTGGCCTCGCGTGCCACGGCGCGAAGCCACTGCGGCGTGGCCGGGCGTGTGGCCGCCGCCACGACCACCACCCACTCGCTGCGCGCCGAGCGCAGTGCGAGGTTCAGCGCGAGGCGTTCGAGGCTGATGTCGCGGGCCGATGCCGGCGTGCGTGTGTGTCGCAGGTGCGGGTGGGCATATTCCAAGCCCTCCAGCACCTGTGTTGTGTCGTCGTCGGATGCCATGTCGGCCACGATGACCTCATAGTCGGGGTAGTCCTGGCCGAGCAGCGGCGGCAGGTTGCGGCGCAGGGCGTCGGCCTGGTTCTGGGCGGTGACGATGATGGCAAACGAGGGCAACGGCCGTCGCGACGCGTCGTCGGCCGCTGCGGACCGCCCCTGCTGCCGCATGGCGCGCCCCAGACGTCCATATCCTGTGGCAACGGCCGTGGCCGCTATCCACACGACGATGGCCACGATAATTACGGGTGCGATGGCTGTGATGCTGTTCACCGTGTGGCTCAGGCGTTTGCGTGTGCTGCGCTCAAGAGTTCCTTCATCGTGTATGCCTTGGGCAGCGGGCGGCAGTTGTAGGTCGATGCCATGGCCTCGCCGTAGGCTCCGGCGGAGCGTATGGCCAGTAGCTGCCCCCGGCAGAGAGGCGGCATGGCGCGGTCGCGTGCAAAGACGTCGCTGCTCTCGCAGATGGGTCCCACGATGTCGTAGGTCTCGGTGGCTCCTTCGTTGCCGAAGTGTATGCTCCTGCCCTCAATGCTCATCGTCTCTATGCAGTGGTGGGCATCGTAGAGGGCGGGGCGTATCAGCTCCGTCATGCCGGCATCGACGATGGCAAAGCGCTTGTGGCGCCCGTGCTTGACGTAGAGCACGCGGGTAATGAGGCTTCCCATCTGTGCCACGATGGCGCGCCCGAGTTCGCAGTGGAACTCCTGTCCGGGTTTGAGGCGCAGCTCGTGGCGATAGACGTCGAAGTAGTCGCGGAAGCGTGGCACGAGCTGTGTGCCGTGGGGGTGGCAGTAGTTGATGCCGAGGCCGCCGCCCACGTTGACAATCCGCGGCATGATGCCGCTGGCGGCGAGCGTGGACAGTAGCTCGTTGACCTTGCGGGCCAGGGCGCAGAAGTCGTCCATCTCCTCTATCTGCGAGCCGATGTGGAAGTGGAGACCCTCGAACGAGAGGTGGGGCGACGCCTGTGCCTGCTGTATGGTGGGCAGCATGTCGGCCATGTCGATGCCAAACTTGTTCTCGGCCAGGCCCGTGGTGATGTTGGCGTGGGTGTGGGCACCGACGTTGGGGTTGATGCGCAGGCACACGCGCGCCGTGCGCCCCATGGCGGCTGCCAGCTCCTCGATGACGGCCATCTCCTCGCGGCTCTCCACGTTGAAGGCGGCGATGTTGCTCTCCAGGGCCAGGCGTATCTCCCAGTCGGCCTTGCCCACGCCGGCAAACACGATGCCGGCGGCGGGGAAGCCCGCGTCGAGGGCGGCGCGTATCTCGCCGCCGCTGACGCAGTCGGCGCCAAAGCCTGCGGCGGCAATCTGTCGCAGAATGACGGGGTTGGCGTTGGCCTTGACGGCATAGTGTATGTGCAGCGGTTCGGAGGTGCATGCCTCGCGGCGCAGCTCATCGAGGGTGTCGGCGAGCAGTTTGGTGTCGTAGAGATAGAACGGTGTGGGCACCGTGTCAAGCGTTCCTGCGTACATGTCCGTCGTATTTGAAAAGTGTGTCCTGCAGTGCCTGCAGGGTGCGTTGCTTGTCGCTCCCGGCGATGAGGAATGAGATGTTGTGGGCCGAGCCTCCGTAGCTGATCATGCGCACGGGGATTTGGCGCAAGGCTTCTGTGGCGAGCGACTCGAAGCCCACGTTCTGCCCGGCGAGGTCGCCGACGACACACACGATGCACATGTCGTCATCGACGGTCACGGTGCCGTACTTGCGCAGCTCGTCGGTGATGGCGCGCAGGTTGGTGCGGTTATCGACGGTGACGCTCACGCCGACCTCCGAGGTGCATATCATGTCGATGCTGGTGCGGTATGTCTCGAAGATCTCGAACACCTTGCGCAGGAAGCCATGGGCCAGGAGCATGCGCGAGCTTTGTATGCCGATGCACGTGATGTTGTCCTTGGCGGCCACGGCCTTGATGGTGCCGCGGTGCATGTGGTTGTTGATGATGGTGCCGGGGGCTTCAGGCTCCATGGTGTTGAGCAGGCGCACGGGCACGCCGGCGTATTTGGCGGGCTGTATGCACGTGGGGTGCAGGATCTTGGCGCCGAAATATGCCAGCTCGGCAGCCTCGTCGAAGTTGAGCTGGCGCACGGGTTCGGTGCCGCTGACGATGCGCGGGTCGTTGTTGTGCATGCCGTCGATGTCGGTCCAGATCTGTATCTCCTCGGCCTCGAGGGCTGCGCCGAGCAGACAGGCGGTGTAGTCGGAGCCGCCGCGCAGGAGGTTGTCGATCTCGCCGTAGGCGTTGCGGCAGATGAAGCCCTGCGTGATGTAGAGCTGCTTGTCGGGGTATGTGTCGAAGATGGCTCGCGCGTGCGTGCGTATATAGTTAAGGTCTGGCTCGGCATTCTTGTCGGTGCGTATGATGTCGAGCGCTGGCACGAGCACGGCGTTGACGCCCTGCTCGAGCAGGTAGTTGGTGACCATGTTGGTGGAGATCAGCTCGCCCTGTGCGAGGATGACCTTCTCCTCGAACGAGGTGAAGAGCGACTTGGAGAACGTGCGCAGGAAGTCGAACGTCTCCTTGAGGAAGTCGAGGGTGCGCTGCCGCCACTCGTCGGTGGCGTAGAGTTCCTCGGCGTGGGCCATGTACTTGCGTTCGAGGCGGTTGATGGTGTCGTTGGCTCCCTCGGGGTTCTTCTTGTAGAGGTAGTCGGCGATTTCAACGAGGGTGTTGGTGGTGCCGCTCATGGCCGAGAGCACGACGACATTGGTCTGCCCGTCGGCGGTGATGAGGCGTGCCACATCCTTCATGCGCTGGGGTGTGCCCACGCTTGTCCCTCCGAATTTGAGAACTTTCATGTGCTTTGTATAATGTGTGTTGTGGTTATTTGTTATTCTTCGCTAAGGTCGCCGGGCAGCGTCTGCGCCTCGGGGATGCCATCGTCGGGCGTGAGCCTGGCGGGTTGCACGGCGGTGAGTGTGCCCTGTGCGCAGCGGTAGGTGGTGCCGGGGAACTGGTGGGGCAGTGAGCTGTCGTGGGTGGCCATGATGACTGCCGTGCCCTGTGCGGCAAGCTCGTGGAGAAGCTGTGTGGTGCGCAGCGTGGCGCCGGTGTCCTGCTGCCCCGTCACCTCGTCGGCCAGGATGAGGCGCGGCGAGTTGAGCAGGGCGCGCGCCAGGCCTATGCGCTGCTGCTCGCCGCCGGAGAGCTCGTAGGGCATGGCGCCGGCCTTGTCGGCCATCTCCACCTGTCCCAGCACCTGTGCGATGCGCTCGCGGCGCCGCTCGCGGCTGCTCCATCCCGTGGCTCTCAGCACGAAGTCCAGGTTGAGGCTCACGTTGCGGTCGGTGAGGAGGCGGAAGTCCTGGAACACGATGCCCAGCTCGCGCCTGAGCGCCGGCACCTGGCTGCGCTTGAGGCGCATGAGGTCGCGTCCGAGCACTGTGGCCTCGCCCGACAGTATGTCGAGTTCGGCATAGATGGTCTTGAGCAGCGAGCTCTTGCCGCTGCCGACGAGGCCCGTGAGATACACGAACTCGCCCTCGCGTACCTGGAGGTTGACGTCGTGGAGCACGACGTAGTTGCCGAGGGCTATGCTGACGTTGTTGTAGTCGATGATCACGTGTGCGGTGGGGTGTTAGGGTTGAATGCGTGGGGCGGGGGTCAGTGCTTCTTCCACCCGGGGGCGTGGCGCTGGCGCAGCTCGTCGGCCATCTGCTCTATGCGCAGGCCCTTGCTGGTGAGCAGCACGATGAGGTGGTAGAGCATGTCGGAACCCTCGTAGATGAGGCGCTCGTCGGTGCCGTTGGTGGCCTCGATGACCAGCTCCAGGGCCTCCTCGCCCACCTTCTGGGCCATGCGGTTGAGGCCGTCGCGGAAGAGGCTCGTGGTGTATGACCCCTCGGGCATCTCGGCGTGGCGCCGTTCGATGAAGTCCTGCAGCTCGGAGAGGAAGAGCAGTGGGTTGGCGTCGTTGTCCTCGCCCCAGCAGGTGTCCGAGCCGGTGTGGCACACGGGTCCTGTGGGGTGCACGCGCACGAGCAGCGTGTCGGCGTCGCAGTCGTTCTTGATGCTCACGAGGTCGAGGTAGTTGCCGCTTGTCTCGCCCTTGGTCCACAGGCACTGGCGCGAGCGGCTGTAGAAGGTGACGCGTCCGGTGGCTATGGTCTTCTCGTAGGCCTCGCGGTTCATATATCCGAGCATGAGCACCTGGCGCGTGTCGGCGTCCTGGATGATGGCAGGCACGAGGCCGCCCGTCTTGTCGAAATCGATAGTCATTGTCGTATGTGTGTGGGGGTGTTAGTTGCTGGGGGTGGGGTGGGGGTGGTGGCCGTGAGGCGCACGGGGATGCCCTCGTCGCGTAGGAATACCTTGAGGTCGGGTATGGCAATCTCGCCGAAGTGGAACACCGACGCCGCGAGGGCGGCATCGGCGTGGCCCAGGGCGAAGACGTCGCGGAAATGGTCGCGGCATCCGGCTCCGCCGCTGGCGATGACGGGTATGGTTAGCGTGTCGGCCAGGCGGCGCAGGGCCTCGTTGGCAAAGCCGCCCTTGACGCCGTCGTGGTTCATGGAGGTGAAGAGGATCTCGCCGGCGCCGCGCTCCTGCACCTCGTGTGCCCAGGCAAAGAGGTCGCGGTCGGTGGGTATGCGGCCGCCGTTGAGGTAGCATGTCCAGCGGCCGTCGTCGCCCTGGCGCGCGTCGATGGCCACGACACACACCTGCGAGCCGAAGTGGCCGCTGATCTCGTCGATAAGCTCCGGGCGCCGCAGCGCGGCGCTGTTCACGCTCACCTTGTCGGCGCCGGCGGTGAGCAGGCGCTCCACGTCGGCCAGGGCGCCGATGCCGCCGCCCACGGTGAAGGGGATGCTGATTTCCTGTGCCACGCGCCCCACGAGGTCGGTGAATGTCTTGCGCCCCTCGTGGCTGGCGGTGATGTCGAGATACACGAGCTCGTCGGCTCCTTGCTGGCTGTATGCCTTGCCCAGTGCCACGGGGTCTCCGGCCTGGCGCAGGTTGACGAAGTTGATGCCTTTGACGGTCTGTCCGTCCTTGATGTCGAGGCAGGGTATGATGCGTTTGGCTAACATGGTGCGGGGGTTATTGCGGAAATTCGCTGAGGAGCTGCCCCAGGTCCAGGCGGCCCTCGTAGATGGCCTTGCCGAAGACGGCGGCCGGTATGCCGGCGGCGTCGAGGGCGCGTATGTCGTCGATGCCGGCCACGCCGCCGGAGGCGATGAGGTGGCATGCGGGATAGGTGCGCATGACGGTGGCGTAGAGGTCCGTGGCGGGACCTTGGAGCATGCCGTCGCGGCTGATGTCGGTGCAGAGCACATGGCGCATGCCGGCGCCCAGGTAGCGGCCCAGGAATGGCAGCAGCTCGTCGGCGCTGTCCTCCTTCCAGCCGTTGATGCTGATGCGTCCCTGGCGCACGTCGGCGCCGAGCACGAGGCGCTCGCTGCCGAAGGTGTCGAGCCAGGCGAGCACGCGTGCGGGGTCGGTGACGGCGATGCTGCCCACGGTGACCATGGCGGCACCGGCGTCGAGTGCGCGCCTGAGGTCGTCGTCGGTCTTGATGCCTCCGCCGAAGTCCACGGTGAGGCTCGTGGCGGCGGTGATGCGTCGCAGGATGTCGGCGTTGACGATGTGGCGCGAGCGTGCGCCGTCGAGGTCCACCACGTGGAGGCGTCGGAATCCGGCGTCCTGCAGGCGGCGTGCCACGTTCACGGGGTCGGTGTCATAGACCTTCTGCGTGGCATAGTCGCCGCGTGTGAGGCGCACGCACTGTCCGTCGATGATGTCGATGGCGGGGATTAGTTCTATCATAGGTCGAGGAAATTCTGGATGATGCGCTCGCCCACGTCGCCGCTCTTCTCGGGGTGGAACTGCGTGGCCATGAAGTTGTCGCGGCACAGGGCGGCGCTGAAGGGCAGGATGTAGTCGGTGGTGGCGGCGGTGTGGGCGCACAGCGGCACGTAGTAGCTGTGGACGAAATAGACGTAGGCCTCCTCGGCGATGCCGCGCAGAAGCGGGGAGCGGGCACCCTCGCCGAAGTGGAGCGAGTTCCAGCCCATGTGGGGCACCTTGTCCTCGTGGCGGCGAGGCTGGAAGCGGCGCACCACGGCGGGGAAGATGCCCAGGCACGGCGTGTCGCCCTCCTCGGAGTGGCTGCACAGGAGCTGCTGCCCGATGCAGATGCCCAGCACGGGCTGGGTGAGCGAGCGCAGCACCTCGTCGAGGTGGTGGTGGCGGAGGTAGGTCATGGCCTGGCGCGCCTCGCCCTGTCCGGGGAAGAGCACGCGGTCGGCTCCCCGCAGCTCGTCGGCGTCGTCGGTGAGGACGGGTTCCACGCCGAGGCGCCTGAGCGCGTTGATGACGGAGCGTATGTTGCCGGCGTTGTATTTAACTACTGCTACTTTCATTGTCGTGTGTCGTTGTCGGAGAGTATGGGGTGGGTGAATACGAAGCGCGCGCCGCCGCTGTAGGACGTGTCGAGGTGGACCTCGCCGCCGAGGCGGCCTGCCACGAGGCGGCAGATGTGCAGCCCCAGGCCGCTGCCTTTGCGGAAGGAGCCGAGCTGCTCGAAACGGTGGAAGATGAGTTCGGCGTTCTCGGGGGCGATGCCCTCGCCCGTGTCGGCCACGGCAAAGGCCACCGCCGTGCCCTCGTCGGCGTGGCGGCACTCGAGGGTTATGGTGCCGGCGGCGGTGTGCTTGGTGGCGTTGACGAGTAGGTTGCGCAGGATTTGCTGCAGGCGCACGCTGTCGGTGCGCAGCATGGTGTCAGCGGGCAGGCGGAAGTCGAGGCGCAGCTCCACGCCCGGCTGGAGCTTCATCCTCACGCTCTCGAGACACACCTTGCAGACATGGCGCAGGTTCACCACAGACCAGCGTGTGCGATATACGCCGCTCTGCATCTGGCTCCAGTCGCGTATGTCATCGACCAGGGTGAGGAGCATGCGGCTGTTTTCCTCGATGAGGGCCACGAAGTCGCTGATGTCGTCGGCGGGCGTGGCGCCGTCGGCGGCGGGGTCGGCCGCCAGCTTGTGGGCGAAATCCACGATGGCGTCGATGTGGCTGTGGACGTGGCGGCTGAGGTCGTCGGTGAGCTGTGTGCGGCTGTTCTCGAGCTGGCGCGCCGCGTTGAGGCGCGCGAACAGCTCGGCCACAGGGGCGCCGTCGTCGGCATCGCCGTCGGTGGCGGCCTGCTGTCGCTGCAGGCATTCCTGCCTCGTGGTGGCGAGCAGGTTGCTTATCTCGTGGAGCAGGGCGTTGCTGCTGTCGGCGATGCGCGCTGCCATGTGGCGTGTCTCCTCGTCGCTGTCGGCGGCTCGCATCTCGGCGATGATGCTGCTGAAGCCGCAGATGGCGGTGAGGGGGTTGCGCAGCTCATGGCTCATGTTCTGCAGGAAAAACACCTTGAGCCACGCACTGCGCTCGGTGGCGACGATGTCGCGGCGCAGCTGCTGTCGCAGGGCGTCGTCCTCGAGGTCGGAATATGTGACTCTTGATGTGTCCATGTCGTGGGTGCGGGGCTATGCTGTGGCGGCGGCGGCCGTGGTGGCCGGGGCGTGGGGTGTCGGTGGTGTGAGGTGATAATGGCATCCGGGCGTGATGCACGCTGGCAGCTCGTCGGGATAGTGGGTGACCATGATCAGGGTCTTGTGGGGTCGCTGGCAGAAGGCGTCGATGATGGCGCGCACGCGCTGGCGGTTGGCATCATCGAGGCCGTGGAGGGGTTCGTCGAGGATGAGCAGCTCCGGGTCCTTGACGAAGGCCCGTGCCAGTAGGCAGAGGCGCTGCTCGCCGCTGCTGAGGGCGAGGAAGCTGCGCCCGGCCAGGGTCTCGATGCCGAGGAATCGCATCCAGGTGATGCACACCGTGCGCTCCTCGGGGCGCGGGCGTGCGTAGAGGCCCACGCTGTCGCGCAGCCCGCTGGCCACGATGTCCTCTGCCGGCAGGTCGCGCATGTAGGCGCGGTGCATCTCGGGGCTTACGTAGCCTATGTGGCGCTTGATGTCCCAGATGCTCTCGCCCGTGCCGCGTCGGTGGCCGAAGAGGCGCGTGTTGCAGGCATAGCCCTGCGGGTTGTCGGCGCAGATGAGGCTCAACAGCGTCGATTTGCCCGAGCCGTTGGGGCCTGACAGCGCCCAGCGCTCGCCCTCGCGGATGGTCCACGTGACGTTGTCCAGGATGGTGTGGCCGCCATAGGCGATGCTCACGCCGCAGAAGGCGGCCACCTCGCCGCCGGGCTGGTAGAAAGGTGTGGAGGAAAAGTCCTTGGCCGGGAGGGCAAGGACGTCGGCCTGCAGCGCCCGGAGGCCGTCGGTGCCGCCCTTGGCATCGGCCGGCGTGGCATCGGCGCCGTCGGTGCGGCCGTCGAGATATGCCTGGCGTGTGCGCTTGGGCAGAAGGTGCATCCCCGGTGCCACGGGCACGACGTGGGTGATGAAGTCGGGGATCTCATCGTCGCGGCATAGCTCGAGGATGACTTGCAGGTCGGTGTGGCGGCATAGCGACTGCAGGAGGTCGCGCAGCTGTCTGCGGGCATCGGCGTCGAGACCAACAAAGGGGTTGTCGATGATGACGACGCGCGGCGCCGCCATCAGCATGCGTGCCAGCTGGAACTTGCGCAGCTCGCCGCTGGAGAGCGAGATGATGTAGCGGCCGCTCAGGGCGTCGAGGCCGAAGAGCTGCCACAGCGTGGCGCGGAGCTGACGGCGACGCGCCAGCGCCGCCTCGTGCTCCTGCGGCGGCAGGCCGACGTCACCGGCGCCCGACGCCGCCGCCCAAGCCTCGTCGAGGAGCTGTCCGGCGGTGGGTGTGTCCGGGTCGATGTCGTGCTGGTTCCAGCGCTGCTGCAGGTAGTAGCTGTGGGCGGCGTCGCCGTAGGCATCGCGGAAGGCGATGCGGCGTATGTTGTCGGCCGGCGAGGCCAGCGGCGAGGGGCGGAAGTCATAGCGCACGGCGTCGCCCAGGAGGGGCGACGCCCCGGCGATGATGTCGGCCAGACGGCTCTTGCCCGAGCCGTTGGGGCCGACGATGGCCACCTGCTCACCGGCCATGATGTCCAGCGAGACGGGGTCGGCCATGCGGCGCCCGGGGTGGCGCGCTACGCCGTTGGTGATGGAAATGACCTTCTGCAACTCTGTCGTTGTATGCGTGAACACTGTCGTTGTATACGTGATGTGGTGGGGCGCTGGTGGGAGGCCGTGGCGGGGTGCATGCCGTCAGACGAGGCCCCGTTGCCGGGCGAAGTCCTTCCACGAGCGGATGTTCGACTGCGAGGGCGGGCGCTGGCTCTCGATGAAGTGGCAATAGGCGGCGGCGAGGCCGTCGGTGGCGTCGAGCCATGGCAGCATCGACTCCTGCGGGATCTTCAGCATCTGCCGCAGCATGTAGGCCACCTGCTCCTTGGAGGCAGAACCCTGGCCCGTGAGAGCCATCTTGATCTGCATCGGGGCGTACTCGTGGATGGGTACCTGGCGCTGGATGGCGGCGGCGATGGCCACGCCCTGTGCGCGCCCGAGCTTGAGCATCGACTGCACGTTCTTGCCGAAAAACGGTGCCTCAATGGCCAGCTCGTCGGGCAGGTACGACTTGAGGATGCCCGTCACCCGCTCGAAGATATGGCCCAGCTTCAAGTACTGGTCGCCGGCCTTGCGCAGGTCGATGACACCCATCGTCACCATCTCGGCCTGGCGACCGCAGGTGCGGATGACGCCATAGCCCATGATGGTCGTGCCGGGGTCGATGCCCATGATGATGCGCTCACTCGCCATCGATGACCTCCATTAGCGTTGAGAATCCCAGGATGCGACCGCCGAAGAGGCGGTGCAGCTCGGCCGACAGCGACTGCCCCGGGCCGACAACCCAGCGGTGGAGGGCTGCCGTGGTGGGGGCCGACAGCTGGACGCTGAAGCACTCGCTGTCCTCCTCCTTGTGGGAGAGGATGCGCGACAGCCGCCCTTGGCCGACCTCGGCCGAGGCTTCGGCGCGTGGCAGCAGCACCTGGTGCACCCAGATGACGAAGTCGCGGGCGTCGGCATTCGGCACTACGTATGTGGTGTTGTGTGTGAACATGGGCGCAAAAGTACGGGTTTTTGCTCAAAATAACGATAAAAACGGTGTTTTTTTGTCCTTTTTATGCGAAAGTTTGAGAAAAACCAAGTACTTTTGCACCCACAACAACGTTTTTAATGACCTAACAGCATTAAGCAAGACAATGAAAAAGACATTAATCGTGATGGCGCTCGCCATGGGCCTCGTGGCCCCGGCCAGCGCACAACAGGCTCAGAAACGCAGCGTTGAGGTGGCTAAGGAGCAGCCCTCGGGCAAGGGCGCCGAGATTAAGTTTGCCACCGTGACCCACGACTTCGGCACCTTTGCCGAGAAGGACTGCCCCGTGACCTACGAGTTTGAGTTCACCAACGTAGGCACCGAGCCGCTCATCATCCACCAGGCAGTGACCACGTGCGGATGCACCGTGCCCAACTACTCCAAGGACCCCATCGCTCCCGGCGGCAAGGGCAAGATTGAGGTGGTGTATAACGGGCGCGGCAAGTTCCCCGGCAAGTTCAAGAAAAACATCACCGTGCGCACCAACAGCAAGAGCTCGAGCGTCACGCGCCTGTTCATCGAGGGCGACATGACAGCCGACAAGTAACGGGCGCAGCCACCACACACCCAAGCATTCATCACCAACACCTATTTCACCATGCGCAGAATCATAATCGCCACGCTGGCAGCCACGCTGATGGCCATGCCGCTGCCGGCCAAGAAGAAACAAACCAACGCCAACCCGCTCGGCGACGGACAAAGCGACCGCGCCTTCTGGACGGAGCTGGCCTACAAGATGGCTGCACCCGTGCTCGAGAACATGGCCAACGGCACACTGCAGCAGAACATGCAGCTCGAACTGTCGCCAACGTGGGACAACCGCGACAAGAAGGTGGCATACATGGAATGCTTCGGGCGCCTCATGGCGGGCATAGCGCCATGGCTCACACTGCCCGACGACGACACCCCCGAGGGGCAGCAGCGCCGCCAGCTGCGCGAGTGGGCGCTGAAGGCTTACGCCAACGCCGTCGATCCCGACAGCCCCGACTACCTCGGGTGGCGCAGCGGCGGGCAGACGCTGGTGGATGCCGCCTACGTCGTGGAGAGCCTCTTCCGCGGCTACAAGGCGCTGTGGGAACCCCTCGACTCGCTCACCAAGGCGCGCTACATCAGCGAGCTGCAGGGCCTGCGCCGCTATGACCCGCCCTACACCAACTGGCTGCTCTTCTGCGGCATGGAGGAGGCTTTCCTCATGTACGCCGGCGGCGGATATGATGCCTTCCGCATCAAGATGGCCATGAGCAAGGTGGAGGAGTGGTATGTCGGCGACGGCCTCTACAGCGACGGACCCTCGTTTGCCTTCGACTACTACAACGCCTACGTCATTCAGCCCATGTACAGCGAGTGCCTGCAGATGATTGCTGCGCGCCAGCCCAACAACACCTACCTCATACGCTCACACGGCGACAAGCGCAATGGCGCGAAGAACCGCCTGGAGGTGGTCACCAAGAGGATGCAGAAGTATGGCGTCATACTCGAACGATTCATCTCGCCCGAAGGCACGTTCCCCGTCGTGGGACGCAGCATACCCTACCGCCTCGCCGTGCTGCAGCCGCTGGCCATGCTCGCCTGGCAGAACGACCTGCCCGAAGAGCTGCACCGCGGACAGGTGCGCGCCGCCATCACCGCCGTCATGCGCCGCATGTTCCAGGGCAAGGGCGAGAGCAACTTCACGCCCGACGGCTACCTCACCATAGGCTTCGTGGGTTCGCACCCCAACGTGGCTGACTGGTACACCAACAACGGCTCGCTCTACATGACGAGCCTCGCCTTCATGCCCCTCGGCCTGCCTGCCGACGACCCCTTCTGGACCGACGCTCCCGAGAAATGGACCTCCAAGAAGGCTTGGGAAGGCGACGACTTCCCCAAGGATCACAAGTGGGACATCAACCGCCAGGTGCTCTATTGGGAGTAACACATTAACACAGACTATGAAGAAACAGCATTTCATTCCTTTGGCCCTGGCGGCAACGATGCTTGCCGCCTGCTCCACGGTGTCCATGACAGGGCGCCGGCAACTCAACATCGTGTCTGAAGCCGACATACTCTCGGCAAGCCTCACAGAGTACCAATCGTACATGCAGTCGGCCACCAAGAGCCGCGACGCAGCAGCCACACAGGTGGTGACGACGGTGGCACAGCGCATCGCCGCCGCTGCCGAGGCTTATCTCACGGCCGTGGGCCAGGAAGCCGACCTGCAGAACTATGCCTGGGAGTTCAACCTAGTCGAGGACCCGCAGCTCAATGCCTTCTGCATGCCCGGCGGGAAGATAGTGGTATATACCGGCATGCTCAACCTCATCGGCAACGGCACCGACCGCGACGACGAGCTGGCGGCCGTCATCGGCCACGAGGTGAGCCACGCCATAGCCAAGCACGGACAGGAGCGCGCCTCGCAGCAGATGCTGGCCAGCATGGGCAGCTCCGTGCTCTCGGGCGTGATGTCGGGGGCCAGCTCACAGCTGCAGTCGGCCGTGGCCACGGCCTATGGCCTCGGCACTCAGTACGGGGCGTTGCTGCCCTTCTCGCGCAAGCATGAGCTGGAGGCCGACTACATGGGTTCGGTGCTCGCCACGCTGGCGGGCTACGATGCCGACGCTGCCATCACCCTGTGGCAGAAGATGGAGGCGCAAAGCTCGGGGTCGCAGCCCACGTTCCTGAGCACACACCCCAGCAGCACCAAGCGCATCTCCGAGCTGCAGAAGAACAACCCGCAGGTGAAGCGCGACTACGCTGCCGCTGCCCTCTTCCCAAGCTCTGCCGCTGCCGCCGCCAAGGCCACGACATCCACGGCCGCACCGGCCAGCAGCGCCAAGGCTTCTGCCACCACCGCCAAGAGCAAAAAGGCCACCACGACAGCCAAGAAAAGCTCAACGGGCTATCGCATAGGCAATTAGTGGCTATGCTGAAAGCTGTTGTTTTCGACCTCGACGGCACGCTGCTCGACACGCTCGGCGACCTCACGGATGCCGTCAACTGGGCGCTGGCGCGCAATGGCTTGCCGCAGCGCTCCGAGCGCGAGGTGCGTGCATACCTCGGCAACGGTGTGAAGCGCCTCATGGAGTGTGCCGTGCCCGACGGCGCTGCCAATGCGTGCTTCGACGCTGCCTTTGCCGACTTCAAGGAATATTACGTCAGCCACTGCCTGGACCGCACATGTCCCTATCCGGGCATCGATGGCATGTTGGCAACCCTTGCCGCACGGGGGCTGCGGCTGGCCATCGTCAGCAACAAGCTTCAGGCCGGGGTGACGGAGCTGCACCGGCGCTTCTTTGCCGGGACGGTGGAGGTTGCCATTGGCGAGCATGACGGCGTGTGCCGCAAACCGGCACCCGACATGGTGGAGCTGGCGCTGAGGCGCATGGGCGTGGAAGCGGCAGACGCCGTCTATGTGGGCGACTCGGAGGTGGATGTTGCCACGGCGCGAGCCAGTCACCTGCCATGCGTGGCGGTGCTGTGGGGCTTCCGCGACCGCGACGACCTCGTAGCGGCGGGCGCCCACGACATCGTGGCCACTCCCGCCGACCTCGTGGATAGGATAGCGGCGATGGCCAATGTTTAGGATGCAACGACGCCGCGCGGCAAGGCCGCGCGGCGTCGTTGCGTCAAAAGGTGTGGCTTCCGGCCCCCGCTGTCAGCGTATGAACAGCATCTCGCGGTACTTGGGCAGCGGCCACAGCTCGTCATCGACGATGACTTCCAGCTTGTCCACATGGTAGCGTATGTCCTCGATGAGCGGTGCCACGGTGTCGTGGTAGGCGATGGCGCGCTGGCGTGGGCTCTCGATGCGGTTGGCCACGCGTCGTGCCTCCACGAGTTGCTCCACGTGGGCTGTGATGTATGACGTGTGGCTGGCAATCTGGCGGATGAGCCCCACATTGTTGGCCGCGAGCTGCTCGGCCTCGTCGGCACCGAAGATTTGGCTCATCTTGTGTACGTTGTCGATGAGCTGGCTCTGGTAGCGCGTGGCCACAGGCACGATGTGGTTGAGGCACATGTCGCCGAAGATGCGGGCCTCAATCTGTATCTTCTTGGTGTAGGTGTCCCATTTGATCTCGTTGCGCGCCTCGATCTCCGCACGCGTGAACACGTTGGTGCGGCGGAACATGGCGATGCTGGCATCGTCGAGGTAGCGGTCGATGACGAGGGGCACCGACGACTCCGTGTCGAGACCACGGCGCGCGGCCTCGGCTTTCCACTCGTCGGAATAGCCGTTGCCGTCGAAACGGATGGCGCGGCAGGCGCTGATGTCCTCGCGCACGACGTCCAGTACGGCCGCCATGGTTTCGGTGCCCGAGGCTGTCAGGGCATCGACACGCTGGCGGAAGTCCTGCAGTGCCTCGGCCACGGCGGCATTGAGGGCTATCATGGCGCTGGCACAGTTGGCCTCGGCTCCCACGGCGCGGAACTCAAAGCGGTTGCCGGTGAAGGCGAAGGGCGACGTGCGGTTGCGGTCGGTGTTGTCGATGAGCAGCTCGGGAATCTGGGGTATGTCGAGGTGGATGCTGTGCTTGGCACCCTCCAGCTCGCCCAGGGGCGAGAGCTTGGAGGTGCTCTTCTCGATGTTGTCGAGCACGTCGTTGAGCTGCTTGCCGAGGAAGCTGGAGATGATGGCGGGCGGGGCCTCGTTGGCGCCGAGGCGATGGGCGTTGGTGGCGCTGACGATGCTGGCCTTGAGGAGTCCGTTGTGGCGGTGTACGGCGACGAGCGTCTCCACGATGAAGGTGATGAAGCGCAGGTTGTCGGTCTGGGTGCGTCCGGGTGCGTGGAGCAGTATGCCGGTGTCGGTGGTGAGGCTCCAGTTGTTGTGCTTGCCCGAGCCGTTGACGGCGGCAAAGGGCTTCTCGTGGAGCAGGCAGCGGAAGCCGTGCTTGCGTGCCACCTTCTTCATGAGCATCATCAGTAGCATGTTATGATCCACGGCGAGGTTCATCTCCTCGAAGATGGGAGCCAGCTCGAACTGGTTGGGAGCCACCTCGTTGTGGCGCGTCTTGCAGGGTATGCCCAGCTCCAGTGCCTGTATCTCCAGGTCGCGCATGAAGGCTGCCACGCGCTCGGGGATGCTGCCGAAGTAGTGGTCGTCCATCTGCTGATTCTTGGCCGAGTAGTGGCCCATGAGCGTGCGCCCGGTCATGAGGAGGTCCGGGCGTGCGGCATACAGGCCCTCGTCGATGAGGAAGTATTCCTGCTCCCAACCCAGGTTGGCGCGCACGCGTTTCACGTCGGGATAGAAGAGGCGTGCCACGTCGGTGGCGGCGCGGTCGATGGCGTGGAGCGCTTTCTTCAGCGGCGCCTTGTAGTCGAGGGCCTCGCCGGTGTAGGCTATGAACACGGTGGGTATCATGAGCGTGTCGCCGATGACGAACACCGGGCTGGCGGGGTCCCACGCCGAGTAGCCGCGTGCCTCGAAGGTGGAGCGTATGCCTCCGCTGGGGAAAGAGCTGGCATCGGGTTCCTGCTGCACGAGCTGCTTGCCGGTGAATTCCTCCATCATGCCGCCCTTGCCGTCGTGTTCCACGAAGCCGTCGTGCTTCTCGGCGGTGCCCTCTGTCAGCGGCTGGAACCAGTGGGTGGTGTGTGTGGCGCCCAGCTCCATGGCCCAGCGCTTCATGCCCTCGGCAACGATGTCGGCTGTGGAGCGGTCGAGCGTGGCCTCGCCGTCGATGACCTCCATCATGCGCTCATATACGGCGAGCGGCAGATATTTGTGCATCTTCTCGCGGGTGAATACATACTTGGCAAAGAATGCTGATGGGCGCTCGGCGGGAGCGGGCACATCGACGGGGTGCTTCTTGAAAGCTTCGCCGACGACTTGGAAACGTAGGGTTGCACTCATTGGGGGTTGGGGGTGTTGCTTGTTGCTGATGGTCGGGGGTGTGAATGGTGTGTTGCCGCAGGGAGCAGGCCCAGGGGCTTGGCAGCATCGCGGTGGTGCGGCGTTCAGCGTATGCCGCGCGCGTTGAGGGCGCGTTGGTAGCGGCGGGCGTTCTGCTGGTGCTGGGCGTAGGTGGTGGCGAAGTTGTGGCGCCCGCTAAAGTCCTCGCGCGCGCACATATATATATATGTATGTGACGTGGGGTGGAGCACGGCGTCGATGCCGGCCTTGGAGGCTATGCGTATGGGTCCTGGTGGCAGCCCGGCGTGTTGGTAGGTGTTGTAGGCGCTCTCGATGGCGAGGTGGTTGCCGCGTATGCGGCGCAGTGTCTCGTCGCCGACGGCGTACTTCACTGTGGGGTCGGCCTGCAGTGGCATGCCCATGCGCAGACGGTTGAGGTAGAGGCCTGCCACGTCGGGCTTCTCGGCGGTGGCTGCCGTCTCCTCATCGACGATGCTCGCCAGCGTGTAAACCTCCTCGCGCGTGAGGCCCAGCGAGTCGGCGGCAGCCGTGCGGCCCTGCTGCTGCCAGAAGGCGTCGTTCTCGCGCTGCAGACGCTCGATGAGCGCATCGAGGGGTGTGTCCCAATACACCTCATACGTGTCGGGGATGAACAGCGCTGGGAAAGTCTCGGGTGTGTAGCCCGTGCTGGCGATGAAGGTGGTGTCGGCAAAGGCGGCTGCCACGAGGGCCGAGTCGAGCATGGTGTGGCGTGCTATGGCCCCGGCCATGCGGTGCAGGCCACGGGTGGATGGCACGACGAGGCGCACAGGCTCCTGTGCGCCGCTGCGCAGACGCCGGAACACGTCGAGCATGGTGTCGGCCGGGCGCACCACATAGCGGCCCGAGCGGGGTGTGTAGTGGGTGAGCGTGGTCAGCAGGTGCCAGAGGCGTAGGTTGTCGGCCCGCGCCTCGGAGCGCAGCTGCTGCTCCACGTCGTCGGTGTCGGCATTGGGTAGTATGTGGATGAAGGCATCGTCGTCGATGCGGAAGGGCGATGTCGTGGCATCGTGCCATAGCAGTGCCGCAGCACACAGTGCCGCCACGGCCAATGAGCCAGCTATGATTTTGATGCGTTTGCTCATGCGGGTGTTCTTATAAGAAAAGCGCAGCGAACCTCATGGTATAAGGTACCCTGCGCTGTGTTTGACCTTCTGAGCCGACACGGGGACTCGAACCCCGGACCCACGCATTACGAATGCGTTGCTCTACCAACTGAGCCATGTCGGCAGTGATTTTCCTCAAATCGGCTGCAAAGGTAGGGCTTTTCCCTGATATGAGCAACTAATTCGTCGCTTTTTTTGCCTTTGCCATCAAAAAAGATGCTCCTATCGATGCTGGAAGCTAACTTTTGCTTACCTTTGTGGCACTTTTCCGCTTCGTGGATCTTTTGAACAACGTATATCTCAACACACATGAAACGCTCACTATTGTTATCCGCCATGGCGGCCATGTCGCTGCAGCTGTCGGCACAGACGTTCGTCTTTGCCAAGGAACGCAAACTGAGTCTGCCAGAGGCTACGGTGGTTACGCCGGCCGACCGCTATTCGCCGTCGGTGGACTACGGCTTCGACTTCATCGACGCGCCAACGGACCTGACGCGTCAGAAACCTTTCCTCTTCAGCGTGCGTGTGCCCGACGGCAACTACCGTGTCACGCTGTGGCTCGGCTCCAGCCGCCGAGCCGCCAACACCACGGTGCGCGCCGAGAGCCGACGGCTGCTCGTGGAGAACGCTGACACGCGCAAGGGCGAGCTGCGGCAGGTGGCCTTCACCGTCAACAAGCACTCGCCGTACATCGACGACCACCGCGCCGTGCGCATCAAGGAACGTGAGCGCACCAAGCTCAACTGGGACGACCGTCTGACCATAGAGGTCAACGGCAGCGCCCCGGCTGTGGCCGCCTTGTCCATAGAGCCCGACACCACGGCCACCACCATCTTCCTGTGTGGCAATTCCACCGTCGTCGATCAGGACTATGAGCCTTGGGCCTCGTGGGGACAGATGATCACGCGGTGGTTTGGCCCGGAGGTGTGTGTGGCCAACTTCGCCGAGAGCGGCGAGACGGCGTCGGGGTTCATACAGGTGGGGCGCCTGGACAAGGCGCTCTCCATGATGCGCTCCGGCGACTATCTCATCGCGGAGTTTGGCCACAACGACCAGAAGCAGCACCGCCCCGGCGACGGCGCCTACTACAACTTCGCCACGGCGCTGAAGACCTTTGTCGATCTGACGCGCGCCAAGGGCGCCACGCCGCTCTTTGCCACGCCCACGCAGCGCCGCGCCTTCACCGGCGGACGCCTGCAGGAGACGCATGGCGACTATCCCGAGGCCATGCGGTGGGTGGCTCAACGCGAGCAGGTGCCGGTCATTGAGCTCCACGAACTCACCCGCACGCTCTTCGAGACACTCGGCGACGAGGGTTCCAAGCAGGCGCTGGTGCATTACCCTGCCGGCACTTTCCCCGGGCAGGCGACCGCACTGCGCGACAACACCCACTTCAACCCCTATGGCGCATACCAGGTGGCAAAATGTGTGGTGGCGGAGATGCAACGGCTGCAATTGCCGTTCATGCAGGCCCTGAAGGCCGACTTCGGGACATACGACCCCTCGCACCCCGACACCCCGGCTTCCTTCCGCTGGGTGGATGCTCCTTTCTTCGAGGCTGCTAAACCCGACGGCAACTGAGCGGCGGCGGCGCCAGTGCGGCGGCAGCGGGGGTGGCCCCGTTGCCTATGTCGCGTGCGCGGGCATCACATTTTTTTAGCTAATATATATTAATTCTTGCATGGCGTGGCGGCGTTTGTCGCGGAATTTGTGTAATTTTGCCGCGCAAAACGCAAAGATGCACATCAAATGGGACTTTTCAACTTCTTCTCGCGCAACAAACAAGAGCAAAAGCAAACCTTAGACAAGGGCCTGGAGAAAACCAAGGAGTCGTTCTTCGGGAAGCTGGCGCGCGCCGTGGCCGGAAAGAGCAAGGTCGATGACGACGTGCTCGATGACCTCGAGGAGGTCCTGGTCACCAGCGATGTGGGTGTAGATACCACGCTCAACATCATACGCCGCATCGAAGAGAGGGTGGCGCGCGACAAGTACGTCGGCACCGGGGAGCTGCAGCGCATACTCCGCGACGAGATAGCCTCACTGCTGACAGAAAACAACACCTCCGACACCGAGGGCTTCCAGATCCCCGAGGGCAAGAAGCCCTACGTCATCATGGTGGTGGGCGTCAATGGGGTGGGCAAGACCACTACCATTGGCAAGCTCGCATACCAGTTCCGCCAGGCTGGCATGAAGGTGATGCTCGGCGCTGCCGACACCTTTCGCGCCGCTGCCGTGGAGCAGATCGTCATCTGGGGCGAACGCGTGGGCGTGCCCGTCGTCAAGCAGCAGATGGGCAGCGACCCTGCCAGCGTGGCCTTTGACACGCTGTCGAGCGCCGTGGCCAACGACGTGGATGTGGTGCTCATCGACACTGCCGGACGTCTGCACAACAAGAAAGGTCTCATGCACGAGCTCACCAAAATCAAGCGTGTGATGCAGAAGGTGGTGCCTGATGCGCCCCACGATGTCATGCTTGTGCTCGACGGCTCCACAGGCCAGAACGCCTTTGAGCAGGCCAAGCAGTTCACCGCTGCCACCGACGTCACCAGCATGGCCATCACCAAGCTCGACGGCACGGCGAAGGGTGGGGTGGTGATAGGCATCTCCGACCAGTTCAAGATTCCCGTCCGCTACATCGGCCTGGGCGAGGGCATGGAGGACCTCCAGCCCTTCAACCGCCGCGATTTCGTCGATTCACTCTTTGGCGACAAGAAATAGGGATGTCCATGCAGCGCAACAAGGTAGATGTCATCACGCTCGGATGCTCAAAGAATCTCGTGGATTCGGAGAGGCTCATCCGGCAGCTGCGCCATGCCGGCTATGACGTGGCCCACGATGCCGAGGTGCCCGATGGCGACATCTGCGTGGTCAACACCTGTGGGTTCATTGGCGATGCCAAAGAGGAGAGCATCAACATGATCCTGGAGCAAGGCCTGCGCAAGAGCCGCGGCAGCCTGCGGCGCCTCTATGTCATGGGGTGCCTGTCGGAGCGCTACATGCGCGAGCTGCCGGCAGAGATCCCCGAGGTCGATGGCTGGTATGGAAAGTTCGACTGGGACGGCATACTGCAGGCGTTGGGTCACTCTTGGGACAATGCCCTCACCCCGGGGCGCGACATAACCACGCCGCGCCACTACGCCTATGTCAAGATTTCCGAGGGCTGCGACCGCCATTGCGCCTATTGCGCCATACCCATCATCACGGGCCGCCATCGCAGCCGCACCATTGAGGACATCCTCGACGAGGTGCGGACGCTGGTGGCTCAGGGCGTGCGCGAGTTTCAGGTCATAGCCCAGGAGCTGACCTTCTATGGCATCGACCTCTACCACCGCCGCGCGTTGCCCGAACTCATCGACCGCATGGCCGATATCGAGGGCGTGGAGTGGATACGTCTGCACTATGCCTATCCCACGGACTTCCCGTGGGAGCTGTTCGACGTCATGCGCCGCCACCACAATGTGTGCCGCTACATAGACATCGCACTCCAGCATGTGGCCGACCCCGTGCTCACGGCCATGCGCCGCAACATCACCGCCAGCGAGACACGGGCCTTCGTCGAGCGCGTGCGGCGCGAGGTGCCTGGCATCCATCTGCGCACCACGCTCATGGTGGGCCATCCCGGCGAGGATGACGCCGCCTTCGCCCAGCTGCTCGACTTCGTGCGCTGGGCGCGTTTCGAGCGCATGGGGGCGTTTGCCTACAGCGAGGAGGAAGGCACGTACAGCGCCGAGCACTATGCCGACGCCATACCCGACGCCGTCAAGCAGAGCCGCCTCTCGCAGCTCATGCGTCTGCAGCAGCGCATCTCCGCCGAGGTGCAGGAGCAGAAGGTGGGCCAGCGCATGCGCGTCGTCATCGACCGCCGCGAGGGCGACTACCTCGTGGGGCGCACGGAGTTTGACTCGCCCGAGGTCGATCCCGAGGTGCTCGTGCCTGCGGGTCTGGCCCCTTGGCTCGCTCCCGGTCAGTTTGCCGATGTCGTCATCACCGCTACGGCCGACGACTTCGACCTCTACGCCAAACCTTTGGAGCTACCGGCTTGATTCACCTTCACCCCCTGCCAACGATGAACAACAAAGATTTTATAACAACCCTTTCCCGCCAGTGCCGGTTCACCACGCGCGTCACACAGCAACTCGTCGATGCGCTCGTGGGGCAGATGTCGGCCCACCTGGAGGACGGCACCCCCGTGACCATAAACACCTTTGGCACCTTCGACGTGAAGAAAAAGCTGGAGAGGGTTGTCGTGAACCCGGCAACAGGCCAGAGGCTGATGACGCCGCCGAAGCTCGTCGTGACCTTCAAGGCCGGCGCATCCCTCAAGGACTATATTCAGGAGAAAGGAGGCACGGCATGAGCAGCGAGCAGCGCATCGGCGCCAGCCAGCTGGCAGCCTCACTGACACGTCAGTCCACCCTCTCCACCAATGAGGCTGAGACTTTTGTGCAAGCCTTCTTCGACGTCATACGCTCCAGCCTCGTCAAGGACAAGATTGTCAAGGTGCGCGGCCTGGGCATCTTCAAGCTTGTCGATGTGGAGGCTCGGGAGAGCGTCAAGGTAGGCACGGGCGAGCGCTTCACCATTGAGGGCCACTCCAAGGTGACGTTCACCCCCGATGCCGTGTTGCGCGATGCCGTGAACCGCCCATTTGCCGACTTCGAGACCGTGGTCATCAACGATGGCGTGGATATCGCTGCCCTCGAGGCCGTGGATGATGCCGATGGCATTGCCGACGAGGCTGCTGCCGACGTGGATGACATCCCGACGGCACCGCTTGCCGACGATGCCGAGGACAACGGCGACGCTGCAACAGCAGACACCGCCGATGATGCGCTTATAGACATCGCCAGCTCGTCTCCCGAAGCCACCGACGCCGCAACAGCTGACACCGCCGATGATGCGCTTATAGACATCGCCAGCTCGTCTCCCGACGCCGCTGACGCTGCAGCTCCCGACGCTCCCGACGCCGCTGACGCCGCCGACGCTGCAAATGCAGAATCCGCCGGCATGCATCCTCTGTCAGACCCCGATGGCCAGCCAGCGCAACCGTTGGCCGACATCCCCGCTGACCCGCAGCCGGAAAGCGAGGACCCCCACCATGCTTCAGACGAGGCGCAGGAGCAACCCCGGCAGACAACGTCGCAGGACCGCCGCTCCCATGTGCACGAAGCCACCGTGGTTCGCCACGCCGATGTCGTGGAGGTGGCCGACTATGTACGTCATTCGGACAAGACATCGCACCGGGGCCGCCGCTGGCCCGGTTGCCTGTTTGGCCTGTTCTGCCTCGTGCTGGGCTATGTCATCGGCTGTTACCTGCCGGTGAAGATGCCCACGCTCGTCACGCGCCAGCAGGTCGTCGGCGTGCTGCAGTATGTGAACAGCTGGATAGACGCCGTGAGCCGTTCGCTCGAAACACAGCAGGACACCACGCAAGTCCAAAGCCCGGAACAGGTGGAAACCACGGCCCAGGGCGGCGCCGCAGCCCGACACGAACAGCCTGCCCCCGGCACACCGCCGGCAGAAAAGACCACAGGCCGCACAACGTCTCCCGGGCCTTCTGCCCCTGCCGCAACAGCGTCGGCTGTCGGCGGGACAGCACCCGCCGTCGTCGTCGCCAAGCCTCAGGCCACCACGGCGACAGGCACCTCAACCGCAGCCTCATCCGCCACTTCTCCGGCCCTTCCCACCGCTTCGGCCAGCTATCCGCAGCTTCCCGGCGGCGGCTACGAGATTGTTGGCGTCGAGGCCACGGAGGTCATGTCGGCGGGCAAGACGTTGCTCAAGCTTTCCACCAAATACTATGGCAGCAAGCACTTTGTCGATTACATCTGCGTGATGAACGGCATTACAAACCCCGACATCGTGCCCCTCAACAAGGAGCTGCGCATACCCAAGCTACGCAAGAAATAACCAACCACATAATCCTTATATGGCAGAATCATTTGACATACGCGAACTCAACGAGCGCATCGAGCGCCAGAGTTCTTTTGTGACGAACCTCATCACAGGCATGGACCAGGTCATCGTGGGCCAGCGCCATCTCGTGGAATCATTGCTCATTGGCCTCCTGTCCGACGGCCATGTGCTGCTGGAAGGTGTGCCGGGGCTGGCCAAGACGCTGGCCATCAAGACGCTGGCCCAGCTCATCGATGCCAAGTTCAGCCGCATACAGTTCACCCCCGACCTCCTGCCGGCCGATGTCACCGGCACCATGGTCTATTCCCAGCGCGATGAGAAGTTCACCGTGGAGCAGGGACCTGTGTTTGCCAACTTCGTCCTTGCCGACGAGATCAACCGCGCCCCGGCCAAGGTGCAGAGTGCTTTGCTCGAGGCCATGCAGGAGCGCGAGGTCACCATCGGCAAGCAGACCTTCAAGCTGCCATCGCCCTTCCTGGTGCTGGCCACGCAGAACCCCATCGAGCAGGAAGGCACCTATCCTCTCCCCGAGGCCCAGGTGGACCGTTTCATGCTCAAGGTTGTCATCGACTATCCCAAGCTCGACGAGGAGAAGCGCATCATCCGCCAGAACATCACGGGCGAGAGCAAGAGCGTGCGCCCCGTGCTGTCCACGGCCGAAATCATCGAGGCCCGCAAGGTGGTGCGCGAGGTGTATCTCGACGAGAAGATAGAGCAGTATATCGCCGACATCGTGTTTGCCACACGCTACCCCGAGAAGTACAACCTGAAGCAAATCCGGGACTTCATCGAGTTCGGAGGCTCGCCTCGTGCCAGCATCAGCCTGGCGCTGGCAGCACGTGCTTACGCCTTCATCAAGCGTCGTGGCTACGTGATTCCCGAGGACGTGCGCGCCATAGCCCACGACGTGCTGCGCCATCGCATAGGCCTCACCTACGAGGCCGAGGCCAACAACGTCACCTCCGAGGAGATTGTCAGCAAGATCATCAATCAGGTCGAGGTGCCTTGATAGGCTGTCGGACAGTTGCCTTATCATTCTTTTTGACACGTTACAACCTTACAATTGGAAACAACAGAAATCCTCAAGCGCGTTCGCCAGATAGAGATTAAGACCCGTGGCCTGTCGAACAACATCTTCGCCGGTGAGTACCATTCCGCCTTCAAGGGGGCGGCATGGCATTCTCGGAGGTGCGCGAGTATATCTATGGCGACGACGTGCGCGATATAGAGTGGAATGTCACCGCTCGTTTCAACCGGCCCTTTGTCAAGGTGTTTGAGGAGGAGCGCGAGCTCACCGTGATGCTCCTCGTCGATGTGAGTTCCAGCCTCGACTTTGGCACCGTGGTGCAGACCAAGCGCCAGATGCAGACCGAGATAGCCGCCACGCTGGCCTTCAGCGCCATCCAGAACAACGACAAGATCGGTGTCATCTTCTTCTCCGACCGCATAGAGAAGTTCATACCTCCCAAGAAGGGGCGCAAGCATATCCTCTACATCATCCGCGAGCTGCTCGACTTCCGGCCCGCGAGCTGCCGCACCGACATACGCCAGGGTGTGGAGTACCTCACGCAGGTCATCAAGCGCCGGTGTACGTGCTTCGTGCTCTCCGACTTCATCGACGAGCGCGACTTCAGCCAGACGCTGACCATCGCCAACAGGAAACACGACATAGTGGCCATACAGGTCTATGACCGCCGCGTCGCCGACCTCCCCGACGTGGGTCTGATGCGTGTGCGCGATGCCGAGACGGGGCATGTGCAGTGGGTTGACACCAGCTCACGTGCCGTGCGCCGTGCCCAGTCGGAATGGTGGCAGCGGCGCTCGGCCCAGCTCAGCGCGACTTTCACGCGTGCCGGGGTAGATAGCGTCAGCGTGCGCACCGACCAGGACTATGTCGTTGCCCTGCGCTCCCTCTTCGCCAAGCGCAAATAACCCCAAATGCCCAAGCTCAGATGCATTCATTCATGACTCATTTTGGCAACGCATCAGGCCCCCGCGCCGTGGGGGCTGCTCACCGCGGCCGGCGCCACGCCGTCGCTGCGGCGTGGCTCTCCTTCGGCATGGCCTTGCTGTTGCTCGCCGCCGTGCCGGTAGCGGCATCGGCCCAGGCCACCTTCCAGGCCAGCATCGACACCGTGGTGATGCTCATCGGCCAGCAGCGCGTGCTCACCTTCCAGGTCGAGTGCAGCGGCGAGCAGCGCGTGCAGCTCCCTGCCTTCCAGCAATACCAGCCCCTCTATGGCGGCGTGGAGGTGGTGGAGAAACTATCGTCAGACACCGTCCGCCCCGATGCGGCGCGCATGGTGGTGACAGAGCGTTGGACCATCACGGCCTTCGACTCCGCCCTGGTGGCATTGCCGCCCTTTGCCGCCATCGTAGGCAACGACACTCTGCGCTCGCAGTCGCTGGCCCTGAAGGTCGTCACCGTGCCTGTTGACACGTTGCATCTCGACGAGTTCTTCCCGCCCAAGGGTGTGCAGGACAATCCCTTCTCCTGGGCCGACTGGAACGACCTCTTCTGGCTCGCCATGGTGCTTACGCTCATTGCCCTCGTTCTGGCTTACGTTTCACTGCGTGCCTACCAGAACAAACCCATAATCCGCATCATTCGCCGTGCTGCCAAGCGGCCGCCTCATCAGGTGGCCATGGAGCACATCGAGCGCCTGAAGGTCGAGAAGCGATGGGCCGAGGAGGACTCCAAGGAGTATTACACCGAACTCACCGATGCGCTGCGCACCTACATCCGCGACCGCTACGGCTTCAATGCCATGGAGATGACCTCCACGGAGATCATCGGGCGTCTGCTCAAGGAGCAGGACGAGCAGGCGCTGGCCGAGCTGCGCCAGCTCTTCGAGACGGCCGACCTGGTGAAGTTCGCCAAGTGGACCACGCTGATGAACGAGAACGATGCCAACCTCGTCAGCGCCATCGACTTCATCAACCAGACGAAGGTGGAGGCCGACCCCAACGCCAAGCCCGTGGAGGAGGTGGTGACGGTCGAGGAGAAGCAGAGCCGCGAGCGCACACTGGCCATGCGCATCACCATTGCTGTGCTCAGCGTGGCCGCCGAGGCTATGCTCATCTACATGATATGGCGCATCATAGAGCTGCTGCGCTGACATGTAGGTTGAGCCGCTCGTGAGACGTAAAGCGTAGAACGTAAAGAGAAACAACCCACAGATAAACCGTTATTCATGCAATTCGCATATCCATATCTTCTGCTGCTCTTGCTGCTCGCCATACCTTATATTATATGGTATGTGCTCCGGCATCATGCCAGCGAACCAACTATGCAGGTGTCAACGACGTCGGCATTCCGGGGCGCGCCGCGCACGTGGCGACAGATGCTCGTGCATGCGCCATTTCTCTTGCGACTCGTGGCGTTTGCCATGATTGTCATCGTGCTGGCGCGGCCCCAGACGTCCAATTCGTGGAGCGACCGCAGCGTGGAGGGCATCGACATCATGCTTGCCGTCGATGTGAGCACCTCGATGCTCGCCGAGGACCTGCGCCCCAACCGCCTCGAAGCGGCCAAGAAGGTGGCGTCGGAGTTCATCGCCGGCCGCCCCAACGACAACATCGGCCTCACCATCTTTGCCGGCGAGAGCTTCACCCAGTGCCCCATGACCACCGACCATGGCGTGCTCATCAACATGTTTGAGAGCCTCGAGTGTGACATGGCCCAGAATGGCCTCATCAGCGACGGAACGGCCATAGGCATGGGCCTGGCCAACGCCATCTCGCGCCTGAAGGATTCCAAGGCCAAGTCCAAGGTCGTCATCCTGCTCACCGACGGCTCCAACAACGCCGGCGACATATCTCCGCAGACGGCTGCCGAGATAGCGCGCAGCTTTGGCATACGTGTATATACCATCGGCGTGGGCACCAACGGCACGGCGCGCTATCCCATGAACGTCGGCGGCCACATCGAGTACCTCAACATCCCCGTGGAAATCGACGAGCACACGCTGCAGGAGATAGCCACCGCCACCGACGGCGAGTTCTACCGTGCCACCAACAACGCCAAGCTGCGCGAGGTGTATCAGCAGATAGACCGTCTGGAGAAGACAAAGATGAACGTCAAGCAGTACAGCCGTCGCTACGAGGCCTACTTCATCTTCGCCGCCATAGCGTGCATGGCGCTGCTGCTCGAAATACTACTTCGTGAAACCATACTCAAGAAAATCCCATAATGCGTTTCGAAAGCCCCATATATCTCTACGCCCTGGCGCTCATACCCATGCTCGTGGCATTGCACTATGCCATGGCGGTGGTGCGCCTGAGGCGTCTGCGCCGCTATGGCGACCCCGACCTTCTGCGCGAGCTCATGCCCGATGTCTCACGCTGGCGCCCGGAGGCCAAGTTCTGGCTGCTCACCATGGCCTTTGCCATGATGCTGGTGTGTCTGGCGCGCCCACAGTATGGCACGAAGCTCGACACCAGCACACGTCGTGGCATCGAGGCTGTCATAGCCCTCGACGTGAGCAATTCCATGCTCGCACAGGATGTCTCACCCAGCCGCCTCGAGAAGGCCAAGCTCCTCATCAGCAGCCTTGTCGGCAGCATGACCGATGACAAGGTGGGGCTTGTCGTCTTCGCCGGCGACGCCTTCGTGCAGCTCCCCATCACCAGCGACTACGTCTCGGCCAAGATGTTTCTCGACAACATATCGCCGGAGATGATCAGCGTGCAGGGAACGGACCTGGCACACGCCATAGACCTCGCCTCGCGCTGCTTCACGCAGCAGGATGGCGTGGGGCGTGCCATCTTCGTCATCACCGACGGCGAGGACAACGAGGGCGGCGCCGTGGAGGCAGCCCGCGAGGCTGCCAAGAAGGGTCAGCGCGTGTATGTCCTCGGCGTGGGGTCGCCCGACGGCAGCCCCATCCCCATCCCCGGCACCAACCGTTTCATCACCGACAATGGCGGCACCACGGTCGTCTCCCGTCTCAACGAGGCCATGTGCCGCGAGGTGGCCCAGGCCGGCCAGGGCGCCTACATCTATGTCGATAACAGCTCCTCAGCGCAGTCGGCCCTCTTCGGCCACGTCGATAAGCTCGCCAAGGCCGAGATGGAGTCCACCGTCTATAGCGAATACAACGAGCACAACCGCGACTTTGCCTGGATAGCCCTCGCACTGCTCGCTGCCGAGGTGCTCATCCTCTCGCGGCGCAATCGCTATCTGAGCCGCTTCCGCCTCTTCCGCCAGCGTGGCCTGGCCGACAAATAACCCACCATCACACCACAGATACCACCACCAGACACACCATGCGATACCTCAGCATCCTACTCTCCGCAGCCGCAATCCTCGTGGCCACACACGCCATAGGGCGTGAGCGCGACCGCGACTATGTGCGCCGTGGCAACCGCCTCATGGCCGACACGCTCTATTCCAAGGCGCAGGTCGAGTACCAGAAGGCCACGGAGGTCAACAGCGTCAACCCCGAGGCCCTGTACAACCTGGGCACGGCGCTCCTGGCTCAGGGCCAGCTCCAGGAAGCCCAGAAGCAGTTCCAGCTCGCCGCCGCCGCGCAGCCCAACAAGCTGCGGGCTGCGCAGATCTACCACAACATGGGCGTGATACTCCAGAGCCAGAAGAAGTTTGGCGAAGCCATAGAGTGCTACAAGAACGCCCTGCGCCGCAACCCTCTCGACGACGAGACACGCTACAACCTCGCCCTGTGCCAGCACCAGCAGCAGCAACAGCCGCAGGGCGGACAGGACAACAACGAGGACCAGCAAGGCGACGACAAGGAGAAGAAAGACGAGCAACAACAGCAACAACCGCAGCAACCCCACCCACCGCAGCAACAGCAGCCGCAGATGTCGCGCGAGAATGCCGAGCAGCTCCTCAAGGCAGCCATGCAGGAAGAGCGCCAGACACAGGACAAGGTGCAGAAAGCCCAGCAGCGGCCGCAGCGCCGCCAACTGGAGAAGCAGTGGTGACACCCGCACCCCGCCGGCATCCCCACATCATCACCATCACGCATTTCACCATCACGCATTTGGCAATCCATACGATATGATTACAGCAACAAACAGGTATAAGCTCCACGTCAGGGCCGTGGCACTCGTGCTGGCCCTCTGCCTCACCATGGCCCTGCGGGCACAGGTGCGTGTCACCGTGCAGGCGCCTTCCGAGGTCGTCCAGGGCGACCGCTTCCGTGTGGCCTACGTGGTCAACACCAGCGACGTGTCGGACTTCAAGGTGGGCGAGTTCGCGGGCTTGGTGGAGCTCTTCGGCCCCAGCCGCAGCCAGCAGTCGAGCTTCTCCATGGTCAATGGCAAGACCACGTCGAGCAGCAGCGTCACCTTCACCTACACCCTCACCACCGACCAGCCCGGCACCTTCCGCATACCGGCTGCCACGGTCACCGCCGCTGGCGAGACGGTGCAGTCCGGCTCACCGCAAATCAAGGTGCTGCCATCGGGCAGCGGCGGCGCTGGCAGCGGCGCCCCGGGTCAGCAGCAGGGAGGCCAGCCCCACGCCTCGCGCCAGGACCGCATGCACACCCAGGACATCGGCGACCGCATCTCCGGCAAGGACATCTTCATCGCCGTCACGGCGTCGAAGAAACGTGTGTTCGAGCAGGAGGCCGTGTTGCTCACCTACAAGCTCTACACCCTCGTCAACGTCAGCGAGATGCAGGGCAAGATGCCGGCCCTCGACGGCTTCCACGTGCAGGAACTCGACCGCCAGCGCCAGCCCGAGCTGAAGATGGAGCACCACAACGGCAAGAACTATGGCACCGTCGTCTGGAGCCAGTATGTGGTGTTCCCGCAGCGCTCCGGCACGCTCACCATACCTGAGATCCAGTTCGAGGCCACCGTCATCCAGCAGAACCGCTCCGCCGACCCCTTCGACATCTTCTTTGGCGGCGGCACGATGATGCAGGAGGTGCGCAAGCGCGTCGTCGCACCCGCCGTGACGCTGCAGGTCGATGCGCTGCCGTCGCCCAAGCCCGACGGCTTCTCCGGCGCTGTGGGCAAGTTCACCATGAAGTCGGCGCTCACACCCCAGTCGCTCAACGCCAACGATGCCACTACGCTGCGCCTCACCGTCGGCGGCACCGGCAACCTCAAGCTTATGAATGCCCCCAGCGTGGCCTGGCCCAAGGACTTCGAGAGCTACGACCCGCGTTCGGAGGAGAACACACGCATCACCGCCGCAGGTTCCACCGGCCAGGTGGTGTATGACTACATCGCCCTGCCGCGCCATCAGGGCAAGTACGAGCTCCCTGCCGCCGAGTTCATATACTTCGACCCCGCCGAGCGGGCCTACAAGACCCTTCGCGGCGAAGCATACACCATCGACGTCGCCAAGGCCAAGGGAGGCTCGTCGGCCACCACCACCTACACCAAGGAGGATGTGGAACTCCTGGCTTCCGACATACGCTACATCCACACCGGCCGTGCCCACTATCAGGCTCCCGACTCCGACTTCCTCGGCTCCGCGCGCTATTGGGGTGCCTATGCGGCCATGCTGGCCGTGTTCCTCGCTGTCGTGGCAGCCTTCCGCCGCTATGCCGTCGCCAATGCCGACCTCGCACGCCGCCGCACACGCGGCGCCGGCCGGGTGGCCTCCAAGCGTCTCAGGGTGGCCGGCAAGCTCCTTGCCGCCGGCAATGCCAATGCCATGTACGAGGAGACCATGCGCGCCCTGTGGGGCTATCTGGCCGACAAGCTCAACATCCCCGTCAGCGAGCTCACCAAGGACAACGTCCGCCAGCGCCTGACCGCCAAGGGCGTGGCGTCGGAGGCCATCGATGCCTATCTCCACGCCATCGACGACTGCGAGTTTGCCCGCTTCGCCCCGGGCGATCCCGCATCGATGATGCAGCGTGTCTATGAGCAGGCTGCAGCAGCCATCGAGGGGCTCAAGGTGTGATGCGTCTGCCATTAGTCCTCGACAATGCCGTGGCCATCACCGGCACATTCCTTTTCTCCCACCATTCCACACTATCCGCTATCCATCATCCATTGTCCATACACAACATATTATATATGAATCTTGGTCGTGTATGTCGTTGTACCACAACGACGCTCCTCAGTCTCCTCTTCGCCCTCACGCTGACGGCCCAGGACACTCTCTCCGTGGCCATGCCCACGACGGCAGCCGACACCACCGCCACCTTCACTGTCGATGTGCTCTCCAAGGAAGCCGCCGACTCGGCCTACGCCGCCGAGGACTATGCGCGAGCCGCCAGCCTCTATGCAGCCCTCATCGCCGCCAATGGCGAGAGCCCCGAGATATACTTCAACCTTGGCAACGCCTACTACCGCCAGGACTCACTCGCGCGT
>JAFSVI010000131.1 GCA_017445145.1 Bacteroidaceae bacterium | reverse complement strand
GGGTGGGGCGGCCATGGTATGGCCGCATACGCGACAGGGGGTTGATGGGGCGGCCAGGGTATGGCCGCATACGCGACAGGGGGCTGATGGGGCGGCCAGGGTATGGCCGCATACGCGACAGGGGGCTGATGGGGCGGGCATGGTATGGCCGCATACGCGGCAGGGGGCTGATGGGGGCGGCCATGGTATGGCCGCATACGCGACAGGGTTAGGGGTGCTCCCTGAGGCGTCGGAAGGCGTCGGGGAGGTGAGCGATGATGTCGGAGGCGATGAGGCTCTCCTCGGAGAGTGCCTGGGCGGCGATGTCGCCGGCGAGGCCGTGGAGATACACCCCGAGCGTTGCAGCCTCGGCCGGGAGGTATCCCTGTGCGAGCAGGCCTGTGATGATGCCCGTGAGCACGTCGCCGGCCCCTGCTGTTGCCATGCCGGGGTTGCCTGTGGGGTTGAAGAGGACGTCGCCGGCGGGTGTGCACACCATGGTGTATCGCCCCTTGAGCACGATGAAGAGGTGGTGGTTGATGGCGAGGTTGCGTGTGCGCGCCATGCGTTCGTAGGTGCTCTGGCAGTGGCCCACGATGCGGTCCATCTCGCCCGGGTGTGGCGTGAGTATGGTGTCGGCATGCACGTGGCGCATCCATTCGTGGTTCTGCGCCAGGATGTTGAGGGCGTCGGCGTCGAGGACGAGGGGTCCCGTCTGCTGTTGCAGGTAGGCGTGGAGGGCGGCGGCCGTGTGGCGGTGGGTGGTGATGCCGGGTCCTATGCCCACGGCCTGGAAGGTGGTGGCGTCGAAGGCGGCAGTGATGTGCTCGGGGTCGGCATCGACCTGCACTATGGCCTCCGGCACGGAGGTCTGCAGGATGTCGAGGTTGTCGTAGGGGGTGTGGAGGGTGAGCTTGCCCAGACCGCTGCGCAGCGCGGCTCGTGCAGCGAGTATGGCAGCGCCGGCCATGCCGCGCGAGCCGGCCACGAGTAGGGCGTGGCCCATGGTGCCCTTGTGGGCAAAGGGCGGCCTCTGGCGCAGCATGGCCGCCACCTCGGCGGGTTCCGTGAGCCACAGGTGAGCCTGGAGCTGGTCTATGCCGCTCTGGCAGAGGCCGATATCGACGAGCGTGAACTCGCCGACATAGCGTTGGTTCTCGGGGAAGAGGTATGCGAGCTTGGGCATCTGTATGCCCACGGTGAGCGTGGCGCGGACGATGCTGCTGCTGTCGTTGTAGGTGTTGTCCTCGCACATGAGGCCCGATGGCATGTCGATGGCCACGACGGTGGCGCTGCTGGCGTTGATGCCGCGTGCGACGAGGGCGAAGCCTCCGTCGAGGGCTTTGCTCAGGCCTGTGCCGAAGAGGGCATCGACGACGATGTCGGTGGGTCGCAGCTCGGGGAAGCGGAACTCGGCCACCACCTCGTGGAGCGTGGCGCCGGGTGTGGCAGCGAGGCGGTCGCGGTTGGTGGCGCAGTCGGGGCTGATGCCTTTGCCCACGTTGAAGAGATAGGCTGTGACGTCGCGCCCGTCGGCGGCGAGGAGGCGCCCCACGGCGAGGCCGTCGCCGCCGTTGCCTCCGGGTCCGGCGAAGATGATGACGCGCCGCGAGGCGTCGTAGCGTCGGAGAATGACGTCGGCCACGGCGCGGCTGGCGCGTTCCATGAGTTCGATGGATGGTATGAGCAGGTTTTCTATGGTGTAGCGGTCGAGTTCTCGGAACTGTCCTCCGGTGAGTATCTTCATTATGGTGTGTGGCGTTTGTGGCGGGTTGGCGGGTTGTGGCGGGTGTTGCGGGCGGTCGTTGGCCGTGGTGCGGAACTTTTTTTGCCGATTTTGGTGCAAAAATACGTCAAAGCTTGCGTTTTTCAAAATATAATCTCTACTTTTGCACGCAAAACAGTGAAAAAATGACCAAAGTTATCGTCAAAGACAAGGCTTTCGTGCCTTTCCTGCCCGAGGCCGCCGTGCAGAAGGAAGTGGCCCGCGTGGCCCGTGAGCTCACCCGTGACCTGGGCGACAAGAGCCCGCTGTTCCTGCCTGTGCTCAACGGCGCGTTCATGTTCACCGCCGACCTGCTGCGCCACTTCGAGGGAGCCTGCGAGGTGTGTTTCATCAAGCTCGCCAGCTATGCCGGCACGCAGAGCACGGGAGCCGTGCGCGAGGTCATAGGCCTGGCGGCCGACATCACGGGGCGCCATGTGGTCATCGTGGAGGACATCGTCGATAGCGGGCTCACCATGGCACACACCATCGCCACGCTGCGCAAGCACAACCCGGCGAGCATCAGCGTGTGCACGCTCATGCTCAAGCCGGCGGCGCTGCATGTGGAGGTGCCCATCGACTACTGCTGCATGGAGATCCCCAACGACTTCATCGTGGGCTACGGCCTGGACTACGACGGCTTTGGGCGCAACCTGCGCGAGATCTACGTGCTCGCGCCGCAAGAGGCATAACGCATAAACACATACACCCACAAAAATGAAGAACATCATCATCTTCGGTGCGCCCGGTTCGGGCAAAGGCACCTACAGCGCAGCCATCGTGGAGCGCTACGGCATGGGCCACATCTCCACAGGCGATGTGCTGCGCAACGAGATCAAACAAGGCACCGAGCTGGGCAAGATTGCCAAGGGATATATCGACAACGGCCAGCTCATCCCCGACCAGCTCATGATAGACATCCTGGCGCTGGCCTACGACAGCCACCCGCAGGAGAAGGGCGTGATCTTCGACGGCTTCCCGCGCACCATACCGCAGGCCGAGGCGCTGAAGCAGATGCTTGCCGCCCGCGGCCACGACCTGGGCATGATGGTGGAGCTGGTCGTGGACCAGGACACGCTCATGAAGCGCCTGCTGCGCCGCGCCGTGGAGGAGGGCCGTGCCGACGACAACGAGGAGACCATACGCAAGCGCTTCGAGGTCTATCACTCGCAGACGGAACCCCTGTCGCTGTGGTTTGCCTCGCAGGGCATACGCCACACCTTCGACTGGAGCATCTGCAAGACCAAGGAGGGCATGATCGAGGCTATCTTCCGCGAGATAGACCGCGAGAATGCCAACGAAGCATAGGCGCGCATGCCCCGGCGGCGGCCTTTCCGCAGCGGATGAGGCGCATTTCATCGAATCACGTGCTGCGCATGGCCGCAGGTGTCCGCATCGTCCGTTGCGCAAGGCATCGTCCGCAGGCATCAGCATAACCCTCATAATTCGTTGCGTATATATATATGTATAAGATGAGATACTTGGCGATGGCCGTCGCCGCGCTGGCGGCCGTTGCCGCCACTGCGCAGACCGACGTGGCGGAGTTCCGCCCCGGCGTGACGGTGGATGGCGTGAACTATTTCCTGCCGCGCACACGCCTGCGCATAGTGGTCGAGGCCGACAAGGCCGTGACGGTGCCGGGCGAGTTTGCGCCCTATGCCAACCGCTACCTGCGGCTGGCCGATGCACCCACCGTGGAGACCACCGAGTGGACCATAAGCCAGGTGAGCATACAGGCCCTTGGCGTGCCCGACAGCGCCAAAGCCTACAGCATACGCCTCAAAGGCCGCACATCGGCACCCCTGGTGAGCCTCACCCCCGACGGGCTGCTCCTGGGCGTGAACGTCGCCGTGGAACCCGAGGCCGAGGCCCCGCTGCCGCCGCACGTGGCGGCGCCGGCGCCGCTGCGCGGCCGCGACTTCATGACGCAGGAGATCCTCTCTGCCGGCAGCACGGCTAAGATGGCGCAGCTCACGGCGGAGGAGATCTACGACATCCGCGAGAGCCGCAACGCCCTGGTCCGCGGCGAGGCCGACAACACCCCCAAGGACGGCGCCCAGCTCAAGCTCATGCTCGACAACCTCGACCACCAGCTCGCAGCCCTCGAGGCGCTCTTCAAGGGGCAGACCCTCACCAGCCACGAGGTGCAGACCATAGACTACGAACCCACGGCCGCCGCCCTCGCTGACGGCCGCATCATGGTGGGGCGCTTCTCGCGCCGCCTGGGGCTGGTGGATGCCGACGACCTCAGCGGCGAGCCGCTCTGGCTCACCCTGCGCCCCGTGTCGCCGCTGCCGGCGGCTGCCGACGATGCCGACGTGGCGCGCAAGAAGCAGAAGATGGAGCAGGGCCTGCGTATCAACATGCCCGTGCGCACGCGCTTCGAGGTGGCCACACCCACGCAGACGCTCGTCGCCACCGAGGTGCCCGTGGCGCAGTATGGCTCGGTGGAGGTGCTCTCCGATGCGCTCTTCAACAAGCACATGGACACGCAGGTCGAGATCTACCAGCACACAGGCAGCGTGCGACGCGTGAGCAACGCTGCCGACGAGTGACGCACGCACGGCACGGCGAATGGCGGGGGCGCGCGCGTGGCGCTGTCTTGCGCAACGGATTGTACGAATTGCACGAATGTTTAAGATAAGGAGCCGCGACGGGAACACTCTTGTCGCGGCTCCTTTCTTGTTCTATGCCACGGATTGATTCGTGTAATTCGTAAAATTCGTTGTAGAAAATATCATGTCAATTAATGCTGTTCAGTTGCTTATGTAAATGATTTGTGCTCATCTGCTCATGCTACCTCTGGGCCTCCGCGCCTCTGTGGCCTGAGGATTGTGCCATTCTTGTCAGGGTTGGCCGCTTGTGTTGCCGCGGCGAGTGTTGATAGTTGCCGCGGCGAGTGACGTTGCGTGCCGCGGCGAGTGACGTTGCGTGCCGCGGGCATGAAAAAAAGCACCCTCGCCGCGACAGTGGTCGCGGCGAGGGTGCTTGCGTTGTGTGGAGCTGGAGGGAATTGAACCCTCGTCCAAACAGGGAAATCATGCGCTTTCTACACGCTTATCTCAGTTTTGGTTTTCGTGGCGCGTCGTGCCCTGAGCCGGTGTGGCGCGTCCTTATCCTCTGTGAGCTTCACCTCCGGCTCGAGGCCGCCGGCGGCTATCCCCCGTTTTGCTGCACCACTATGCCAGAGCGCCCGGGGGCTGTGTGGTCTCTGAGTGATGTCCCGTCGCTGCACCTTGTGCTGCGATGATGCTCGATCTACTGTGCTTCGATCAAGCAGCGAGAGCGTACTGTGTTTCGCCAGATAATTGTTTGGAGACCAGGGATTAAAGAGAGTGATCAGCGCCTCTCTGCGTGCTTACGCAACATCTCGTCCTGCTGTCAAATCCAAGTCAGCCCCGTTGTTGTTGCGGTGCAAAGGTATGGCAAAAACGCGAATGTGCAAAACTTTTTTATGCTTTCTTCACAATAAATATGTCTTTTTTGAGTTTATGTGTATATATAAGGTCTGCGAAAGCATATTTTTCTGACATGGTTCAACAAGCAACATTGGAAATGGTAATCACCGACGGCATGAACCCTGCCGAGCGCGCCGTCAAGCGCGCGTTCGACTTCATCTTCGCCCTCCTCGGGCTAATAGTGCTGGCACCGGTGTTCCTCGTGGTATATATCCTCCTCCGCCGTCAGGCCGACGGCCCCGTCATCTTCCGCCAGGAGCGCATAGGCTACCGTGGGCGCCCGTTCCAGATCTTGAAGTTCCGCACCATGGTGATGGACTCTGAGGACGAGGGTGTGCCGCAGCTGGCCCAGAAGGGCGACGACCGGTTGACGCCCGTGGGCCGCTTCCTGCGCGAGCACCACCTCGACGAGCTGCCGCAGCTGTGGAACGTGCTGTGTGGCGAGATGAGCTTCGTGGGTCCGCGCCCGGAGCGCAAATACTTCATCGACCAGATCATGAAGTACAACCCGGACTATGAGTACATCTACCTCATGCGCCCCGGCACCACATCGCTGGCTACCATCTACAACGGCTACACCTACACCATGGACAAGATGCTCATCCGCCTGCAGATGGACTTGGACTACCTGCAGAAGCGCTCGCTGCTGCTCGACATCAAGATCATGCTGACGACGGCAGAGTACATCCTCTTTGGCAAGAAGTTCTGACCCCACCATGAAAACCATGACGACGACAAAGAACATACGACGCTCGCTATGCGCCATAGTGGCACTGTGGTGCCTCATGCTCGTGCCGCTCACGGCGGCGGCACAGTCGATGACCGACGAACAACTGGTGCAGTACGTGCTGCAGGAGAAGGAGAAGGGCACGGAGCAGTCCGTGATCCTGCGCAACCTGCTGCAGCGCGGCGTGACGCAGGAGCAGCTGCGCCGCGTGCGCAAGAAGGTGGAGGCCGAGCAGAAGCAGCTCGGAGCCGTGGACCTTACCGGCAAGACGCGCACGCAGTCGCGCACGCGCCTACGCACACAGAAAGAGGTGGACGCCGACACGCGCCAGAAGCAGAACACGCGCATGGTGCGCTCCACGCGCGAGAGCGACGAGGAGCGCCTCAAGACGCGCGACCAGCGCATGGAAGAACTGGAGGCCGAGAGCGGCTACTTCGACCTGGACTCGCTGGACTACTATGCCAGCCTCATCCCCAAGGACCAGCAGGTGTGGGGCCGCAACATCTTCAGCAACAAGGAGCTGACCTTCGAACCCAACATGAACATGGCCACCCCGGCCGACTACCGCATCGGAGCCGGCGACGTGGCCATCATCGACGTGTGGGGCAGCTCGCAGCAGACGTTTGAGGAAACGGTGTCGCCCGACGGCACCGTGACGCTCGAGGGCATAGGACCCATCAAGCTCGGCGGCCTCAGCGTGGGCGAGGCCACGGCGCGCCTGCGTCAGCGCCTGGGGCAGTACTACAGCGACTGCCAGGTGTCGCTCGCCATCGGCGAGACGCGCACCATCACCGTGCAGGTGCTGGGCGAGGTCACGGCGCCGGGGTCCTACAGCATGAGCAGCCTGGCGTCGGCCTTCAACGCGCTGTATGCCGCCGGCGGCATCACTGAGGTGGGCACCGTGCGCAACATCAAGGTGTATCGCAGCGGCCGCACCATAGCCACCATCGACGTCTATGACTATCTCATGCGCGGCGACATGGGCGCCAACGTGCGCCTGCAGGACAACGACGTCATCATCGTGGGACCCTACGAATGCCTCGTCGAGGTGCGCGGCAAGGTGAAGCGCCCCATGTTCTACGAGATGCGCCCCACGGAGAGCGTGGCGCGCCTGCTGCAGCTCGCCGGCGGCTTCACGGGCGACGCCTACACCGAGCAGGTGCGCCTCTCGCGCAAGGCGGGGCGCGAATACTCGTTCCACACCATCGGCGAAATGGAGATGAACGGCTTCAAGCTCGCCGACGGCGACTCGCTCTACGTCGATAGCGTCATCCCCCGCTACCGCAACATGGTGGAGGTGAGGGGAGCCGTGATGCACCCGGGACAGTTCCAGATGGACGGCAGCATACAGAGCGTGCGCGACCTCATACGCGCCGCCGACGGCCTGCGCGAGGACGCCTTCCGCGAGCGCGCCGTCATGCACCGCCAGAAGGCCGACCTCTCGCTCGAGATGGTGTCGGTGGATGTCGAGGGCATCATCGCCGGCACAGCCGTAGATATCCCCCTGAGGAAAGGCGACGTGCTCTACGTGCCCAGCGTCATCGAGATGCAGGGCGAGCGCACGCTGCGCATCAACGGCGAGGTGAACTACCCCGGCACCTACGAGTATGCCGACAACACCTCCGTGCGCGACCTCATCCTCATGGCCGGAGGCCTCACCCACGACGCCTCGCTGGCCAAGGTGGATGTGTTCCGCCGCGTCTATAACCCCGAGGCCGAGCAGGCCACCACACAGCTGGCCGAGCACTTCACCTTCGACCTGCGCGACGGCTTCGCAGTGGCCGACACGACGTTCACGCTGCGCCCCTTCGACGAGGTGCAGGTGCGCAAAAGCCCCGTCAACTACCAGCAGCAGAACGTGAAAATCACCGGCTCCGTGAACTTCGAGGGCGAGTATGCCATGACGAGCAAGGAGTTCCGCCTCTCGGACCTCATACGCATGGCCGGAGGCCTCTCGGAGCTGGCCTACTCCAAGGGCGCACGCCTCATCCGCGAGATGACGGCCGAGGAGCGCGACCAGCGCGAGTCGGCCATGAAGAGCCAGCAGATAGCCCTCTTCGAGCAGAGCCTGGAGCTGGACAAGAGCTACAACCTGGCGCGTGCCGACACCATCCTCGACATGAAGATGAACCTCGGCAACTTCTACAACGTGGCCATAAACCTCGACGAGGCGCTCGCCGCACCGGGAAGCATACACGACGTCATCCTCCGAGCCAACGACCAGATCGTGGTGCCGCAGTACAGCAACACCATCAAGGTCTCCGGCGAGGTCATGTACCCCATCTCCATGAACTACAAGAAGGGCGAGCCTCTCTCCTACTACATCAAGCGCGCCGGCGGCTACAGCAACAAGGCCGGCAAGAAGCTCACCTACGCCATATACATGAACGGAGCCGTGGAGCAGCTCGGACGCCGCGACAGCGGCAAGCACATCGAACCGGGATGCGAGATCGTGGTGCCCACGAAGCCGCGCCGCGAGGGCCTCTCCACAGCCGAAATCATGATCCTGGGCACGAGCATGATTAGCATCTCATCGATGATTATCTCCCTCATCAACAACCTGAAATAGGCGTGGCAGCTCCCACACCGCGGGCAGCGCACATCGCAAGAGCATACACACCGACATGTCAACAACCACAACAGAGAAAGGAACATCGCCGCAGAACCCCATCGACGTGGGCATGATTGTGAACGTGGCACGGGCCAACTGGCGCTTGATGGCGAAAGTGGCAGCGGCGTTGAGCGTCGTGGCTGCTATATACGTCTATAGTCTGCCGCGCGGCTATGAGGCCAGCGTGATGCTTGCGCCGGAGGTGTCGGCATCGAGCGGCCTGCAGGGCAGTCTCGGCTCCATGGCCTCGATGGTGGGGCTTGACCTTGGCGCCACCATGGGCGACGATGCCATCTACCCCGAAATATATCCCGACATACTGGGTTCGCGCCAGTTTCTGGTGGAACTCTTCGACATCACCGTGGCAACGGCCGACGGCTCCTACACAGGCACGGTGCAGGACTATCTCACCCATCACCAGCAGCATACATGGTGGGACAACATGCTGCGTCCGCTGCGCAAGGCGCTGAAGAAACTCACCTCCAAGCCCGGCCGCACCCGCGCTGCCGACACCAAGCCCGACCCCTTCTGGTTGAGCAAGGATGACGACGAGCTGTGTGAGGCTCTGTCCGACCTCGTCAACTGCAATGTCGATAAGAAAACCTCTGTTATCACCATCTCCACACGCGCACAGGATGCACTCGTGAGTGCCATGCTCGCCGACAGCATACGCCAGCGCCTGCAGGATTACATCATTGCATATCGCACTGCCAAGGCCGTCAACGACCTGCACTTCTTCGAGCGTCTCAGGCAGGAAGCCAAGGAGAAATATGACAGCGCCGTGGCGGCCTATTCGCGCTATGCCGACTCGCACAAGGATGCCATCCTGCAGACCTACATCTCCGAGCGCGACAATCTGGAGAACGAGATGCAGCTGGCCTTCAACGTATATAACCAGATGAGCCAGCAGGAGCAGATGGCGCGTGCCAAGGTGCAGGAGAAAACACCGGCGTTTACCGTCGTGCAGTGTGCCACAGTGCCGCAGAAACCCTCTTCGCCCAAGCGCGTGCGCACCATCGTGGCCGCTTTCGTGGCCGGGCTGCTCGCCACGCTGGCATACCTGCTCGTGAGGCCCGCGCCGAAGGCCGCCCTCAAGGGTGACGACGACATCCCGTGTGCCGCCACAGCTGCGGCACAGGCGTGAGCAGTCAGGAAGCTGAGGAGGGTGCCGATGGAAGTGCAAGAGACAGGCAAGCGCATTGCGGTGAACACGCTGGTAGTATATGCCCGCGTCTTTGTCACCATGTGTGTGGGGCTCGTCACCTCGCGCATCGTGCTGGCCGAACTTGGCGCTTCGGACTTTGGGCTGTACAACGTCGTTGGCGGCGTGGTGGCCGCCTTTGCCGTCATTTCGGGGTCGCTCATGTCCACCACCACACGTTTTGTCAACGTGGAACTCGGGCGTCAGGGGGGCGATGCGGCGCGCGTGTTCAGCGTGAGCCTCGTCATCCACGCAGCCTTCGCGCTGCTCATCCTGGTGTTGGTGGAGGCTTTGGGGGTACCCTACGTGCTGTGGGTGCTGCGTGTGGAACCTGGGCGCTTGGACGATGCCATGTTCGTGTTCCAGGTGTCGGTGGCCTCAACGTGTGTGGGTGTGCTCAACATCCCCTACCAGAGCCTCTTCGTGGCCATGGAAAGGTTTGTGCCGCTTGCGCTGATAGAGACGTGCAACGCCGTGGTGCGCTTGGCCCTGGTGCTGTGCATACCCTGTATGCCCTGGCTGCCGTTGCGCTCCTATGCCGTCATTATGAGCCTTACGGCGGTGGTGTTCTTTGTGTTCTTCCATTGGTATGCTGCCCGCCACTGGCCGCGCATCGTGGCTTTCCGTTTCGTGCGTGAGCGCAGGCCTTATCGCGACATCATCGTGTTCAACAACTACAACCTGCTCTCCACGGCGGCCCTCGTGGGCAGAACCCATGGCAGCAACATGCTCATCAACTACTTCTTCAGCACCGTGGCCAATGCTGCCTATGCCCTGGCGGCCATGGTGCAGAACTACGTCAACGTGTTTGTGTCCAACTTCGACACGGCAGCCGCGCCGCGCATCACCCAGAGCTGGAGCGCCGGGGACAGGCAACTCTCGCTGGACCTCACCGGGCGCGTGTGCCGCATGTGCACGCTGCTCATGATTGTGGTGTATGTGCCGCTGCGCGCTGAAATGGACTATGTGCTGCACCTGTGGCTGGGCGACAACATACCCGCTGGCACGCAGGTGCTCTGCAATTATTCCCTCCTGCTGGCGCTGGTGTCGGCCACGTCGGGGGGGCTCACTCACCTCATCAACGTGTATGGGCGCATACGCTGGTTCAAGGTCATCTTCGCTGCACTGAGCATGGCTTGCCTCGTGGCAGGGTGGCTGGCCTTCAGGGCGGGCTTGCCGCCCAGCACCATACTGCTCCTTTTCATCGTGGCCGACGTGGTGAACCGTGTTGTGCAACTATTCCTCCTCCACCGTTACATAGGTCTCAGTGTCAGGCAGTTCGTTGCAGCTGTCTATGGCCGTCCAGCCATCGTGATGTCTGCCATGCTGATGGCAATGAGAGCCTACACACTGTGGTTCCAAGGCGTCGTCCACCCCTTGGTGGGCATCGTGGCGCTGGGCATGCTGGCATCCGCCGTGGCGGTTTGTGCTGGCTTGCGCCACGGCGAGCGTCGCGCCATAACCCAATTTGCTTTCCGCTATGCTAAGAGATAAGATTATACCTTGTGTGAAGGAGCGCATACGCCGCCTCTTGATTGACTATGCCCATCCGTGGTACGTGGAGCGCATGTGGCGTGCGCGCGGCAAGCGCTTCGACTGGGACCACCCGCGCGACATCAACGAGAAGATACAATGGCTGTTGTGCTATGGCGACACGAGCCGGTGGTCAGACCTCTCGGACAAACTGCGAGTGCGCGACCACCTTGCCGACATGGGGCTACAGGAGCTGCTCGTGCCGCTGCTGGGCCATTGGGCCAAGCCCGAGGACATCGATTTTGAGACGCTGCCCGGGCGCTTCGTGCTCAAGTGCAACCACGACAGCGGCTCCACCATCGTCGTCGATAAGAGCCGCCGTCCAGACTATGACGACATACGCCGCCGGCTGGCCCAGCACCTACGCCGCCGCCACGGCTACGTCAACGGCGAGACATACTACAACTGCATCACTCCATGCATACTGGCAGAGCAGTACCTCGAGGATGCGGGGACATCATTCTCCACGTCGCTTGTCGATTACAAAGTGTGGTGCTTCGATGGCAAGCCGTACTGCGTGTGGGCGTGCTACAGCCGCTCCGACGAGGCTGTGTATGTCAATGTCTATGACATGCAGTGGAACGTGCATCCAGAGCACTCGGTGTTCACCGACCACTACCGCGATGGCCGGGGCAAGGTGCCGAGGCCGAAAACGTTGACACAGATGATTGACGTGGCGGCTCGTCTCTCAGAGGGTTTCCCGGAGGTGCGCGTGGACCTCTTTGAGGTGAACGGGCGTCTCTATTTCAGCGAACTCACCTTCGCCTGCTACGGCGGGCTGATGGATTTTTACACCGATGCCTTCCTGCGCGAGCTGGGTGATCAGGTCACGTTGCCGCCCCGCCACAGCTGACGATACATGGAGAGAAGAGTGGTATATACTGTGCTCACTGGAGGCTATGACAGCCTCGCGCAGCCGCGAGTCACCGACGCGCGCTACGATTATGTGTGCTTCACGGACGTCGTGAGCGAGGCGGCTGCTGGCGTGTGGCAACTTCGGCCCATACCGCCCGTGAGCACCGATATGCTGTGCCTCTCACGCTATCCCAAGATGCATCCCCACGAATTGCTGGCGGAGTATGAGTGGAGCATCTATGTGGATGCCAACGTGGTCATTCTCACTCATGGCTTCTACGATGCTGTGGAACGCTGCATCCGGGAGGGGGTGGCACTGGCGGGGCTGAAGCATCCCTTCATGGACTGTGCATACGAGGAATGCTTGCATGTGCTGCTTGCCGGCAAGGAGCGTGACGTGCGCGCTGCATGCCGCGAACACGAGTTCCTGCGCCACGCAGCCATGCCGCGCCACTGGGGCATGTATGAGGCCAACGTCATCTTGCGCCACCATGCCGACAAACGCGTCAGGGCGCAGGGCGAGGAGTGGTGGCACCTGTTCATGGGCTTTGCCCACCGCGACCAGCTCGCCTACAGCTACACGCTCTACCATGCTCAACTGCCATTTGCATACATACTGCCGAAGGCTGACGACAGGCGATACGGACACATAGAGGTGCGCCGCCATCCTGAGGCACCCGTGACACACAAGGGGCTACGTCACTACGTCCGCGTGGCCGCGCTACGCATCCTCAACGCCTTGCCCTTCACCTGGGTCTATGCCGTGTTCAACCACGTCGTGGCACCCCTAATGAGCCGTGATGATAGATGATTGTGGTGTTGCTCGGCATATTCATGATGGTGTTGGCGTGCGCCATGCTCGAAGACCGTTTCTCCGAGACCACACGTCGCCAGCTTTTCGTGGGCATCATTGTGCTCATGGCGCTCTTCGCGGGCTTCCGCCCCGAGGACTTCGACAAGGACTACAAGAACTACAAGTACCTGTTCGAGACGGCCGACTACCTGACCGTGGAACTCTCCTTTGAGTGGATATGCACCGTCATCAAGCTTGTGGCAAACAACGTGGTGATGCTCTTCGTGTTCTACTCCATGGTGTCACTGCTACTCATCTACCGAGCCATATGCCGCATTGGCGACAGGTGGTGGTTCCTGGCGCTGCTGGCATACATGTCCACCGGCTACCTCCTCCACTGTATGAACCAAATACGCGTGGGTGTGTCGGTGGGCCTCTTCCTGCTGGCCATACCCCACTTGGCAGAGGGAAGACGATGGCGATACCTGGGGCTGTGCGTGCTGGCCACGTTCTTCCACTACTCGTCGGTCATCACCCTGCCCCTCGTGCTGCTCAACAACAAACCGCTTGGCAAGTGGCGATTCATCATGTGGTGCATGGCGATTCCGGCGGCCTATGCCATCTACCTCCTCGACATCAACGTAATCACATCGCTGCCCATACCATACATTGAGCAGAAGTTTGAAGCCTATGAGAAACTGCAGCGCTCGAACAACGCGCAGTGGTCGGAAATCTATGTGTTCAGCATACAGACGTTGAGCAAGGTGGCTATAACGTATTTCCTGCTGTGGTTCGCACCACTCATAAGGGAGCGATTCCCACATGCGCTGATGTACATCAAGGTGGAAATCATTGCCATGGTGACATATATCGTGCTCTACACCATGCCGGTGCTATCGTACCGTGTCAGCGAATTCTTCTGCACAGCAGAGATTGTGGTGTTCCCACTGTTGGCTTACACGCTGCGCCCGCAGTGGGTGGGGCGCGGCGTGGCGGCCATGGTTGCCACGCTCATATTCCTGCTCAACATCTTCGGCAACCATCTCGTTAACTACTGACATACGCCATGGCACCACACCACACCACGACCACCCCACAACCACGATTGGCAATACTCATGGCTACCTACAACGGAGGCCGGTATCTGCGCCAACAAATCGACTCCCTGCTCGCACAAACCGTGGGCGGGTGGCAGCTGTATGTGGCCGACGATGGCTCCACGGATGACACGATGGACATTCTCGCCGACTATGCTTGCCGTCATGGCAACATACATGTGGCTCGCAACATGCCACCGCACGGGGCCATGCAGAACTTCATGCACCTGCTTGCCACCACCAGTGCGGACTATTACATGTTCTGTGACCAGGACGACGTGTGGCTGCCCGACAAGGTGGAGGTGACCATGGGAGCCATGCGGCGAGCCGAAGAGCAGTGGCCGGGGGAGCCAGTGCTCGTGCACACTGACCTTCGCGTGGTGGATGAACAGCTCCACGAGCTGCATCCCTCGCTATGGCGCGAGACATACGTCAGGCCCGAGCTGCTGTCGCAGATGCGATACCTTGGAGTGCAACCCTTCGTCACCGGATGCACGGCGATGGTCAACGCTTCCTTGCGCAACGTCGCACTGCCATGTCCGCAATGGGCCCTGATGCACGACGCCTGGCTGGCCATGCAAGCTGTGCGTAGGGGCGGACACATTGTCAACGTGGCGCAGCCCACCATGCTCTACCGCCAGCATGGTGGCAACGTTGTAGGGGCTACGTCGGCACGCAACCATGGCTGGCGGCAACGTATTACCACCTTGAGGCGTCTGTGGGCCGACAACTGTCGCCTGTACGACTTTGCGCGTCGTTGTGGCTACGGTTCACCACTGAAGTACGCATTCTTCAAGCTGCGTTATCATTTCCTTGCACGACGAGGGCAATAAACGCCACAGGCGCACGTTTATTAATTATCATGGCAACCAACCCGACTGTCGGGGTGCTGATGTCGGCCTACAACGGCACAGCATACCTCGAGGAACAGCTGCACAGCATCTACGCCCAACGGGACGTGGAGGTGCGGCTGCTTGTGCGCGACGACGGCTCCGCCTCGGCGCCGCTCCGCGCTGCGCTCGATGGCGAACAGGCTGCCGGGCGCCTCACGTGGTACGAGGGTCCGAACCTGGGACCGGCGCGCAGCTTCATGCATCTGCTGCGCCAGGCGCCGGCGGCCGACTGCTACGCCTTTGCCGACCAGGATGACGTGTGGCTGCCGGAGAAGCTCGCGACAGCCGTGGAGCGCCTCGACGGCACCGACGGTCCGGCGCTCTACTTCTCGCAGACGCAGCTCGTGGATGCCGCCCTGCGGCCGCTGCCCAATGTGGTCATCGCGCCGCGGCTGACGCTGGGCGAGGCGCTGGTGTATCAGTTTGTTGGCGGCAACACCATAGTCATGAACGCCGCCATGCGCGACGTGCTCCTGCGCTACGACCCGGCCTACATGCGCATGCACGACATCTGGTGCTACGACGTGGCGCTGGCCGTGGGTGCCAAGGTGGTGTTCGACCCGCAGCCGCACATCCTCTACCGCCAGCACGGCAGCAACGCCGTGGGGCAGGCCGACTCGTGGCGCTTCCGCTGGCGCGCACGCCGACAGCGCCTCACCGCCGAGCGCCACATACGCTCGCGCATCGCCCGCCAGCTCCTCGACGGATATGCCGACGCCATGACAGCCGAGGCGCGGCGTCTCGTGGCCACTGCCGCCGACGCCAGCAGCAGCTGGCGCGCACGCTGGCGCCTCGTCACGGACCCGGCCTACGAGCCTGCCGACAAGGCCGTGGCGCGCAGCTTCCGCATAGCGGCGATGCTCGGCCTGTTCTGAGGCCACACGCTGCCGCACACCCCACATCACTACACCCAACACACTCCTTGCCAATCCCCACACAACCCCTTGCCAACCCGCACATGACGCTACCACGCATCACCGTCGTCACCATCTGCCGCAACAGCGCTGCCACACTCGAGGAAACCATGCAGAGCGTGCTCTCGCAGGACTATCCCCCCGAGGCCATTGACTACGTTGTCATCGACGGCGGCAGCACCGACGGCACACAGGACATCGCCCTCAGCCACCGCGACCGCCTCGGATACTTCGTCAGCGAACCCGACGGCGGCATCAGCGACGCCTTCAACAAGGGCATACGTGCCGCACGGGGCGATGTCATCGTCATCATCAACAGCGACGACGTGCTACTGCCGGGGGCCATGCGCGCCGTGGCGGCGGCGTGGGACGGGGTGACGGACATCTACCGCGGCAACGTCATCATCCGCAACAAGGACACGGGCTTCGTGGGCCGCGACATACCCTCCATGCGCTTCCCGCTCGTGCCGCTCTATGTCAACGTCGATCACCAGGGCACCTTCGTCACACGCGCATGCTACGAGCGCTTTGGCCTCTACGACACCAAGTTCCGATACATGATGGACCACGACTTCCTCACACGCTGCTACCAGGGCGGTGCGCGCCTCAAGCGCGTGGAGGCCGACGTGGCCGAGTTCCGCCTGGGCGGCGTCAGCGTGGCGTCCATCACGGCCAAGCGCTATGACATACGCCACATCGTGCTCAACAACGGCGGCAGCCGCTGGCTCGCCGACATGGTGTATGCCTACTTCTGGACCTTCGACCTGGCCAAGCGCATCTTCATACGCTGCTTCGGCATCGACGCTCTGAAGCGAATCCACTACCGCAAACCAAAGTAATAATGAATATATACTTCATCAACCCGCCATTCAAGGCCGCCTACGGCAAGTTCTCGCGAGAGTCGCGCAGCCCGGCCATCACCAAAAGTGGTGTGCTCTACTACCCGCTGTGGCTCATCTATGCTGCCGCCTACTGCGAGAAGCACGGCAACAGCATTGCCTTCATCGATGCGCCGGCGAAGCCGCTCGACGAGGAGCAGACGCTCGACATCGTGGCACACAACGCCGAACAACTGCCGCCGCAGCTCTTCGTGCTCGACACCAGCACGCCATCCATAAAGAGCGACGTAGCCTTTGGAGCGAGGCTCAAGGAGCGCTACCCCTCTGCCTTCGTGCTCCTCGTGGGCACACATCCCACGGCATGTGCCGAGGAGACGATGGCCTACAACACTGCCATCGACGCCGTGGCGCTCGGCGAGTTCGACGAGGTGGTGAGACAGCTGGCGGCGGCACTCGAGGGCGGCACGCCCATCACCGACGTGCCGGGGTTGTGCCTGCGGCGCGGCGATGCCTTCGTGCGCACGGCTGCCATGCCGCTGATGACCGACCTCGACGCGCTGCCCATGGCCGCCGAGTTCATCAAGCGCCACCTCAACGAGCGCGACTATTTCTTCGCCGCTGCCACATATCCGTCCATACAGATCTTCACAGGCCGCGGATGCCCGTGCCACTGCAACTTCTGCGTATATCCGCAGACCATGCACGGCCACCGTTTCCGCGCACGCTCGCCGCAGAGCGTGGTGGAGGAGTTCCAGTATATTGCCGACAACTTCCCCGACGTGCATGAGGTGGTCGTCGAGGACGACACCTTCACCATCAACAAGGGGCGCGTGCTCGAGATATGCCAGGGGCTGCGCGAACGCGGCCTGCAGCGACGCCTGCGCTGGCTCTGCAACGCACGCGTGAACCTCGACCTGGAGACCATGCGCGCCATGAAGGCCGCCGGGTGCCGCCTCATCATTCCCGGCATAGAGAGCGGCTCGCAGCAGATCCTCGACAACATACACAAAGGCACACGCGTGGAGCAGTTTTACGACTACGTGGCCAACGCCAAGCGGGCCGGACTGCTCATCCACGCATGCTACATGGTGGGCAACGAGGGCGAGACACCACAGACCATGCAGCAGACGCTCAACCTGGCGCTGCGCCTCAACACCGACACGGCGCAGTTCTTCCCGCTCATACCATATCCCGGCACAGGTGCCTACGAGTGGGCGCGCAAAAACGGCTACATAGAACCCGACTACGAGAAGTACTGCCGCGAGGACGGCACCCACAACACGGTGCTCTCGCTGCCCAACCTGCCCGCCAGCGAGCTGGTGGCATTCTGCGACATGGCACGCAGAAAGTACTATCTGCGCCCATCGTACTTCATGCACCGACTGAGAGTGGGAATCAAAGACCCGTCGGACCTGAAACGCTCGCTCAAGGCTTTCGGCAAACTGCGTCACTACCTCTTCGGACCAAAGAAGTGACATTTTGAGACATTTTTCTGCTTTTAGCCCTTGTAAACGGATTTTTTTCATTACCTTTGCGCGCTCAAACAGCTGAAAGCGTGCCAAAGGTGACTGTCTCCATAGTCATGCCGATGCACAATGCCTCGCGATATGTCGAGGACTCGTTGCGCTCGGTAGTGGCCCAGACCTTCAAGGACTGGGAGCTGCTCGTCGTCGATGACGCATCGACCGACGACTCGCGAAGCATCGTGGAGAGATACGCGGCCAACGACCCGCGCATACGTCTGCTGCACAACCAACACCCATCTGGAAACCCCGCTTCGCCGCGCAACGTGGGCGTGGAGGCTGCACAGGGGCGCTACATAGCTTTCCTCGACAGCGACGACGTGTGGCTGCCCAACAAGCTCGAGCGGCAACTGCCGCTCTTTGAGCGCCACGACACCGTCATTGTCTATTCCGACTACGAGAAGATGACCGACAGCGGCAAGCGCAGCAACCGCGTGGTGCATGCACCGCGCGAGGTGGGCTACCGGCAGCTCCTCAAGGGCAACGTCATCGGCAACCTCACCGGCATCTATGACACCCAAAAGGTGGGCAAGCATTATTTCCGCGTCATTCACCACGAGGACTACCCCATGTGGCTCGAGATACTGAACACCTCGGGCATGAAGGCGCGCAACGTAGGCGAGGTGCTCGCGGTGTATCGCGTCAGGGAGCAGTCCGTGTCGGCCAACAAGTTCGGCATACTCTTCTGGCAGTGGGACATCTACCGCAAGGTGGAGCACTTTGGCTTCTTCCACTCACTCTACCTCTATGCCAACTACGCCGTGAGGGCCTTTGCCAAACGCCTCATATAGCCTTTCGCGGCTTGCCGCCTTTTCGCAACGAATTGTGCGGATTATGCGGAAAGCCCTTTCTGCCCGAACCACCTTTTCGCAACGAATTGCGCGAATTATACCAAGGTGTATAATTCGCGCAATTCGTTGCGTTGAATCCAGATGCCGCGTGGCAGATGGCTATTTTGCGAAGCTCACGGCGCGTGTCTCGCGGATGACGGTGATCTTCACCTGGCCCGGATAGGTCATCTCGTTCTGAATCTTCGTGGCTATGTCGGCGCTGAGCGTCTCAATCTGCTTGTCGTCGATCTTGTCGGCACCGACGATGACGCGCAGCTCGCGGCCGGCCTGGATGGCGTATGCCTTGGTGACGCCGGCATAGCTCGAGGCGATGTTCTCCAGGTCCTTGAGGCGCTTGATGTAGGCCTCGGCAATCTCGCGGCGGGCACCGGGGCGTGCGCCGCTGATGGCGTCGCAGGCCAGCACGATGGGGGCGATGAGCGTTGTCATCTCCATCTCCTCGTGGTGGGCGCCGATGGCGTTGCAGATGTCGGGTTTCTCCTTGTACTTCTCGGCCAGCTTGGCGCCGTAGAGGGCGTGAGGCAGTTCGGGTTCCTCGTCGGGCACCTTGCCGATGTCGTGGAGCAGGCCGGCGCGACGTGCTTTCTTGGGGTTGAGGCCGAGTTCGCTGGCCATGACGGCACACAGGTTGGCCGTCTCGCGGGCATGCTGCAGGAGGTTCTGGCCGTAGCTCGAGCGGTACTTCATCTTGCCGATGATGCGGATAAGCTCGGGGTGGAGGCCATGCACGCCGAGGTCGATGGCGGTGCGCTTGCCCGTCTCCATGATTTCCTCGTCAACCTGTTTCTTCACCTTGGCCACCACCTCCTCGATGCGGGCGGGGTGGATGCGTCCGTCGGCCACGAGCTGGTGCAGCGCCAGGCGGCATATCTCGCGGCGCACGGGGTCGAAGGCGGAGATGACGATGGCCTCGGGCGTGTCATCGACCACGATCTCCACTCCGGCGGCAGCCTCCAAGGCCCGTATGTTGCGGCCTTCGCGGCCTATGATGCGGCCCTTGACATCGTCGTTGTCGATGTGGAACACGGTGACGCTGTTCTCCACGGCTGTCTCCGTGGCGGTGCGCTGTATGGTCTGGATGATGATGCGCTTGGCTTCCTTGTTGGCCGTCATCTTCGCGTCGTCCATGATGTCGTTGATGTAGCTCGCGGCGGCTGTCTTGGCCTCGTCCTTCAGCGTCTCGACGAGGCGCTCCTTGGCCTCCTCGGCGCTCAAGCCGCTGATCTTCTCCAGCTGCGAACGCTCCTGGTCGATGAGGCTCGCAAGGCGCTGCTCCAGCTCCTCCTCGCGCTTCTGGAGGCTGCCCTGCAGCTGGTCCAGGCGCTTGCGCTCGGCTTCCTGCTCGTTCTTGCGGCGCCCGAGCTCGTCCTGGCGCTGGTTGAGCGTGAGTTCGCGCTGCTTGAGGCGGTTCTCGCTCTGCTGAATCTGCTGGTTGCGCTGCTGCACCTCCTTCTCGAGCTCGGCTTTCTTGTTGAGGAACTTCTCCTTCACTTCGAGGAGTTTCTTCTGCTTGATGACCTCGGCCTCTTTCTTGGCCTCCTCGTGGAGGCTTTTCATGCGGGCTGGTTTGATGTGGCGATACCAGATGAGTTGGTAGATAAGCACTGCCACGGCAATGACTGCCGAGGCGATGGTGATTATCAGGGAGATTGTTGTCATTAGTTGGTTGAGTGTTGTGAAGGTGTTATACAATGAGCGACGCACCACGGCTCTCTCCGGCGCGGGGCCGGAGCGCAGCGTGGTGCGTCGCATGATGAGTGGTCAGGATGGCTGCCCGGATTACTTCAGGGCGCTTTCCACCTCGCCGATGAGTCCGTTGAGCGTGGCCATGACGGGTTGCAGGTTACCCGTCGTCTCGGCCACCTGTAGGCGGACGGCAATCTCGATGGTGGACATCATGAGGTATATCTCGCTCGTCTGATGAGGAAACTTGTTGGCGTAGAAGGCATATCGCTGGTTGATGAGCTTCTCCGCGTCGCGGTACAGCTGTTCGTCGGCTCGCCGGATGGTGATGGGGAACGTCGTACTGCCAAGCTTCAGTCTTATCTGAAAGGTATCGCTGACTTCCATGTCTCTGTGGTATGTTATACATCTGCCACGGCTCCAGGCTCCATGCCTTTGAGCAGGGCGATACACTTATCTACGTCTCGCACCAGTCTGCTGACACGCTGCCTGGCCATGCCAATGTCGGTGTCGCTCACCGAGAGCATACGTGCCATCTTGAGGTTGGTAAGGTCCGACTCCAGCTCCTTGGTACGCTTGCGCGCCGCCGCCAGCTCGCTGTCCTTCGCCACAAGCTCGTCGAGCAACTCGGAGTTCTCGGCTTTCAGCTGTTCGAATTTCAGGATGAGTTGCCTCGTCCGTGTTTCCAGCAGACGTATGGTTTTCTCTTCTTCGGCGGTCATTGTGGGAGCATGAATGTCGAATTTGGCGCAAAGGTAGCGCGCTTTTTTTGATTATGCAAGTTTTGGGGCGTTATTTTTGCCCTGCATCGTCGATATTTGCCCTCTTCTCCTTCTTGGCCAACGCCACGAGGGTCTGTGCGTACTCCACAACCCACTCGTCGGTGAAGCCAAGTGTCTGCTGGTAGCGCCGCACCTGTGCCGCCATGCGGCGGCTGTTGTCGTCGCTCCAATCCGTCTTGGTGAGGATGTCGCGCACGGTTTTCTCGGTCATCTGCCGCAGGGCTTTCTGCATGAAGCCGGGCAGGCGCAGCTTCCACTGCATGAGGTTGCCGGTGAGCATCATGAGGTCCTGCGTGAAGCCCTGGAACTGCACCATGTAGGGCTGCACGTCCTGCAGGCGGCGGCAGCGTTTCCTCACGCTGGCGTCGATTTCCCGCGTCATGGTGTCGCTCACGTGATACACCTCGTTGAGGATTTGTGCGCAGCGCTTCTTCTCGCCCAGGCCGAGCTTGTTGTTGAGCGTGGGCACCTTCAGTGTCTGCTTGAACACACGCAGGTCGGGCAGGGCAGCGAGGTTGGTGATGCCCACCTGTGCCGCTATGGCCGATTCGAAATATACGCGTATGAGGGTCATGAAGTCCTCTATGCCGCCCGCTTTGGACTCTTGTTGCGTGTCGCTGCGGCCGAAGAGTTTGCTTAGGAATGACATGTTGATAGTTGTTTGGCTGTTGGCAATTGTGGCGCAAAGGTACGCCTTTTTAGCGAAATGGCCTAAGAAAAGCTATTTTTTTTGTCCAAAACCTTCGGCAATCCAAAAACTATAGCTACCTTTGCCGCCGCAAATCGTGTGCTCTACTATATATACACACGCGCACGAGGTTTGCGGCATACGCATGAATTAACTTACGTTTGTATGGCAGAATATATTGAAACACCCAAAGCCGAGGAGAATGAGTCCTCGGGCATCGACTATCGCAAGATATGGTCGATAATCGTCCTGCACTGGTATTGGTTTGTGTTCTCAACGCTCTTCTTCGTGTCGTTGGCATACATCTACCTCAGATACCAGGCTCCGGTTTATCAGGCATCGGCAAAGGTGCTCATCAAGGATGAGGGCGGCGTGCGCCGCTCCTCGGGCACGGACCTGGCCATGGACCAGCTCGGCGTCATCAGCAACTCCAACGGCTTTGACAATGAGATGGAGATTATCAGCTCCACGGCAGTGGCCACCAAGGCCGTGAAGTCTCTCAAGCTCTACGTCACCTACACCATGCATGGCCGCGTGGGGCAGTCGGATGTGTATAAGACCAGCCCCGTCATCGTGGATCTCGAGGAGTCGAGACAGGATGTGTTGCAGGAATCCATTCCCATGACACTCGTCAAGCATGGCGAGGGCATACGCGTGGAAATCACGCTGCCCAGCAAGACTAATGGCGAGGGCGAGATCATGCGCCGCGACATCACCACCTTCCCGGCCACCATCACCACCAAGGTGGGCAAGATCCTCTTCACGCAGAACCCGGGCTTCGAGCTGCCGGAGCGTGAGATGGACGTCGTGATATACCCGCCTGTGATGGTGGGGCGCGCCTACGCACGCCGCCTCAGCGCCCAGCCGTCGTCGAAGATGACCACCGTGGCGGTGCTCTCCATGCTGGACACCTCCACGGACCGCGCCTGCGACTATCTCTCGCAGCTCGTGCAGTCCTACAACGAGGATGCCAACGAGGACAAGAACGAGGTGGCCCGCAAGACGGAGGAGTTTATCAACGAACGCATAGAGATCATACGCTCCGAGCTCGACGAGACGGAGGGTGACCTCGAGGGCTACAAACGCTCCAACCAGCTCGTGAACCTCCCCACGGATGCCAGCCAGGCGCTCACACAGACCACCGACTTCCAGAAGCGCCAGGTGGATATACAGACACAGATCTCGCTCGTGCAGGGTCTGCTGGACTATGTCCACAACCCCAACAACGACAAGGAGCTCATACCCGCCAACCTCGGCATCACCGACCAGAGCACCAACCGCATGATCTCGGACTACAACACGAAACTCCTGGCACGCAACCGCCTGGCGGCAAGCTCCAGCGAGGAGGCTCCCGCCGTGCAGCAGCTCACCGCCGAGGTGGCAGCGCTGTGGGCGGCCGTGGAGCAGCAGCTGCGCAGCATCTACCGCGACCTGCAGGTGCAGAAGAACAGCATCGACTCGCAGTTTGCCCACTTCTCCAGCAAGGTGAGCAGCACCCCCACACAGGAGCGCGTGCTCAACAACATCGGCCGCCAGCAGGAGATCAAGGCTAACCTGTACCTCATGCTCCTGCAGAAGCGCGAGGAGAACTACATCTCCCTGGCATCAACAGCCAACAAGGCACGCATCATCGACATGCCGCAGAACATGGGCAAGGTGAGCCCCAAGTCGACCATCATCATGCTCGCAGCATTCCTCTTGGGAGCCTTCCTGCCGCTGATGCTCTTCTACCTGTTTGAGATGCTGCGCTTCCGCATCAATGGACGTGAGGACATCGAGAAGCTCACGAAACTCAGCGTCGTGGCCGACATACCGCTCACGTCGGAACTCGCCGAGGGCGAACGCGCCATTGTGGTGAAGGAGAACACCAACAACATGATGGAGGAGGCGTTCCGCGGCCTGCGCACCAACCTCGGCTTCATCATGACGCCGACCGAGAAGGTGCTGTGCTGCACCAGCTGCGTGCCCGGCGAGGGCAAGACCTTCGTGGCCACGAACCTCGCCATGTCGCTCGCCCTGCTGGGCAAGAAGGTCATCATCATCGGTCTCGACGTGCGCAAGCCGCGCCTCGTCAAGCTCTTCGGGTTGCCAAAGAGCGAGAAGGGCATCACGGCTTACCTCAGCCAGGACAAGGCCGACTTCGCCCTGCTCGAGGACCAGATTGTGCGCGGCGTGGTGAACAAGAACCTCGACGTGCTGCCGGCAGGCCTCATCCCGCCCAACCCGGGTGAGCTCATCACACGCTCCACGCTCGACGAGGGTCTGGAGTACCTCAAGACGAAGTACGACTACATCATCCTCGACACGCCGCCCGTGGGCCTGGTGAGCGACACCTACGCCCTCTCGCGCCTGGTGGATGTCACGTTCTTCATCGTGCGCGCCGAGCACACCACCAAGGGCGACTTCGAGCTTATCAACCGCACGGATATCGAGCACAAGATGCCCAAGATCAACATCGTGCTCAACGGCGTGGACCTCAACAAGCGCACCAACGGCTTCTACTACGGCTACGGCAAGTATGGCACCTACAGCAAGTATGGCACCTACTATGGACGCTATGGCCACTACGGCACCTACGGCAACTATGGCGACAAGTCGCGCCACATAGAGAAGTAACAGCATTGGCGGCCGCCTCGCCAGTGGCGGCCGCCGACGATGCCCACCAACGATTCGGGGGCGGGAGCATGATTATATGCTCCCGCCCCCGTATCGTTAGTGTGAGGCACTCAGCTTTCCTCAAACAGCTCCTTACGCATGTGGCGGAACTGTGCCGGCAGGTCGCGCGAGAAGTAGAGGTGGTCTATCCACGCGAAGAGATATACGACTGCCACGAAGGCGAGCCAGGCGTAGGCGTATGTCATGGTGTTTGCGGCTTGTGGGCTGAAGTGTTGTTGGTGCGGCGGCACCGCCGTTGCCATTCTGCCTGTGCGTGGGCTGCGGCGGTGCCTGCCGTTGGGTGGCGTGTTTCGCTGGGCTTACTTCCTCGTCACGGCGATGACGATGGCCACGGCGCTGGAGATGGCGCTGATGATGCTGCCGCCCACGCCGAGGAAGGTGGAGAATGCCGAGCTCTTCACGTTCTGGCTCTTGTTGGGCTGGATGTAGATGACATCGTTCTGCTGCACGTAGAAGGCGGGGCTGTTGAAGATGTCGGCCTGGGTGAGGTCAAGCTCATACATCACGCGCTTGCCGTTGTCCTCGCGGAAGAGCTTCACCTTTTGGCGCAGGGCCTGGTCGCTGACGTCGCCACACTGTGCGAGCACGTCGAGCACGGTGTTACGTTCCGAGGTGAGGCTGACCACGCGGGGGCTCTTCACGGCTCCGAGCACCGAGACGCGGGCGTTGAGCAGACGCACGGTGACGTCGGGGTCCTTGATCATCTTCAGGCTCTTGATCTGGTTCTCGATGACCTTGGCGGCATCGTCGCAGGTGAGGTTGGCCACATGCACGCGGCCCAGGTGGGGCAGGGTGAGGTAGCCCTCGTTGTCCACGGTGTAGCCGTAGGCCGAACCCATTGAGCCAGTGTTGCCGTAGCTCAGGTTTCCGCTGGAGCGCATGCCGGCACCCATGGTGACGTCTAGGTTGAACACCTCGAGCAGCTCGGGCTGATCGCAGGTGACCTTGATGAGCACCTGGTCGGCCGGTTTGATGTGCATCTCATAGAGCTGTGTGATTTCCTGCGGCTGCATGAACATGTATTCCGCGCCTTGGAAGTACTTGATTTTCTTCGTGCTGACGCACGATGTGAGGCAGATGCCTACGGCGGCTGCTGCCGCCAGGTTGGTGATGGTGTTGCGTGTCATTATCGTTGATTCTGTTAGCTGTTTTATCGTGTCAGTTACTCTGCCCTTTGGCCTTGGGCAGTGACATGGCGTGGGCCATGAGGCATAGTCCTATAACTCCGACGGTGATGAGAAAATAGATGAATTCCATAGTGCCTTTATTTGAGCTTTGATAAGTATAAGAATCCTACTACCACGAATATGAGAGAGACCAGCAAACCAATGGGAAAGAGCAGGGCATAGTCTATGTCCTCCTTCATCAGTCCTGCAAGCACAACGCCGGCGAAGACGAGTTTTGCTATGTCGAGAGAGAACTTCCCTGCTTCGAGTATGAGCCTGTCTTCTCTTGTCGGTGGTGTAGTTGTCGTTCCGCTGTGTCGCAGTGCTTTGCTCATTGGTTTTTCCTTCATGGCGCAAAGTTACAACGTTTTCGCCTTTCCGCCAAGCTTTTCGGCTGAAAAACGTCAGCTGTCCGCAATTTGTCGTCTGCCAATGGCGTGTACGCACCCAAAAAAGCGCTGCGGCCTTGTGGGTCGCAGCGCTTGCGTGTGGTGTGTGTGCGGCGTGATGCCGCATTGTTGCGTGGTGTGTGTCTTACTTCACCATGACCTTGCGTGTGCCGTCGGCCGTGCGCACGATGTTGATGCCGCGGCGGAGCTGGCTCTGCTGGCGTCCGTCGATGCCGTAGATGGCGATGGCGGCGGTGCTGTTGGTCTTGGCAGCGAGGCTCTCAACAGCGTCGGGTGCCTGCTGGCCGATGAAGAAGAGCTGGAAGTTGTCGGCAGCTGCCCAGTTGCAGTTGGCGCCTTCGATCCACAGACCCAGCGTGGGCACGTCGGTGCCGTTGCTGTAGAAGTCGAGGGTGAAGTGCTCGGGCAGGCCCGAGGGCTCAGTGATGCCGATGGGGGCGAGCATGCGTGCGTCGCCGATCTGCACGTAGAGGTATGCACCCTGCACGCCCTCCTCGGGGATGCCGGCCTGGTTGGTGGCATAGCCGTCCATCTCGAGGCGGTAGTAGCCTGCGGGCAGTGCGCCGAAGAGTGTCTGGCTGATGTTGCCGTCGTTGAGGGAGCCGTCGCCACGCCATGTCTCCACGAACTTGGAGATGACGATCTCGGTGCCGTCCTCCTTGGTGTTGATGTACTGTGCACCCTGGTAGCCCTGATTGCCGCCGCTGATGTTGATGTTCCAGTAGTTGGCGTTCTCGAGCTCGAAGTCGGGGTTGAAGATGACGTCGGTGGCGTCGTAGGGGTTCTCCTCGTTGTTGTCGTCGGAGGCGTCGCTCATCACGTAGGCTACCCATCCGCTCTTGACCTTAGCTGTCATAGCGCTCACTGCGTCGTTGTCGGCGTAGCTGGCGGCGTTCTCCTTGCAGTTGGCGGCTTCTGTTACGATGGCTTCGTAGTCGGCGCCGCTGTGAGGAGTGGCCATGATGCGCTCATAGATGTTGTTGTTGGCAAGGTCGAAGAGTTCATCGAAGAGTTTGTTGCCGGCCTGTATGTAGGTGATGGCAGCGTCTATCTCCTCAATCATGGCGATGCACTCGTCGATGTCGGCGTTGTCGATGACGGTCTGAGCCTTGGCAGGCACAGTCTCAACGAGGTTCTGTGCAGCTGCGGTGAGATATGTGTTCTCGTTCTCGGCCAGTTTGTTGAGCTGGTCAATCATCGTCTCGATGGTCTCGGCATACACTTCAGCGTTGACGCCGAGGTACTTCACCTGGAAGTTGTCGAAGATAACCCAGTCGCTGGTTGTCTCGCAGTGGATACCCACTGTGAGGTCGCCGGGCTGCGCCATGATGACCTTCACGTGGTTGGTGTAGTAGGGTTCTGAGGTGTTGGGGTTCTCGGTCTGGAACCAGTAGTATGCACCAGTCATACCGTTGGCCTGATAGAGTGTGTTGCCCTGTTCGTCGGTGGCGGTGCTGTTGTCATAGTTGCTGTCGCCCATTGCAGGACGCTTTTCGAGAGTCTCGGAGCTGAAGATAGGTTCGAGACGCTTCTGCTCGACGTTGTCGTTGAGGCTGATGAGCTGTGCCTTGGTGATGCCGCCATAGAGCCATGTCTTGTCGGTCACACTGGCATCGTCGTGACGAGCGAAGCCCTGGAGAGTAACGTCATACACGCCAACGGGCATGTTGGGCAGTGTCTGGCTGATGTCGAATGCGGCATGGTAGGTCTCGATGTTGTGGGTGCTGGCACGAAGCTCTGTCATGGCACCGTTGTTGATAGTCCAACCGGTTGGGTTAGCTGTCGAGCCTGTGGTGAAGTGGGGGTTGACGAGAAGGAACGTGAGGTCGTTACCCTCCGTGATGGCTCCCTCGGTGTTGAGGAACTCGACAATCTTGTTGTGGAGCTCGTCGCTGAAGCCGGCGATGTCCTCGGCGGTGAGGGTGCCCTGCTCATAGCCCTCGTTGATTTCGGTCTGCCAGTCATAGAGCGCATCGGAGAGGGTGTCCCATCCGTTGCCGTCGGCTGCTTCCATCATGTCGCCGAGCTCGGTGAGGAAGGTGCCTACGGCCTGATATTGGCTGATGGAAGCGCGCATGGCATCGAGAGCCTCCTTCAGGGCTGTTGTGGCAGCGCTGAGTGTCTCAGCGTCGGTGCTTTCCTGAACCCCTTTGGCGGCAACGAGAGCTGCTTCGAAAGCTTCCTTGGTATCTTTGGAGGCACGCACCTCGTCCAAGACGATGTCCTCAGCGTCCTTAATGGCCTGATCCAAAGCAAGCTGCTCGGGGGTGCGATTAGTTTCTCCGTAGTACCAGAGGCGGAAGTTGTCGGCGCTAATCCAGTTGGCGGTTGTGTTTTCCACCTTCAGACCAAAGGTGAGGGCGGGGCTGCCGTCGCTGACGAATACCACGCTCCAGTGCTTGGGCTGGGTATCGGGGGCCTTGATGGGTTCGCGTGTCTCGCTGTTGGAGCTTGCGATGAAGATGTATGCACCTGTGACAGCGCCTTCGGGGTCTGCGTCGCCCTGCTTGGTGGCCATGGCATCGCACTCCAGCATGTACTTACCAGCGGGGAGGCCATATACTGTCTGAGAGATGGTGCCATCGCCAAGGGTGTTGGGCGATGGTGTCCACGCCTCGATGAAGCCAGTGATGGAGACCCAGTTCTTGCTGGGGTCCACTTGTCCGTCAGTGCGTCCCTGATATTGCAAGTTCTGACCGCCAACGGTGATTGTCCAGCCGTCCATGTTGCCGTCGAAGCTGGCGTTTGTCAGTACCATGTCGGTGACATCGAGCGGGGTGTCCTCGCTGGCACCTCCGAAGTCGTAGCTGCCGGCAGCGAGGGCGGCGCGCAGAGCTGTAATAGCATCCTGCACCTCTTCGAGGGTGGCATCGACCTTGGTATAGACAGCCCCTGCTGCATCGGTGTTGATGCCGGCTGCCTCAGCCTCTTCGAGGGCGGCCTTGAGGTCGAGCTTCTTGTTGTAAACGGCCATGGCTGCGTCGTAGGCAGCAATCTGCGCCTGGAACTCCTCGGAGTTGAATGCCTCCTTGAAAGCCTTGCTGTATGCGCTCACGGCATCGAAGTCGTCTGCGCTGACAAACTTCCACACGAGCTGCGGGTCAGTGGTGTTGCCCTCGGGCTTTTCGAGGTAGAGGTCAGTCCAAGTGGTTGCCCAGCTGATGGCGGTGTTGTTGCCATCGACGCCGTAGGCACGTGGTGCGTCGGCATACTTGGTGTTTGTGGCATAGTCGTTGGTGATCATGTAGCCACCCTCGTACTGGGTGATGCTCCACAGACCAAAACTGGCATTGCGGCTGTCGTCGCCGTCAATCCAAGCCTGAGCGCCATCCTCGCCCACGAAGTGGCCGGCGCCTGCTGTGGCCTTGCTGTTGGCCAGTACGTTGATGTTGTACTGTCCGGATTCGCCGGTACCCACGAGTTCGAATGGCAACACGTAGTTGGCGGTGGTGTTGCCGCTGACGTTGTTGATGGCAGCTTCTTCTGTAACGGCGATTACGCTGTCGCACAGGACGATGGCGCGTGTGCCCCATGTCTGTCCGCCACCAAGGAAGAGGCCAGCTCCTACATTGTAGATGTAGTACTGACGTCCGTCCTCTGGTTCCACGAATGAACCTTCATACTGTTGGTTCACCTTTGGCCTTGTTGGGCGCACTGGGTCGTCCCATGCCATGGCACTTGCGCTCACGAGCATTGCGCCAGATAGCGCAACGAGAGAGAGTAGCTTGTGTTTCATAAAGCAGTTGTTTGAGTTAGTAAATAGATGAATATAAATGGTTTGCTTGTCTTGTCGGCTTTGTCTTGCGGTCAACGTCGGGGCGTTATTCGCCCTATTTGGTGGCAAAGTTACACTTTATTATATAAGGTGGTTCATGTTTGAGGTTCAATATTTTGTTTTTTAACTATTATTAACTTCTTGGTCTTGCCGTTGTGTGTCGGTGGCGCTGTCGTCTGGTCGCTCCGACACCTCTAATAAGGGTGCGCCCCCACGGAGTGATGGGGCACTCTTTCAGAGTGCGTATTCCACTATTGCGTGCCCACCGGGGGTGCTCGCTACGCTCGTACCCCCGGCTATTGAAAGGAGACCGCTTTGCGGTCTTGCCGGGACTGCTTTGCGGTCTTGCTGGGACCGCTTTGCGGTCTTGCTGGGACTGGGTTGCGGTCTTGCTGGGACTGGGTTGCGGTCTTGCTGGGACTGGGTTGCGGTCTTACCGGGACTGCGTTGCGGTCTTGCTGGGACTGCGTTGCGGTCTTGCTGGGACTGCGTTGCGGTCTTGCTGGGACTGCGTTGCGGTCTTGCTGGGACTGCGTTGCGGT
>JAFSVI010000130.1 GCA_017445145.1 Bacteroidaceae bacterium | reverse complement strand
TGCTTGGGTGGCTTGGGGGGTGTCTTGGGGGCCTTGGGGGTGTCTTGGGGGTGCCGTGGGGGTGCTTGGGGGTGCTTGGGGGCCTTGGGGGTGTCTTGGGGGTGTCTTGGGGGCCTTGGGGGTCTTGGGGTGTCTTGGGGGTGCTTGGGGGCCTTGGGGGGTGCCTTGGGGGTGCTTGGGTGCCTTGGGGGGTGCCTTGGGTGCCTTGGGGGGTGCTAATGTTGGGGGGTGGCTTTGTAGCGGAGGAGGGCTTCGATGTAGTAGTAGTCGGCATAGATGATGCTGGCATCGATTTCGGAGCCTTTGGGGTGGTTGCCTGTGCTGTGGAGCAGGAAGGCGCTGTTGCGCTGGCGGCTCTGGTAGTGGTCGGTGCTGAGGCTGGCCAGGATGTGGGCGGCGGCGTCGCGGTAGGCGTCGGCGCGGTCGCGGTCCTCGATGAGCTCCGTCATAATCAGCAGGCCGGCGGCCACGACGGCAGCTGCCGAGGCGTCGCGCGGCGCCACGGTGTCGCCGACGGGTGCCGGGTGTTCGGGCGAGGTGGCTATGCGCGGGTCGGAGAAGTCCCAGTATGGCACGTAGTCCCCGGGCAGCCGCTCGAGGAAGGCGTCGGCGGCGCGCTGTGCCTGTTCCAGGAAGCGCTGCTGCCCCGTCTCGCGCGCCACCATGGCGAAGCCATAGACGGCCCACGCCTGTCCGCGCGCCCATGTGGAGCTGTCGGCCAGGCCTTGGTGGGTGACGCCGCGCAGGAAGTGGCCGTCGATGGTGTCATACACGGCGACGTGGTACGATGTGCCGTCGGGGCGGAAGTGGTTCTGCATGGTTGTCTCGGCATGGCGTGTGGCTATGTCGGCCAGCTCGGGTCGGCCTCCGTTCTTGGCGGCCCAGTAGAGCAGCTCCAGGTTGATCATGTTGTCCATGATGGTGTTGTGGCCGCCGAACATGGCCACGTTGCGGGGCCACGAGAGGATGGTGCCCACCTGGGGGCGGTAGAGCGTGGCGAGGCTGTCGGCGGCGCGCAGCAGCAGGGTGCGGAAGGCGTCGGCGGTGAGCGAGTCGGCCGTGCGCTCCTGCGGCGTGAGGTCGGCGCGCTGCATCTCGTCCTCGAGCACCCGCAGACCCGTGCCGGCGCTGCAGTAGAAGAGGAAGCCCAGGTCGTGGTCCAGCACGGGCGCGTCCAGTATGTCCTGCAGCGCCAGCGTGGATGCCATAGCGGCGCTGGCCACGGCCTGGTCGCCGCGCGCGGCATAGTCGAGCCACAGTATGCCGGGCCAGAAGCCCGAGCACCACTCGGTGGCCACGGCCGGGCGCATGGCCCATGCGGTGTCGGTGCCTTCGATGTTGCGGGGCAGGCAGATGGTGTAGGTGTCGTCGTCGTCCTCCAGGGCTGCCGCCTCGTCCATCTGGCTCAGTGCGCGGTGCACCTGTGCGTCGCAGTAGTCGAGCGCCGCATCGGCGTCGGCGTCGGTGAAGGTCGCTGCCGTTGGTGCCGGCGTGCGGTGGCAGGCGGCGGCGAGCAGCAGTGCGGCCATTGCCGCCGGGATGATACTTTTCTTTGCCATGTGTGTGGGGTGTGGGGGTGGTTGCACGGTGTGGGTTGGCGCGCAGCGCCTTATCTCACGGCCACTTTCTTGCCGCCCACGACGTAGAGGCCGCGCGGCAGGCTGACGGCGGCGGTGGCGCCGTTGGCCACGGTGACGCGCTCCACGAGGCGCCCGTCGATGGTGTATATGTCCACGCTGGCGGCCGTGCGGTTGCCGTTGGCGCTGACGTGGATGGCGCCCTGGCCGCCGCTGATGTCGAGGCGTGCCGGCGTGGCCGGTGTGGAGGCTATGGCCGTGGCGCTGTCGTCGCCGGTGGCTTTGGCGAATGCCAGTGCCTCATGTGCGTCGAGGAAGAGCCATCGCTGTGTGGTGGCGGCGTTGGCGTGGTTGAAGTTGGCCGCTGCGGTGACGCCGTTGGCGTTGGCCTGGAAGGCGCGTCCGCCGTTGGTGATCCAGTAGGAGAGGTTGGCGAAGGTGTGGCCGCTGTTCTTGGTGACGGCGCGTGCGGGCAGCAGCTGCATGCGTGCGTTGGCGGCGTTGAATGCCTTGGGCGTGGTGAAGGCCGATGTGGAGAGGGCGTGGCCGGTGGCGGCGTTGCGGATGACGTAGGTGGCCGTGGCGGGCGTGAAGGTGACGTACCAGGCGCAGCTGTCGTTCTCCAGCGCCTCGGCACATGTCATCTCCACCCATTTGGGGCGCGTGGTGTTGGTCTCGCGCAGGTAGGCGTTGGCCAGGCCGCGGCCCGTGTCGGCGCTCTTGATGTAGTATTTTGTCTCGTCGTCGCATTCGAGGGTGTAGGCGGGCTGGCAGAAGCTGGAGCCGGAGATGATGAGGCCGTCCTCGCCCAGCGCCTCGTGGATCATGGCGTTGGCGTGGTAGAGTATGCGTGAGCCGTCGTCCTCGTGGGCGCCGTTGATGCCGTAGGGCCACATGTGGGTGTTGTCGCCCGTGAGGTGGTTGCCGGTGGAGTTGGCCAGGAAGTCCATGATGCGGTCCACGCGCGTGCCGAGCCACGTGCCGCGGCTCGTCTCGGCGCGGTAGTTGGAGTTGTTGTACCACTCGTTGGTGGTGCCCACGCCCATGCCGTGGCCGCCCTCGTGGAGCACGGTGCCGGTGCGCTGGTAGCTGGTGCTCTGCGAGATGCGCATGTAGCCTCCGTAGGAGCAGTCGGCAGTGCCGCCGCCGGCGCCGGCGCCAGGCACGTAGTGTGCGTTGAGGTGGAAGTTCTTGATTTGTGTGGTGGCGTTGATGACGTTCACGGCGTCTTGCAGGGCACCGTTGATGCGCTCGTTGGTGGCGTCGTCGCCGGCAAAGTCGTAGCTGTAGGTCACGCCGGCGCGCGGCAGCGTGTAGGTCTTGACCACGTCGCCGTAGCCCACCATGTAGCCGGTGCTGATGGCGTAGGCGCGCACGTAGTAGCACGTGGCGGGCGTGAGGCCCTCCATGTAGTATATGTCGCCGTTGTTGCTCCACTTGGTGGCCGAGCGCCCGTCGTAGATGGTGGGTTCGGGGCTGGTGGTGCTGTAGCAGAAGCCGCGTTCGCGGGCGCCGCTGCTGGGGAAAGTGCCGCGGGCGAAGATCATGGTGGAGCCTTGGATGACGGTACCCGTCTGCACGCGCGGTGCCACGCCGGTGGCGTTGGCCACGCGGAAGGCCAGTATGGCGGTGTTGATGGCGTCGGTGGCGCCGGCATAGTCGGCGTCGGTGGAGGCGTCGGCGGCGAGCACGGCCTTGGCGGCGTCGATGGCTGCCTGTAGGTCGGCGGCTCCGGCCTTGGCGTCGTCGTAGGCGTTGGTGGCGCTGGTGATGGCCGTTTCGAGCTTGACGTAGGCCGAGTGGCTGTTGCGTGCGGCGGCAGCGGCGTTGTTGAGCGCCGTGGTGGCGGTGGCGGCGTTGGCCGTCGATGTGCCGTCGATGATGGCGTGTGCGGCGGCTATGGCGTTGAGCAATGCTGTCTTGACGCCGGGGGCCATGGTCTGCTCGGTGAGCTTCTCGGCGGCGGTGATGGCCTTTTCCAGGTCGGCCATGGCGTCGAGGCTGGCCTGTGCGGCGGGGAAGGTCTTGATGAGTGCGAGGGCGGCGGCGTCGATGTCGGCCTGCGGGGCGTCGGCGGCGAGGGCCTTGGCGGCATCCACGGCCGTCTGCATGGCTGTCTTGGCGTTGGTGGCCATGGTCTTGCCGAGCATCTGCTCGGCGGCGGCGATGTTGGCGGCCAGCATCTCGGCGTCGGAGCCGGTGAAGAAGAGCTGGAAGAAGTCCGTGGCCACCCAGTTGCCGGTGGCGCCGGTGCAGCGGAAACCAATCTGCACGTTGGCGCCCGTGCCGTCGAAGGCGACCTCGTATGTTCCGGCCGTGGTGACGGCCGTGGTCTTCGTGCCGGCGAAGATCACGGCGCCCGTCTGCGCCTCGTCGCTGCCCTGCTGTATGTTCTGCGCGGCGGCCGTGAGGCGGTAGTGGGCGGCGGGCAGGGTGGCTATGGTCTGCACGACGGAGGTCGTGCCGATCTTGCCGGGCGTGGCAGTCCATTTCTCCACGTATTTGCTGCCCTTCTTGGGGGCGAAGGAGGTGTTGGTCTGCGTCTGCATGCCGCTGTTGGTCCAGCCGGTGAAGTCCTGCTCGAAGCTGGGGTTGGCGACGAATGACGTGGTGATGTTGACGTCGTCGGCTCGCGTGAGCGCCGGCAGCATGGCCATGAGCGCCGCTGCCAAGAGAGTGTGGAATTTCTTCATTGTTGAGGTTTGAGTTAGCTTTTGTGTGCGCAAAGGTAGGTGTTTTGTGCGACATGCGCAAACTTGTGGCAGAATTTATCGCAACTTTCTGCGCCAGCGCCTCATGGCCGGGCCCGGCGGGCGCGTTCCCACGCCCCGGTGCCGCTCTGCTTGCGCCACAGGTAGCGTATGCCGGCAAAGACGTTGAGGTTCATGAACAGGAAGTACATGGGGATGTACGTCAGCGCACGCTTGCGCCCGCGACGCTCGTCGGCAAAGCCCATGGCGGCAAGGGCGTAGAACAGCGCCTGGCATGCCAGCGCCACGTCATAGACCCACCCGGCGCGCACGGCCACGAGCCACACGTTGAGCGGCACGAGGGCCACGAGGGCCACGGGCGCCACGCTCCAGCGCAGCACGCGGTGGCTCACCATCTGGAAGCTCACCACCGGGTGGCGCAGCGGGTTCATGAGGCGTCGCAGGCGCCAGATGCTCTGCAGCCCCCCGGCGGCGATGCGTCGCTTGCGCTTGCGCTCCTCGGCGAGGCTTGCGCTGCCCGTCTCGGTGGCATAGGCCGTGGGTACGTAGGCAATGCGGTAGCCGTCCATGACGATGAGCATGGACATGATGAAGTCGTCGAGAAGCATGTTCACGTCCATGGGGCGGAACAGCTCGCGCCGCACGGCAAAGAGTTCGCCGGCGGCACCCATCGTGCTGCACAGCTCGCTGTCCCAGCGCTTCAGCGTCGATTCGTAGCGCCAGTAGGCTCCCTCGCCGCCCGCCGCCACGCCGTCGGCGGCGCGCACGGCGATGCGCTTCTCGCCGCTCACGCAGCCCACGGTGGGGTCGCCAAAGGCCGCCACAATCTCGCGCACGGCGTCGGCGTTGAGCTGCGTGTTGGCGTCGGTGAACACCACTATGGGCGTGGTGATGAACGTCATGGCGCGGTTCAGGGCTGCCGTCTTGCCGCGCCGCTCAGGCTCGAAGAGCACGCGGGCGTCGGCGTAGGCTGCCAGCAGCGCGTTGGTGTGGTCGGTCGAGCCGTCGGTGCACCACACCGTGTGCAGCCGCCCGGCCGGGTAGCGCAGCTCGCGGCAGTTGCGCATCTTGCGCTCCACCTCGGCCTCCTCGTTCCAGGCGCAGATGAGCAGCGTCACCTCCGGCCATTGGTCCTCGTCGGCAGGCAGCGGCGGGGTGGGGCGCCGACCGCACACGGCGCGCCGCAGGGCCACGAGCGCCCGCAGCACCACGCCGTAGCCCAGAAAAGCATAGAAAACGAGCCCCAGCGAGGCCCAAAACAGCAATTTTACCATCGTGAGAGCGATTTTTCGGTGCAAAAATAGCGATTGTTACGCAAAAGTCAGTAATTTTGTGGCATGAAATTGCGTATCCTTGAGGTAATTCGCCAGGGAGAGGTCGGCGGTGGAGAGTCCCACGTCATCGACCTCACCCTCGGGCTGCGCCGGCGCCACGCCGTGGAACCCGTGGTGCTGGCCTTCACCGACGGCCACATGACGGAGCTGCTGCGCGAGGCCGGTGTGGCCTGCTTCGTGATCAACTCGCACCGCGCCTTCGACCCGCGGGTGTTTGGCCGCATCGAGGAACTCGTGGCCGGCGAGCACATCGACATCATCCACGCCCACGGCAGCCGTGCCGCCAGCAACATGTGGGCCGTGGCCCACTGCCTGCACCTGCCCATGGTATATACCGTCCACGGATGGAGCTTCCACGCCGGGCAGTCGCCACTGGCGGCGTGGATGCGGCGCCAGGCCGAGCGCATGCTGTGCCGCCAGGCCGCGCGCGTCGTCTGCGTGAGCCAGAGCAACCGCCAGACGGGCATCGACGCCTTCGGCCTGGAGGCGGACAAGAGCGTGGTCATCGAGAACGGCGTCAACCTGCAGCGCTTCGACCCCGACGCTCCGAGGCCCGACCTGCGCCCGCAGCTGGGCTTTGCACCCACGGACTTCGTATGTCTCTTCATGTGCCGCATCACGGCGCAGAAGGCGCCGCTGGACTTCGTCCGGGCCGTGGCGGCAGCCCATGGCCGCGACAGCCGCGTGCGAGGCCTCATGGTGGGCCAGGGCGACATGGATGCCGAGGTGGAGGCGTGCATAGCGCGAGAGGTGCCCCCCGGCGTCATCGTGCGCCAGCCCTTCCGCTCCGACGTGCCCGAGCTGCTCGCCATGGCCGACGTGTTCTGCCTGCCATCGCTCTGGGAGGGGCTCTCCGTGGCCATGCTCGAGGCCATGGCCATGCGCAAGGCCGTGGTCGTCACACTCACCGACGGCGCGCGCGACATCATACGCCACCGCCACAACGCCCTCGTCGTGCCGCCGGCCGACGCAGGGCGCATGGCAGAGGCCATCGTCGAGGCCGCCACGCAGCCCGAGCTGTGCCAGCGCATGGGCCAGCGCGCGGCAGCGCTGGTGCGGCAGCGCTTCGACAGCGACCGCGTGGCCGAGCAGGTGGAGCAAATCTACTTGGACATCGCGAGGTGACACCTGCCGCCTCGCCGCTGGCCACTGTGGCCATGATGTCCATGGCCACGGCGCTGGCCATTTGACAAGGGCCGTGGACATGATGTCCTTGACCGGAGCGCTGGCCACTTTGGCCAAGGCTTTGACCATGATGTCCATGGCCACGGCGCTGGCCACTTTGGCCATGGCTTTGGCCAAAACAAGAGAAAAGGAAAGAGACGAAAGAAAGAAGAAAAAAGAAGCAAAAAAGAATAAAGAAAGGAGAGAAATCAAAAGAGAGGAAAACATACACGCGCGCGAAGCTCTTTTTTTTTTGCGGCCAGCAACCAGCATCATTACCGGCCAAACATCTTATCCCCTCACTCTGAAAATATACAAGCGCCCCCCCTGCCCCCCATCATCACCGCGCCGGCCATCGCCTCTAACCGCGCCGACCATCGCCGCTAACCGCGCCGGCCATCGCCTCTAACCGCGCCGACCATCGCCACTGACCGCGCCGACCTACAACCCACGCCGCGCCACCATGGCGCCGGATGGCTGTGGGCGCTGTGGCGCACGCAAGCAGCCCTGCCGATTTTTCTCCGGCAGGGCTGCTTGCATGAGTGTCCTCACCTGAACATGTTTTTTGTGCCCGTGGCCTGTCTGCACACTTGCTGCGGCGCCTCAGGGCTGCGGTGCCAGGTATAGGCCTATGCGGGCCATGGCGGGCGTGGCTGTGGCCTCGAGGATGGTGAAGCGCAGGGCTGTGGCCGCGATGGTGGGGAAACAAACGATGCGCTTGTGGCCTATGGTGGTGAGGGCGCCGTCGGGTGTGGTGTCGTCGGGCGTTGCGGGTGTGTCGGCCAGTGCGTCGGTGAGCGGCAGCCACTGGTCGCCGACGCGGGCGTGGAGGGCGAAGCGGCTCACGCGCTGCCCCAGTCTTATGTCCTCCCCGGCTAGGAAACGGTTGATTGGCGTTGGGTGCCGGAAGGTGTATGTCCAGGTGTCGGCCTCGCGGGTGAGCTGAGCGCTGTCGGCGAGGTTCGTGGCGAAGGTGCGGCGTATGCAGTCGTGGAATGCCGTTGCGCGGAGGCTGTCGGCGGGGTGTATGCGTCCGTTGGGGGCTATGGGTATGTTGAGCAGCAGGGCTGCGTTGCGCCCCACGGACTTGTAGTAGATGTCCATGAGGCGGGCCAGGGGCTTGACGAGGGTGTCCTCGCGGGCGTGGTAGAACCACCCCGGGCGGATGCTGGTGTCGGCTTCGGCGGGCACCCAGGCGTTGCCGCCGGCGAGGCCGCAGCGCAGCTGCTGGCGTGGCACGGGGCCGGTGGCGTTGAGCAGGCACCAGTTGGTGGTGCCGGCGCTGCCGTCCTCGGCGCCCACCCACCGCAGGTCGCCGCGGTCGCCGCCGTCGTTCCAGATGAGGCATCGTGGCTGCAGCGAGCGCACCATGGCGTAGGTCTCGGGCCAGGCGTAGTAGGTGGTGGCGTCGATGGTGCGGCGCTCGTCGGCGCCGCCATACCATCCGTTGCCGCCGTTGGCGCCGTCGAACCACACCTCGAAGATGTCGCCGTAGCGCGTGAGCAGCTCGCGCAGCTGGTTGCGGAAGTAGGTGATGTACTCCGGCCGCCCGTAGGCCGGGTGGTGGCGGTCCCAGGGCGAGACATACACGCCGAAGGCCAGACCCTCCTGGCGGCACGCCTCGGCCAGCTCGCCCACGACGTCGCCGCGTCCCCCGCGCCACGGCGCGCTGCGCACGCTGTAGTCGGTGTAGGCCGACGGCCACAGGCAGAAGCCGCCGTGGTGCTTGGCGGTGAGTATGATGCCGCTCATGCCGGCCTGGCGGCACACGCGCGCCCACTGCCGGCAGTCGAGCTGCGAGGGGTTGAACAGCTGGGGCGACTCGTTGCCGTAGCCCCATTCCTGGTCGGTGTAGGTGTTGAGCGAATAGTGGAGGAAGGCATACATCTCCATGTCGTGCCAGCGCAGCTGGTTGGCGCTGGGTGTGGGCAGGTCTGTGGCAGCCGTCGGTTGGGCGAGCGCTGTGTGGCATAGGAGCATGCACGCGGCAATGAACATCGTCTTCATGGTGGTTGGGCTTTGGGTGAGGGTGCAAATATAGCGAGAAAAACCGGACTGGCAGCGGTGCGGGGGCCAAAAAATGCATGCGCCGCGCATTTTCCGTGCTTTTTTGCGCGGGTGATGAAAAAATGTTGTAACTTTGTGCCGCCGTGGCGGCATGCACCGCCGTGGCGGAAGCCTCGCGGCGGTAGCCCCGTGGTGGCAGCCCCTCAGTGGCTGTGCCGTGTCGTCCGCCCCGTGTCGTCAGCCCCTTGGTGGCAACCCCTTGGCGGCATGCCCCCTGTTGTGGCAGACCCGCAGCGGCTACGCCGTGTCGTCAGCCCCGTAGTTTCTGCCCCGTGTCTCCTGATTCGGCAAGTGTTTGCTTTCGTCCATTGTGTGCGGCTGCCAGCCGCACCCCTAACTTAATATTCAGCTTATGAGAAACATCATCGCAGCTGTCGCCGCAGGGCTGTGTACCCTCGCCCCGGCGGCATTGTGGGCACGGGCCGACGAGCCCGTGGAACAAGGCCCCTTCGCTCCCACGTGGGAGAGCCTGGAGCAGTGGGAATGCCCGGAATGGTTTCGCGATGCCAAGTTCGGCATCTGGGCCCACTGGGGGCCTCAGTGCCAGGCCGAGGCCGGCGACTGGTATGCCCGCGGCATGTATCTTGCCGACAACTGGCAGCACAAGTACCACGTGGAGCACTACGGCTCGCCGGCGCTCTTCGGCATGAAGGACCTGTGCCACGCCTGGAAGGCCGAGCGCTGGGAGCCGGAGGCCCTGGTCAGGCTCTACAAGAGCGTGGGGGCGCAGTTCTTCTTCACCCTGGGCCAGCACCACGACAACTTCGACCTATGGGATTCGCCCTACCAGGAGTGGAACTCCGTGCGCGTGGGCCCGCAGCGCGACATCGTGGGCGAGTGGGCCGCAGCATGCAAGAAGTTAGGCCTGCCGCTCGGGGTGAGCATCCACGGCGCCCATGCCTGGACGTGGTTTGAGCCGGCGCAGGCCTACGACGGCAACCTCACCAAGGCCGACGGCTACACGCCCAATGCCGACGGCACGGAGAAATGGTGGCGCGGCCTGGACCCGCAGGAGCTGTATGCCCAGGCCCATGAGCGCAGCGCCGGGTGGGAGGACGGCGGCAGCATACACCGGCAGTGGGATTGGCAGAACGGCGCGTCGCAGCCCTCGCAGGCCTACAAGGTGAAGCTGCAGAACCGTGTGCTTCAGCTCATCAACGCCTACGACCCGCAGATGCTCTACTTCGACGACACCGTGTTCCCCTTCTGGGGCTGCGACGACAGTGTGGGGCTCAACATCCTGGCCCACTTCTACAACCACAGCGCCAACCGCCACGGCGGCCGCCAGCAGGTGGTGGCCATGGGCAAGGTGCTGGGCGAGAAGCACAAGCGGGTGCTCATGTGGGATGTGGAGCGCGGCGTGCCCGACAGCATCCAGGCCCTGCCGTGGCAGACGTGCACGTGTATCGGCGCGTGGCACTACGACCGCGGCATCTATGAGCGCAACGACTACAAGTCGGCCGCCCGCGTGGCCCACATGCTCGTGGATGTGGTCAGCAAGAATGGCTGTCTGCTGCTCAGCATACCCATGCGTGGCGAAGGCACCATCGACGAGCGCGAGGTGGCCATGCTCGGGGAGCTGAAGGCGTGGATGGATGTCAACGGCGAGAGCATCTTCGGCACACGCCCCTGGACAACCTTCGGCGAGGGTCCGCTGGCCGAGAAGAGCAACCCCCTCAGCGCGCAGGGCTTCAACGAGAACATAGGCTACAGCGCTGCCGACATACGCTTCAATGCCAAGGGCAACACCGTCTATGCCACGCTGCTGGGCTGGCCCGACGCTGCCGCCGCCACCATCAAGAGCTTTGCCACCGGCTCGCCCCACATGAAGGGGGCCAAGGTTGCCGCCGTGAAGCTCCTCGGCCTTGGCACGCTGGCATACACCGTGGATGCCGACGGCCTACACGTGGCGCTGCCCGCCACGCATCCGGGCGGCGACATAGCCCCCGTGCTGGCTGTGGAACTCGCGCCCGGGAGCTGAGGGTGGAGGCAAGTGACAACTCAATATTGATATATGTCACAACTCAATATTGATATATGATGATATGCAAACGTACCGGCAAGACGGTGAAACCGTCTCCTCTCAGTATGCCGGGGGTACGAGCGTAGCGAGCACCCCCGGATGTCAGCCAGCATCGGCATCGACCATTAAGGGGTCGCCCGCTCGGGATGATGGGGCACTCTTTCAGAGTGCATGTTCCTCAATTGTACGTCAACCGAGGGTACGAGCGTAGCGAGCACCCTCGGTTATTGAGCGAAGACCGCGTTGCGGTCTCTTCGGTGGTACGTTTGCGCATAATTATTCTAATCTATGATGAAAAGCTCATCATAGCCTGATGCATGTGATCTGTGGTCCGAATGCCTTTGGCAAGACAAACGGTTGCCGTGCTGAATCGTACAGCACGGCAACCGTTGTCGTTGCGCGGGTGGGGCGGGGTCAGAGGGGGTACTCGTCGAAGGCGTAGAGCACGGTGCTGAGGTAGCGCTCGCCGGTGTCGGGCAGGAGCACGACGATGCGCTTGCCGGCGTTCTCGGGGC
>JAFSVI010000129.1 GCA_017445145.1 Bacteroidaceae bacterium | reverse complement strand
CCTTCGCATTGCCCTGTCCGTCGAAACGAGCAACGCGAAGCCCACGCCGAAATATGCTAAACCCGAGGCATCACCACAGACCTTAGCTGCCACGCTATGTGGCTACTTCACGTCTGGGTACGCCTCATGCTAAAGGCATATGCACAGCGGCGGGTGGGGTCAGGATGCTACTCGGCGGCGCTTCTCAAGTTCTTGATGGTTGAGGCGAAGGGAATGGTGCCCACCTCCTTGTCGCGGATGAAGAGGGCGAAGGGGCGTGTGGCTGTAAATGGTGCGTGGATGGTCTCGTAGGTCTTGCGGCCACGGGGCACGGGGTTGCGCTCTATTTTGTCATAGCCTATGTAAATAGGGAAGGATTCGCCTCCCGGTGTGGCACCGGTATAAGTATCGTTAGTAGTATTCTCCAGCACTGCCAGCGAGTCGCGGCTCATGGCCGTGGTGCCGTTCTCGTCGATGGATATGCGGCATGTCTGGAACACGTTGGTGAGGTGGAATCCCGATGGTGCCACCTTAGGCAGGTTGGTTTGGTACATGCGCTTGGTGGCTGTGGCGGCATTGGTGCCGGTAGGGCTGAGGCTGGTGGTTGTGGTGACGTCGAACTTGGGCAGGCGTATGTCGAACACGGTGTCGGAGATGAGCGTGTCTGTGACGGTGATGGTGGCTGTCTCGCGCTCGTCGGCGGGGTGCATGGTGTCGTTAAATACGTAGTATGTGGTGTCGCGCTGCGTGTAGATGACAGCGCGGTGGCGTGTGGTGTCAGTGGCGGCGGCCTCCATGACGTGTGTCGTGCCTCGCTTGTTGAGTTCGTTGAGGCACTGTGTGAGGCCGCGTGTGCTGTGGGGCAGGATGACGTACATGGCGTAGGTGTCTTCCTTGTATTTCAGCTCCACGACGTCGAAGCTGTTGAAGCGTGCATAGCCTCTGGTTTGTGTGGTGCCGATGATGGTTGCGCTGGCGTGTGTGCCGTCGGCGTTGGTGAATGTGGTGAGGGTGGTGTCGCGGCTCATGGGGTATAGCCACTTGCCCTCGAAGTTCATGGTTGAGGTGATGACGGTGCTGGCCTTGGCCTGGAGGAGGTAGGCGGGCAGTGTTGCTCCCTTTCCTCCGAGGTTGGAAGCTATGGAGCCGTTGATGGCGTTGATGGCGCCGGGGCTTGTGAGGTCCATGCCTTTTACTCCGAAGCCGTAGAAGCGCGACTTGGAGATGAAGGAGTTAAACACGGCTGTCCGGGTGTCCATCCACAGGTTGCTGGCAAATGTCAGGCGGCTCTTGGCGGCCTGGCTGCCGCTGGCCTGGCTCTCGGTGTTGCCTTTTTTGTTGATGAACTTGCGGAAGAAGGTGTTGACCTCCTCTGTGGAGGCTTGCTCCATGCCCATGGCGTCGAGGAAGGCGTTGTCGCTTTCTTGCTCCACGAAGTTGCCCATGAGGCCGTAGAGCATGGATGCGCTGACGGGCGACAGGACGGTGTTGTCGTAGCCCTGGCTGTCGTATTCCGTGAGCATGTCTGCGGCGTAGTCGCCGAGTTGATGGGCAATGGTGTTGTCGGCGTCGGTGAGTGGGCCGTTGTAGGCTTCTGTTTCGTAGGCTGTGGTGTCGTCGCTGACGATGAAGAGGTTGTAGGCTTCGGAGTAGGTGGAGTCGTAGGCGGCAACGGGTGTGGTGGCGGGTGTGGTGCCGTTGGTGTCGGTGTCGGTGCATGCTGCTGTGGCTGCTGCTGCGAGGAGTATGGCAGCTGCCGTTGGGGTCGCCATGGTACGGCGGATGGGTGAATGGTCGGTGGAGTAGAACATGGTCGCTTTTTTGGGGGTGGGATAAGGAAGGTGAGGGGGGGTAGGTGGCAAGTTTGTGGCCGTTAGTGGCGGCGAGTGGCGAGCTTGCGGGTTGTGGAGCCTTGGCGGACGATGATGATGCCGCGCGGGTTGGCGGGATGTGGCGCTGTGCCGGCGAGGGTGGTGATGGTTGTTGGGGCATTGGTGGCGGCGGGGTTGGGGCCTGAGGGAAAGGCCTCAGGCACGGCGACATCCGGCATGGCGGCGTCGTGGATGGCGTCGGTGTGTATGGCGGCATAGTCGCTCCAGAGTGACGGCAGCCCGCCGACGACGGCCCTGATGCGCAGGCACACGGCTCGCTGGGAGGCAGCGGGGATGGTGGCGGAGGTGGGACCTGAGGGAGAAGCCTCAGGCACGGCGGCTTGGATGACCTCGGTCGTTGTGCGGTAGGGTTTTGTTGATGCTACGCGTGTGATTTCGATGTCGTAGGTGTCGGCTGTGGGTTCGGGTGTCCATGTGGCTATGATGGTGCCGTCGGGTTGCTGTGTGGCCTGCAAGTCCGAGGGCGGGCATATGCTGTCGGGGTTGATGACGTCGAGGGTTATGCGGCCGCCGGTCTCGGTGATGTCGTTGAGCACGAGGGTTAGTGTCGTTGGGGCATTGGGTTGTGGCTGGTAGAGGCATGCGCCGACGTCGGTGTGTGAGGTTCGCGTGACGGCGCCCGCGGCGCTGGCTCCGGGGAAGAGGTCTCCGCGGCGCTCGGTGTCGTCGGTGTGGTATCGCCCTGCGCTGAGTGTTCCGTGGCTGCCGTCGGCAGGCACGATGCTCATGCACTGGTGGCGGTTGTTGTTGTTGACGCGGTTGTTGTGCCAGCGGTCGGGGTCGTAATCGACGTGCGTGAGCATGAGGCCGTGGCATGCGGGTGTGGTGGCTGCCCAGGCATACCATCGCGATGGCTGGTGGTTCTCGAGGATGAGGTACTCGTCGTGGCAGATGGGGTTGCGCATGGTGTAGGCCACGGGCGCTGTTGCCAGGTCGGGCATGGGCGGTATGCGCTGGCTGTGGGTGATGTCGGTGAAGGTGAGCCACCCGGCAAACCAGCGCTCGTAGGCCGAGAAGCCGTAGGGCACCTCGCCGTTGCCCTCGGGGCCTGCGTAGCTGCCGCTGTCCATGAGGTCCCAGCACCCCATGCCCGGGCCGCCGGTGTAGCTGATGTCGTAGAAGTCGGGCAGTCCGAGGCAGTGGCTGAACTCGTGGCATGCTGTGCCGATGCCATTGAGTGTGGTGCCGTGGGTGCCGGCGAGTTCGCACGAGCATGCGTAGGTGTCGATGACGGTGGCGTCGAGCGTGAGGTAGCCGCCGTCCCAGGCGTCGTCGGTGCCAAGGTTGGACTCGTGTGGCCAGATGGTGTAGGCCGGTGCGCCGGCGTTCTCGCCGTAGCCGGCATAGATGCAATAGACCTGGTCCACGGTGCCGTCGGCGTCCCAGTCGTAGTCGGCGAAATTCACCTGGCCGTCGGCCAGGCGGCACGCCTCGGCCACCATCTGGCGGACGTGGCGGTCGCTTCCTCCCAAGCCTCCGTTGCCGCCATAGTAGGCCATCTGCCGGCTGACGGTGAGTGGCCCGACGACGTCGAAGTCGATGGTTAGTGCGCCGTAGCTCTGGTCGCTGAAGTAGTCGCGCACGGAGCCGGCGTGGCCGTAGTGGTCGTAGCCCGGGCGGTTGAACATGTCGTGGAACTCGGCCTGCGTGCCGGCAGCAGACATGCTGAGGTCGGGGAACTGTATGAGCAGCACGAGGCCGCGCTTGCGGCCGGTGTAGGCGGTGGGGTCGCCGAAATGGGCGCGTCGGCGCTCGCGGCGCCGCGCGTTGGCGGCACCGGCGGCTCTGTTCCATCGCTGGCGCAGGGAGTCGGCATTGGCGGCTGTCCAGGTGCCGTCGGGGTGTTGCAGGTATGGTGTGCCGTCGCTGTCGAGCCAGGCGTGCTGGTGCTCGTCGCCGGCGAGGTGCAGCGTCAGCACCCGCCCGCTGCCCAGCACGACGGTGCGTGCCGGTGCATGAGCGGGCACTGCACGTGCCTCATGCGGGGGCACGTGCAGCAGAATGACGAGCAATAGTATGTTCAGCCGTGAGGTCATGGGCGTTCAGGCCTCAGCGGCTGCGTCGCGGTGCCTTGGCCTTGACGGATGAGGTGTAGTCGCTGGGGTTGTAGTAGTTGATGACGTGGTACGCCGTGGATGTGTAGAGGAGTATGGCAGTGGTGACGTCGGCGTTGGTGTAGATGTAGTATTCCTCCTCGCTGTCATAGCGGTTGAGCTTGTAGCCGTGGCTCAGGAGGTGTGCCTGCACGGTGGCGAGGTCTGTGGCTTTGTCGATATACACGTAGGCATCGGTGAGGTTTGTGGTGGCGGTGCGGAAGTAGTACTCCACGAAGGCCTCCTTGTCGGCGCCGTAGAAGTTCATATAGTAGCCCTGCAGCTCGCTGTCGTATCCGATGTCGGAGCGCAGGCGGTAGCTGCTCATGTAGCTCTTGACGGTGGCCACGCTGGCACCCCATGTGGTGCATGGTTCGCGGTAGAGTGTGGTGGGCGTGGGTGTGGTGCCCCTCACCTGGTTGTACCATGACTGGTATTCGCTCTGCGAGCCGAGGAATGCCTGGTATGTGCTGCCGTTGTAGTAGAGCCCTGCGTAGTACTTTTTGCCGTTCTCGAAGTTGAAGAAAGAGTTGTTGGTGGGGTATGCTGTGAACCTGATGGTGTTGTCTGCATCGACTTTGGTGGCAGTGATACACCACTTGATGTTGCCGCTTTCGAGGATGTAGGCATCGAATCCGAACTCGGCGTCGAGGTGTCCGCCTTTGTTGCTCTCGAAGCCCCGCCGGCTCCATGTGGACTGCTCGTTGTACTGCTCGTAGATGTAGCGGTCTGTTGCCGGCAGCGTGGGGTCGATGCGGTAGCCCGAGGGGCGGTTTTGTGTGTAGATGGCTGCGTAGTCGTTGTCTGTCTGGTCGATGTTGAAGAACTTGGTGTTGACGATGGAGCCAACAGCGTCGGGTGTGATGGTGAGCTGCTGATCGGCGTTGACACTGGCTCTTTGCACGCTGATGCCCACGACTTCATACCAGTAGGCATACGAGCGCCTGGCCGTGATGGCGAGCGTGGCGAGCTCGTCGGCACCTTCTATTTGCCATGCGTCGGCCTTGTAGTCGTTGGCCGGATCGACGAGAGTCTCTATGGTAACAATGGTTGCGGCTCCGTGGCTGACGCTGAGCTGCTGCTGCACCTGGCTGAAGGTTTTGATGTAGGTTGCCGTGGAGTCGGTGAGTTCGCCCTGCTGGTCGTAGGCAAGTGAGATGATGGCTACTTGGTAGTTGCTCTTGCTGCTGAGGAGCTGTGCCATAACGCCGCTCTTGATGTTGAAGTCGTCGTAGAGCTGCTCGGTGTTGACGCGCAGCGTCATGTCGTGGCGCTCGTCATACTGTATCTCGATGGCGTCGTTGGTGCATGCCGTGGTGAGCATGGCCGCCAGTAGGGTGAGTGCTAATGCTGTCTTTTTCATTGCTGTGTGCTGTGTGAGTGGGGGTTAGACAATGGTGTTAGTTGTTTCTGCCGGCGAGGCGGAAGTACCATGCGAGCGACAGCTCCAGCGAGCTCTGCTTGCACTTGAGGTTCTCGGCCAGGTTGCTGGTGCTGATGTAGTAGCGCAGGTTGACGTCGAAGCCCTTGCGCAGCGTCCATCCCAAGCCCACGGGAATGCGCACGTCGAAGCCCTTGAGGCCTCCGGTGTGATAAATGGCATAGCGGTTGGCGTCGGCCACGGCAATGGCCTCGGGGCTTTTGTTGACGAGTGCCGCGAAGTCGGCACCGGCTTCGATGTAGAGGCCGTTGAGGGCGGTGTTCTTGTAGAATGGGTAGAGTTGCAGCATGACGGGTACCTCGAAGTAACCCAGGTTGAGCTTGTCGCCTCCGATGCCTATGGTCTTGACGCTGTTGAGCTTGTACTTCAGGTCGAGGGCGATGCCGAAGATGCCGGTGCCGCCGTCGGAGTTCTCGGACATGCGCCCGAGGCGCACCTTCATGGCCAGTCCTCCGGAGAAGCCAAAGCCCATGGCATCGTAGAGGTCTGTCTGTTCGGGCTGTGTCATCATGGTCATGGTGCCTCCGATTCGCGGTCCGAGGAAGAAGCCGTGCTTCTTGGGTTTGGCAAACGGCGTGCTGTTGGTGTTTGCGAAGATGTCGTTGTCGTCGAACTGCGCATAGGCGGGCGTCAGGCCCACGAGTGCTATGAGCAGGAGTAGATAGTGTTTCATAACGCGTGATGTTTTTTTATGTTGGGTTGTTAATAGTAGGATTCGAAGTTAAGCCCCTTGCGTGAGGCCGATGCGCCTCGTGAGGTGGTGACGTTGACATACTGTCCGCTCACGTCGCTGCGCACGGCGAAGGCCGTCTGCAGCTGCACGGAGCCTCCGGCCGGCACGGTGACTGTCTCGTGCTTCTCGATGAGTGTGCTGCTGCCGGTGATGTGCACCTGCGTGGTGCCGTCGTCGGTGCCGCTGTTGGCGATGGTGACGGTGACTGGCACCTGCCCGGCCTTGTTGGCGATGTTGCGCGCAATGGCTATGGACACCTGCAGCACCACGTTGATGCGGTGGAAGGCCAGGTGCACCTGTCCCTGCCAGAGGGTGAGGCCCTGTGTCGTGGCCGTGAGGGTGATGTCCTTGGCGGGTGTCTGGGGCTGGAGGGTGATGGCGTATGTGGCACCGTCGAACTGCCCTGCGATGTCCTGGCCCGTGGTGGCGTCGGTGGCTGTGAGCTGCACGCCCTGGCCGGCCAGCGGCTCGGGCATGGCGATGCCCAGGCGGCACGTGACGCTCTCGCCGGCCTCGTAGCTGTACTCGCGGCGGTCGGGTGTGGCGGCGAAGGCTGTTGCGGCGGGCATCCATCGCAGGAGTCCACATCGCCCGCCGAGGCTCACGGCAGCTATGCCGCCGGCAAATGGCGTGGCAGCGGCAAACTGCGGCGGCAGCACCATGTGGCCGTCGGTGGCGGCGTAGCCGTAGAGGCCGTTGGCTCCGAGCACAGGCTGTGCGCCGTCGGGCTGTGGCGGCGTGGGGTGGGTATAGGGTATGTCGCGCGTGCGGTGGCTGATGCCTGCGAAGCAGAAGAGGTAGTCGAGTGAGGTGTCGTGGGGTTTGGTGGTTGGTGTGCAGCGGCCGGTGGAGGTGTCGTAGGCGTAGAACTTGCCGTTGGTGTCCCAGATGATGGCCTTGCCGCCGCACACGTTGGTGCCGCTGTAAACCTCGCCTAAGCCCAGGCGGAACATGGCGCGGTTGCCATGGCGGTCGATGAGGGCGTACTTCTTGTTGTCACCCTGGCCGTGGAACACGGCGGCATAGCCCTCGCTGAAGGGTGTGACCTGCGTGAAGGAGCCGTCGAAGCCCAGCACGGGGGCGCCTCTCTCGTCGAGGTAGCCCTTGCGCCCTTGTGCGTCGGTGGCCGGCAGCATGCCGCACGAGTAGAAGTCTATGCCGGGGATGGTGTAGAAGGTGGTGCTGAAGGCCACGTAGCGCCCGTCGGCAGAGAGGTAGCCCCCGACGGCGTTGTTGGCACCTTGGCGCGTGGTGAGCAGCGCCTTGCCGTCGTGGTAGGGCGCTATGTCGTCATAGACGATGGGCACGAGCGTTGTGCCGTCGGCACGGACGATGCCCTTGTGTGTGCCCACGGTGGCCGTGTATAGCCCTGCGGCGTAGGGCTGCAGGGCGGTGTAGTCGGTCGGCGGCAGCTGCCACACTGCCGTCTGCGCCATGGCCGCCGCCGTGGCGATGGCCATGGCGACGGCTGTTGCTATGGGTGCGTGTCTATTCATCTTTTTTCTTTTTCTTCTTGAAGAGCCCCTTGACGCCGTTGAACTTGTCTTTGATGACGTTGCCCACGTTCTTCTTGTCCTGGTTCACGGTGAGGGTGGCGAGCTTGTCATCGCAGCGTATGATGACGGTGGCGGAGCGGTACTCGCCGGTGGTGTTCTCCTCCGTCACGGCCACGTTGATGCTCTTGCGGTCGGGGGCGGTGAACACCTGCACCCACGCGGGTATGCTGTCGAGCGTCCAGTCGTCGTAGTTGCACTCCACATCGACGCTCTGCGTGGCGCCCTCGTCTGGGGCGTAGCTGAAGTCGAGGCGCGTCTTGGAGAAGGCTATCTGCACGTCGTCGCGCTTGGGCTTGTCGGCAGCGGCAGCCGTGCCCTGCGCTTCTCTGCCAGGTCCGGCGGCTGCGTCGCTGTCTTTCTTCTCGGCCTTGGTGTCGCGTGCCTTGCGCTGGTTGTCGTTGATGCGCCGTATGTTGGAGCGGCAGATATCCACCTGGTTGTCGCACATGCTTTTCTTGTCCTGTGCGGTGTAGGCCACCTTGGCCTGCTGGAACTTCTTGATGGCGGCGTTCTGCGATGCCACGGTCATGGTTTTCTGCAGGTTCTGGCCCTCGAGGAAGAGCTTGTCGCCTCGCGAGGTCTGCGCCATGGCGGCTGCGGTGGCGATGATGATAGATAGAAGGGTTGTGAGTATGTGTCTGAATTTCATTGGTTGGGGGATTGATGCTGCACGGGGCAGCGGGTTGGTGACTGGTTTTTTGGGGGTGGCGGGTGGGGTCAGCGCGTTGTGGATGCCCTGAGCTTCTCGGCCCGGGCCGCGAAGAAGGCGGCCCCCTCCTCGTCGCTGATGGCCTTTGACTCGCTCACCTTCTGCTCGAAGAGGTGTATGGTGGAGTCGCGCATGGCAATGGCGCGGTCGTAGTGAGCCTTCACCTCGGCTTCGAGGTGTGTGCCGCGCGCCTTGTCGAGCGCCTGGGCAAAGGCTGTGGCGGCGTTGAGGATGTGGTCCTCGAAGTTGTCGGCATCGGTGTCGGCAGCCATCGCCAGCTCGGTGTTTGCGCGTTCCACGATGGAGTTGACTTCAGCCTCGAACTCAGCTTGCTGCTGCTGGATGAGGGCTGCTTCGGCGCGTTCGCGCTCCGCCGCCTGCTTGTGCTTGACAACGAGCGTGATGCCGGCGAGCACAATGATGGCGGCGGCGATGGCGGCGGCGATGCCGACCTTGGTGGAGGTGGCCATGGCGCGTCGTGCGCCGCCAAGTGTCTCGAGCGCCACGCGCATCTGTGCTGCGGTCTGATAGCGCAGGTCCTGTCGTTTCTCGCACGCGGTGGCGATGACCGTGCGCAGTCCCTTGTCCTTGATGGCGGCGAGCGGCAGCTTGCTCTTCAGCTGCTTGTCGAGCACATCGTGGCGCGGGCCCTCGAATGGCGTGTGGCCGACGATGCACTGGTAGAGGAGTATGCCGACGGCGTAGATGTCGGTGGTCTGGTTCTGGTGCTTGATGTCGCCCAGCGCCAGCTCAGGGGCGGCATACTCGGGCTTGCCCATGAAGGCTCCGGCCACGGTGAGGCCGCGGTCGCCGGTGGTGAGCTCGTTGAGTTGCTTGGCGATGCCGAAGTCAATGAGCTTGATGCGCCCCTCGGCGGTGAGCATGATGTTGGAGGGGTCGATGTCGCGGTGGATGTAGCCGGCATCGTGCAGCGCCATGAGGCCCGAGAGCACACCCATGACGATGGTGCGTGCGAAGTGCGCCGGGTCGTTGCGGTAGTCCTGCAGCATCTTCACGGCGAATGGCACGTCCTCGCCGTTGCGGTCCTTGGTCTTGCCCTCGAGCAGGTCGGATAGCGACACGCCGGTGAGCAGCTCGCTGACGACGTGGTAGCGCCGCGCCACGGTGCCGTCGGGCTGTGGCTCGTCAAGCTCGATGAAGCCCAGCATCTCGATGAGGTTGTCGTTGCGCAGCTGGATGGAGGCCTCGCGACGAGCGCGCTCCAGCGCCTGGGGCGGCAGGTCGGAATACACGAACTTGATGGCTACCTCGCGGGTGGTGCCTGTGGATTCGTCAACGCAGATGCCCTTGAACACCTGCCCCATGCCGCCTACGCCTATTGGCTGGTCGGCAGAATCCACCTGATAGTATATGCCGCGGCGCTTCTCGGCCGCTCCTTGTATGGTTATCAGTGGCATGTCGGTTGTGCTATTTTATCTTGTTATATATGGTTTCGTACTGCTTGATGGTTTCGTTTATGATTTTGAGGGCGTATTTCGTTGGGCGGAAGTAGCCGTCCTTATCGCGGTGATTGTCAATGTTGATGAAACCATCTGTCCTCAGTGATATTCGCACTGCGCCGATCTCTTTATCATATTTCTTCTCGGTGGCAAGTGAGAGACGCAACAGTTTCTCGTCAAGCTTTTGCCTGGTTTCGGATTGCATTCTTGCGGCTGGGTGCCAGTCATTCTTGGCGCGGCGGTCGCGCATGGCATAGAGACTGTCCAAGATTTCATCTGCCATAGCTTTGGCTTCTGACTTGGTCTTGGCGCCCTTGGGCAGCGGCTTTGGCCATGCGGTCTTGTCTATTTCTGCTATCTTGTCGTGCGCCTTTTCGAGTTCCTTCTGTAGGGAGTCGCTCTGCGAAAGCACGCTTTTGTAGCTCTCCGCCCAGGCTCTCGACTCAATCTCGAGGTTTGCCACCTGCTGTTTGAGTTGCTCTATTTCCACGAAGTTCTTCTTGAGCGTCTCTTCGTTGGCATTTGCCAAGGCTGCAGATTCGCGCTTAGTGCTGGCAATCTGGCTTTGCGCCAGTTCGAGTGCCGTGGTGTCGGGGCTTCCGCCTCTGTTGGCAAAGAGCGTTGCGTTGACGATGAGGCTCACGAGCAGCAGTGCGGTGAGCGTCGCGATGATGATTTTGATCTGTTTGCTCATGGGGTCTTTGAGTGTGGAGTCAGTGCCTGTCTCGATGATGGCGATGGTGTGGTTATCGTGGCCGCCGCCGCCGGAGGCGCCGCGCCGATCCACCTCCTGTTGCAGCGTGGCCACGATAGTTGCTGGTGGCACCTGCGCCCCGAGGTGGCGCAGGAGCTCGTCGTGGGGCATGATGCCCCAGATGCCGTCGGTGCAGAGCACAAAGCGGTCGCCGGCGCGGTAGGGTACCTCGTGGATCTCGGCCACGTGGTTGGTGGTGCTACCCAGTCCGCGCGTGATGACGTTGCTCTGCGGCGAGGTGCGTGCCTGCTCCTCGGTGAGGGCTTTGTTGCGCACGAGTTCGGCCACGAGGGAGTGGTCGGCGGTGCGGAAGAGCATGGCTCCGGCATGGAAGCGGTAGCAGCGGCTGTCGCCCAGGTGGGCTATCATGGCCGACTGCTGGCTGATGAGCACGGCGACGAGTGTGCTGCCCATGCCCATGAGCTTGCTGTCGGCGCGCATGCGTTCCTCGAGGGCTTCCTCCGCCATGGCCACGGCGCGGCGCAGCGTGGCGGCGCGTTCGGCATCGGGCGCGGCGGCGGCCACGGCTTGTACGACGGTGGCCGTGGCCAGGGCCGATGCTGTGCATCCGCCGGGTCCTCCGCCCATGCCGTCGCACACCACGAGGAGGAATCCCAGCGGTGTGTCGGCCCAGGAGAGGTTGTCCTGGTTCTCGGGTCGCCCACCGATAAGGGTGCTGGCGGCTCCGGTGATGGGTATGAGCCGTGATGCCACGGACATCATGTCGGGTTGCTGTAGCATGGGCGGGAGGTTATAATGCTGCCAGGACGAGGATTACCCAGACGAACGAAAGCACGAGGCCGATGATGAACATCACCAGTCCCCAGGCATCCCATTTCTCCTGTGTGGCGTTGAAGTCGGCGGCGCTGGTCCACGTGCCGTTGGCCCATGCCTGACGCCGGCCGAAGATGCCGAAGAGGATAGAGGGCAGTATCGTAAACGAAACGAAGCTCACGAGGAACGCCCACCAGCATCCGTTGAAGAATCCCCAGATGGGGTATAGTGCGAATGCTCCCCAGCTCCAGCTTTCGGTGTCGGGCTTGACCTCCGGTGGTGGCGGCGGCGCGGGTGTGGGCTGCGGCATCACCACAGCGGGTCGTGCGGAGGGGAAAAAAGCATCAATCTGGTTCCAGTTGATGGGGTATTGTCCTGCAATCATGATGGTGTCGCCGCGCGTGATGGGCACAGCGCGGTGGCGCACGTTGACGTTGTTGATGAGCGTGCCGTTGCTGCTGCTGTCGCGGAACATGAGCTGCTGGCCGTCGTAGTAGATGGTGGCGTGCATGGAGCTGGCATACTTGCAGCGCTGGTCGAGGTAAATGTCGCAGTTCTTGTCGCGACCGATGGTGACTTCGCGAAGGAGTGGCATGGCGGGGTCGGGGTTATCTGTTGATGACTACGGGTATGGCTTTGTGCGTCTTGTCGTTGTAGAGGGCATAGACGATGTCCTTGGCCGAGGGGATGAGGTACTCGGCACGTGTGGTCTGGTTGACGCTGGTGGTGACGGCCGTGGGGCGCACGGCGGCCTCTGAGAGGTCCTTGTAGCTGAAGGAATAGACGATGTTCTTCTTGACCTTCGTGGGCGTGAGGCGCACGAGGCGGAAGAGCTCCACGTTCTGTGCCTCGGGGGTGCGGTATTCGACGGCGATGGTCGTCGATGGCCCTGTGGCGGCACTGATGACATTACTGCGGCAGATGCTGTCGAGGGTGAGCACGTAGTCGCGCTCGCTGACGCCCACAGCCGTCATCTCCTGGCGGTTCACCATGACCTGCCCCACCTCGAGGAGCACGTCGTAGAGCGGACGATAGGCCGGGTTGGCTTCCTTCATGGTCTCGGCAACCTCGGAGATGCGCAAGCTCTGTATGGCTCCCGCCTGGTCCTTGATGAGCACGTAGTTGTCCTTGTCGAGGTTGGAGGAGTAGTTCTGCTCTATGATGATGCCGCGCACGGTGGCGCCGTTGTGCTTGCGCACCACATCGAGCAGCTCGCTCTGCTCGACAAGGTCCTGGTTGGGATTGATGCCGTGGTAGGTGTATTTCACCACGTCGTCGATGTTGAACGACTGCACCGCGCCGTCGATGTAGAGGCTCAACGTGGTGCGTGTCTCGCCGGCTGGCTGACCCTCGTAGGTGCGACCGTTGCGTAGCTCGTAGGTGCAGTCGATGCCAGAAAGGGCAGTGCGTGGCCGGCGGTCAATGCGTATGGATGCCACGTCGGCCCACGTGAAGGTGTAGTCGTTGGGCGTCTGCTCCAGGTAGCGCAGCTGCGCGCCGCGCTCGAGCACATGTACGCCGCTTATGGTGCGTTTCTGGCGCAGGTAGTAGTCGAAGTCCCTCCGGCCGGAGGTCTTGGCGGCAGGCTGCTCTTCGACTTCCACTGCCACGCTGTCGGCCACGTCGTCGAGGACGGGCGTGGAGGCGTTGGAGCGCAGGATGATGGTGCTCAGTGTGAGCGTGCGTGCGCTGCCGGCACCCTCGAAGGCGTCGTTCTTCGTGGCCCATGCCACCCACGCGCTGTCGAGACGCGCGATGGGTGTGGGCTGGTCGGTGATGTCGGCCTCGGCGGCGCCCACAACGACCATGGCGTTGTCGCTGTGGAAGGTGAGCACTCCGCTGGCGGCTTGCTGCACGTAGCCGTGGAGCATGGTGCCGTTCTTGAGTATTACGTGCTGCACGACGATGGCGTGGGCGGCGATGGTTGTTGCAGCGGCCATGATGGCCGTGAGGATGTATCGTTTCATGTTGTCGGTGGTGTGTGGCTGATTATTCGAAATTGTGTGGCTTGTCGAGAATCTCCTGTATGAACTTGGCACGCACGCCGCGGTTGAACACGTCGCCCGAGCCGGAGTTGAGGATGCCGATGAGGAAGCCGTGGTTGTTGAACACGGCCGAGCCGCTGGAGCCGTGGAGGGCGGCGGCGTCGAACGAGAAGTTGTACTCCGACGTCTCGGAGGTGATGCTGCCTCCGGTGCCGTAGCAGTGGAGGCCTGTGCGGTTGGCCTCGCTCTGCAGGAAGGGGTCGGCGGCCTTGGGGAAGCCCAGCACATAGACGTGCTCGCCCGTCTTGAGCGATTCGCCGGCGACATCCATGGAGTCCTTCACGTTGACGTAGGTGCAGGCAGATGTGGGCAGACGCTTGTTGACGGTCTGTATGAGGGCCACGTCCTTTTCGAAATGCTCCTTGTTCTCGTCGGCATACACCACGCGGCACTTGATGAGGTTGTCGCGGTCGAAAAGCTCGTTGTTGGGGATGATGGCGATGAAGTCCAGCACACCCTTGACCTTCACGCGGGAGATGTAGGCCGAAAGTGGCACATCGTCATCAACATTATATCCCATGAGCGCGAGAAGTAGGCCTCTCTTGTCGTTGTCAGATGCGCCTTTGGCAATGGCCTTGGAAATCAGTGCCTCTAACTTTTCGGCAAAGTCGTTGAATAGCCATGGCTTGACAACATGCAGGTTGGAGACTATGAGGCCGTCGTTAGAGACAAAGAATCCCGTGCCCGCGCCCAAGCCCTCGTTGAGGATCTTGTTGTTGGTGCGCTCGCCAATCTTCTCATAGAGCTTGTCGAGGGCTTCGATGATCTGGGACTGCGTCATGCCGCTGATGTCTTGCGGCTCTGTGTCTTCGCCCAGCCAGAGTACTTTCGAAGGTATGCCCAAGCGAGCCATGTCGTCTTTGGAGAGGTCGCCCACGCTGACTTCATAATGGTAGATGGTCTTGATATATACCACGCTGCTGTTGTAGCGGGCGTAGAGCTTGCCGTCGCTCCACTTGCCTCCCCAGCCTCCGTCGATGAGTTTGTATATGCCGAAGGCGGCTCCTACGACGACGGCCACGATGGCGGCTACGGTGAGCAGTGTCTTGTGCCACTCTGGCGGCCATGGCAGTCGGCTGGTATCGACAGGCACTCCGCCGCAGGCGACGGCGCTCTTGCGCTTGATGCGCACGGGCATGTTGGAGCTGATCTTGACGCCATCGACGGTGGTGCCGTTCTTGCTGTGATCGACGATGTACATCTTTCCGTCGCGCCCCTGCTTGATGGTGGCGTGGTAGCGGCTGACGGTGGCTCCTGAGATCTGCAGCTCGTTGTTGAAGTTGCTGCCCACGCCGAAGATGGCCTTGTAGGCCGAGTTGTCCTCGGGCATGGGCACCTGGCTCCACTGCAGCTCGACGTCGGCAAAGCGTATGGCGTCGCCGCGGCGCACGTTGACGGGCTTGCCAGGCTGTATGCGCTGGTTCATGATGAATGTGCCGTTGCGGCTGTTCTTGTCCTCGAGCTGTATGTCGCCGCTGTCGAGGAGGGTGAGCTCGGCATGCACAGAGCTCACCTTGTCGCTATGGAGGACGATGTTGCACTGTGGGTCTCGTCCGATCTTGAGTAGTCTCATGGTGTATGTGGCTTTTATGGGTTCTTACTTGCTGTGTGTCGTTGGCTCATCGTCCAAGACGCGTAGGCTTGTTGGGTTTGGGTTTGGGAGTGGGCTTGGGTGTTGGCTTGGGCTTGGGTGTAGGTTTGGGCTTGGGTGTTGGTTTGGGCTGCTGTGCGCGCTTGATGGAGTCACGCCTGATGGAGTCTTGGCGCAGTGAGTCGCGCACGTGCTTCTGTATGGAGTCGCTCTTTTCGCGTGCGCGTCGCTCCACCTCCTCCTTGGTGAACACGGCAGGTGCCGGTGTGGGCGGTGTGGGCGGCTCTGGTGTCTTGTTGAGCACATTATATAATATGATGCCTCCTGCGATGAGGATGATGGCAGCGGCAGCGGCAATGACCCACCGCATGATGTCGGCGCGTGGGTTGGGTATGCGGTTCCAGTCGAGGCGTGCCACATGGGCAAAGGAGATGTTGTCCTTGCGGGTCACGGGCACCGGCACGCCGGAGGTGATGCGTATGCCGTTCACGTATGTGCCGTTGGAGCTTTGGTCGATGATGGTCATCTTGCCGTTGGACTCCACGTTGAGGATGGCATGGCGGCGGCTGATGACGTCGGTGCGGTCGTCGATGACGATGTTGCACCCGGCCTCGCGGCCGATGGAATAGGCTGTCATGGGGTATGTGTGTGTTTAGTGATTGGTTATTTCTTTGTCGTTTGGGCGGGGGCGGAGGAGGGGGCCTGCGTCTGCACGCAAATTTGCGTGCCACCCGACACTGCCGCCTCAGTGGATGACGAAGAAGCGTCGGTCGTGGTGGCCGGGGTGTCGCCGGCTGGGGTGTTGGTGGCCGGGGGCTGTTGTATGGCCGTGGTGTCGGCGGGTGCTGTTTGCCCGGCCGCGCCTATGGCGCCCGTGAGCAGCAGTATGTTGAGGGTTATGCTCAGTGCGGCCACTATGGCGAGAGTGAGCATGGTGAGGCGTGTTTCCTTGGACATGGGTGTTTTGAGTTTTGAGTTGGCGTTGGTCTCCACGATGGCGAGGGTGAGGTTGTCGTGGCCTCCTCCGGCGAGGCGCCCGGCGTTGTCGATGCGCGTTGCGATGTCATCGACCAGCGCTCCGAGCACGCTCTTGCGGCTTGTGGCGAGCTGTATGAGTTCGGCTTCGGGCAGTGTGCCGTGGATGCCGTCGGTGCAGAGCAGGAAGCGGTCGCCGCTGAGGTATGGCAGCTCCTTGACCTCAACCTCCACGTCGGGCTGTATGCCCAGTGCGCGTGTGATGATGTTGCTCTGTGCGGAGAGGCGTGCCTGCTCCTCGGTGATGACGCCCTGGCTGACGAGGTCGAACACCATGGAGTGGTCGAAGGTGCGGAACACCTTGCGATGGCCGCGCAGCTGATATACGCGGCTGTCGCCGACGTGGGCCACGATGGCCGACTGCTCGCTGACGAGGAGCACGGTGGCCGTGGAACCCATGCCTCGAAGCTTGGGTTTGTCGGTGGCGGCGTCGATGATGGCCATGTTGGCACGCCTCACGGCCTTGATGACGATGTTGATGGCCTTTTCCTCGGCCGGGGCCTCGGTGATGGCCGCCGCGATTTCGTTGACGGCGATGGTAGATGCCGTTTTTCCGCCGGGTCCGCCTCCCATGCCGTCGCACACGGTGACGAGGAAGCCGTGGGGTGTGTATGCGTGGAGGAAGGAGTCCTGATTCTCCGCGCGTCCTCCGATGCGGCTCTCGGCAAAGGCGATGAGCTGCCGGTCGTCGGAGGAGTGTAGCTGTTTGATGTCCATGTGCTAAAGCGTTAGGATGATGATGAGGAATATGGCAAGGACGACGGCGCTGACGGCTATGGCGAGCAGCGCCACATGAGCCTCGGCCCATGCTGCGAAGCGCTGGCCGGCCGACGGCTCGGGAGCCAGGGCGGCCTGTATGGCGCGCTTGAAGTCGAGTGCCGTCTGGTAGCGCCGTGTCTGGTCCTTGTCGGTGGCTTTGAGAATGACCTGCATGAGGCGTCGCGGTATCTTGGGCGATGGGGGCAGCGGCTGCTTCATCTGCCGGGTTAGTGTCTCGGCCTCGGAGTCTGCCGCCATGGGGTTCTCGCCCGTGAGCAGCTCGTAGAAGGTGATGCCAAGCTCGTAGATGTCGGTGGTGGCGTCGATGCGGGTGTTGGCACCATCCTGCTCGCGTGTGAGCTGCTCCGGTGCTGAGTACTCGGGTGTGCCAATGAATCCGAAGCTCGAGAACTTGTTGCCGCCGTTCATGCGCGAGATGCCCAGGTCCATGAGGCGGACGTTGGAGCTGTTCTCCACCATGATGTTGGATGGCTTGATGTCGCGGTGTATGACGCCTCGCGAGTGCACGTAGTCCAAGGCGTCGAGCACGGCCATGATGGCGATGCTTATCTTCTCCACCCGCGAGGGTCCATCGGGCATGTGGCTGACGTAGGTGTCGATGTTCTCACCCTGCACGTAGTTGCTGAGGATGAAGATGGGTCCGCTGTCGGGGGCATACTCGCAGTAGCCTATCATCTCAACGAGGTTGGGGTGGCGGAAGGCGAGTGATGCTTCCTGCTGGGCGCGCTCGCGTATCATGCGGTTGTTGGCGTAGGCGTCCTTGACGCGCTTGACGGCGATTACGCCTCCCGTCTTGCACCTGAAGCCGCGATACACGTCGCCCATGGCGCCGCTGCCGAGGGGTGGTTCCTGCGGGTTGTAGCAGTACCACTCGCCCATGACATACAGGTATATGTATGGGTCGCCCTTGCGGGTCATCACGGTCCTGTTTGGTCGTTGTGGCATGGTGGTGTCAGAGTCTCTTCTTTATGCGGTTTATGATTTTCGTACACTTGCGGACGTATTCGGCGTCGCCGGCCTCGGTGGCCATGCGCAGCGCCTCCTCGAACTTGGCCAGCGCCGGACGCCCCGTGCGCGATATCTCGCCGGAATGGTAGAGGCGGTCGGCCTCGGCGTAGAGGGCTTTGTAGTCGGCGCGAGTACGCGCCTCACCCGACACTTCCGCCTCGGTGGCGGCGACGTCGCTGAGAATGATGGCCGTGCCTGAGACGTCAGCCTCTTGTGTGCTGCTGCCCTGCCTGTTATCAACGACTTGTTCACTGGGTTTTGGGGCGGGTGCAGTGTCGTCGCCGCCGCCGATGAGCACGGCAGCCGCCACGCCGGCGGCGATGGCCGCTGCGCCCACGGCGGCGGCGATGGTGTAGGCGGGTCGCCAAGCGAGGGCGCTGTCCTTGAGCTGCAGGGGCAGGTGGTCGAGAGCCACGCGGAACTCGGCAGCGCTCTGGTATCGCTTGGCGCGGCTCTTCTCGGTGGCGTTGGCTATGACGCGGCGCATGTCGCTGTTGCGGATGAGGTGGAGCGGCATCTTGCTGTGGAGCTGCATCTGCAGCACGTCGGCGCGGTCGCCCTCGAACGGCGGATGGCCCACTATGCACTGGAAGAGGAGTATGCCGACGGCATAGATGTCGGTGGTCTGGTCCTGGCTCTTGATGTCGCCGAGCACCAGCTCGGGGGCTGCGTATTCGGGCTTGCCCATGAAGGCTCCGGCCACGGTGAGGCTCTTGTCGCCGGTGGTGAGCGAGCGCATCTGCTTGGCGATGCCGAAGTCGATGAGCTTCACCTGCCCGGCGGTGGTTACCATGATGTTGGTGGGGTCGATGTCGCGGTGGATGAAGCCGGCGTCGTGGAGCGTCATCAGGCCCGAGAGCACGCTGCGCACGATGTGTGTGGCAAAGCGGTACGTGTCGTGCTGGTAGTCGTGGTAGAGCTTCTGTGCCATGGCCACGGGGTTGCCGCGACGGTCGTTGAGCTTGCCCTGAAGCAAGTCGTCGAGCATGACGCCCTCGAGCAGCTCGCTCACCACGTGGTAGTGGTGTGTGACCTCGCCCAGGGGGGTGGTCTCCTCCGTGTCGATGAAGCCAAGCATCTCCACGAGGTTCTCGTGGCGCAGCTGTATGGATGCCTCGCGGCGTGCGCGCTCGATGACCGACGGCGGCAGGTCGTCGAACATGAACTTGATGGCCACCTGACGCGTGCTGCCCGAAGCGTCATCGACGCGCAGGCCGCGGAACACCTTTCCCATGCCGCCCTCGCCGAGGGGTTCCTCGTCGGGGTCGAACTCATAGTGAATGCCGGCGCGGCGCTCTGCCCTTCCCTGTATCCTGTATGAAGCCATAGGTGTTCAGTCGTTTGCTACATGCCTACTGTGCCGCCCTTGTTGCTGCCGGCGGAGCCGTCGAGGCCCACGGTGCCACCGCTGGTGTAGCCGCCGAAGGGCGGCGGTATGGGTCCGTCGAAGGCGCTGCCTCCGGGGCGCGTCTTGCCTCCTGCGAAGGGGTCGAACTCCTCTTCTTCCTCTTCCTCCTCCACGGCCACGGGGATGAAGCTGTCGCTGACGGCCAGCCCCAGCGATGCGGCATCGACGAGGAGCAGCAGCAGCTCGTAGTTGTCGCCAATGGTGATGATGTCGCCGTTGTGGCATTCCTCGGCGGCGAAGCCCAGGCTCACGCCGTTGAGCATGGTGCCGTTGGTGGAGCGCGCGTCGCTGATGCTGGCGATGACCTTCTCGGGGTTCTTCATCTTGCGCACGACGAGCACGGCATGCTCGCCCGAGACGGTGCCCTCGGGCAGCACTATGTTGCACGTCGGCAGCTGCCCTATGGTGTTCTGACCGATGTGCAGGGGCCAGAACTCGCCGGCGGCGGTGCGCGACACGCTGTAGAGGAAGCCCACCACGGGCTTGGCGTTGGCCATGCCACGTGCGCCGGCAGGGCGTGGCGCATACTGTGGGTTCTGCTGCTGTGGCTGCTGTGGCTGCTGCGGCTGGTGGTAGTTGTCCGTCATGCCTTGCACGACAGTGCCTCTTGGGCGGCCGGGTCCGGCCTCTGAGCGGGAGTAGAATGTGTTGCCCCCACCGCCGTAGGCGGGGCGCGTCTGTCCGTCGGCGGGCTCCAGGCCCTGGATGACTGTCTTGTTCTGTGACATAATGCTTGCGGTATAAAAGTGTTGAACAATCGTTGTGCCGTCGTGTGGCGCGTGTGGCGCGCTGTCGTGGCGCTGCCAGCTGCGGGTTGTTCGGTTGCAAGCTTATGTCTCGCCGGGGAAACAAAAAGCGCGGGAACTGACACTGTTGCCCGTTCCGCAAATCGAGGCCTTCGCATTGCCCATCAGTCAAGAAACGGTGCAACGCAGAAGCCCACGCAGGGAGGATATGTTCTAATGGCACATAGAGCCTCCCTGCATGTGTCCGTGGCATGCACGGATGTGCGTTGAGGTTATGTGCCTATACATATTCCCACATGAGGCAATCTACTGTTGCTTTGTCCTGTTGACTGATTGGAAAGTTGCGAAGTTTCGATTCGTCAAGGAACAAAGCGCTCTGGTAAACGCCTTATCGATATGTATGCCCCACCCGCCCGGCTTCTGCTTTGGTGAGGCGTCGGGGGAGGGCCTGGTGTGGCACCCCTTTCTGCCTCATTGGCATCGGCTTTCGTGGTGTAGGCGCGGCAAATTTAAGACTTGTTTGTGGAACGGCAAAGCTTTTTTAGAGATTTTTGCTAAAAAAAGCGAAAAAAGCCCTCCCGCCACAGTTGGCGGGAGGGCTGGGGGTGGGTGTCAGGCCCCTGGGGGCGCTGGGGCCGCATGCCGTGGCGCTGGGGCCGCATGCCGCGGGGGCCGCGGGGGCTTCATGCCGTGGCGCTGGGAGCTGTGTCACTTCACGGCGACCTTTGTGCCGTTGATGACGTAGATGCCCGGTGTGAGTCGGCTGATGGTGTTGAGGTTGCCGCGTGCGACGAGGCGTCCGTCGAGGGTGTAGATGTTGCCGGTGCGTGCGACGTTGGCCAGGGCTGTGGCTATGCCGTCCTCCTCGTCGGAGAAGATGAGCTGTATCTCGCCGGTGGCAGTGCCTGTGGTGGCGATGTATGCCTGGTGTGCGCCCACGGTGCTGTTCTCCATCATGGCGTGGCTTACGGTGAGTGCGTTGCGCTTGGCCTCGTTGACGATGAGGAAGCCAGGACCCGGGATGAAGGTCACGTATGTGCCCCTGAGTGCGTGGTCGGTGTCGGGCTGTGGTGCGAGGTCGTAGCCGTGAGCGAAGATGGTGGGATTGGCATCGGCGTCGGCGTCGTAGTCGTCGGTGTCGCCTGCGATGAAGATGAAGGGTCGGCCTGCTACGGCCTTGTCGATGCGTGCGAGCGTGACGGTGTTGTCGGTGGCTGCGTTGACGGTCCACATCTCGCCGTCGGTGTCGTCGGTCATGGCGATATCGACTGGGTAGCAGAAGGTGTGTATCTCACCCTCGCGTATGGGCAGCGTGAATGCCGTGCCGTCGTAGTCGGCTGCCACGTCGGCCACGGGGTCGAGGTATAGTCCGCTGCGGCTGCCGGGAGTGTCGGCGTTCCAGGTGACGAGGAGGTTGTATGAGCGCTGGATGTGGAGGTTGTTGTTGTTGGCGCCCAGGAGGTCGGTGGCGGCGATGACGTTCTGTCCGTAGCCGATGGCGCGCACGTTGAAGAGCGATGGGTGCAGGTCGAGGGTCACGCTGCCTGTCACTCCCGTGTGGAGGAAGAGGCCTGTGGCCTTGTTCTGGATGACGTAGGCCGTGTCGCCGACGCTGATGAAGCGGAAGAGTGCGAGGTCGGCGTCCTCGATGTCGTCGGTGTCATCGACGTGTATGGTGTTGCCGATGGTGGCATCGTCGGCGTCGATGGGCAGGATGAAGTGCTCGCCTGTCTCGTCGTCGGTGGTGTATGTGGCGATGGTCACTATCTTGTCCCAAAGGGCTTCATCGACGACGATGGGGTCTGCTCCCTCCTCGGGTGTCGATGTCACCTCGTTGCCTGCCTCGAGGTCCCAGTTGTTCTCCTCGAATGTCTCCTTGCTGCCGAAGCGTATGTTGTACCACTTGCCTTCGCTGATGCCGATGGCGGCGTCCATGACGGGTGCCATGGCGGCGTTGAGCTGCTCGATGTAGGCGTTGCTCTGCTCGGCGGTGTAGGTGCCTGCCTCGTCGTAGGCCTTGGCCTGGTCGAGGATGGCAGTGAGGGCGTTGGCGAGGTCGCTGTTGTTCCAGTAGCCGGGGTTGGTGCCCACGACGATGCCTTCGGCGAGGCCCTCGGCCTTGGCTATGACGGCGCGCAGGTCGGCGGGGTCGATATACACGGCTCGGAAGGCGTTGTATGCCTCTTCGAGCGCCATGCCCTGTTCGTCGGTCACTTCTTCGATGGGGAGGAACTCTATGTCGGCGAGCTTGTCGGTGAGGGTCTGTGCCTGTGTGGCGATGGCGGCATACTGCGAGCCGGGTTCTGCGGCGAGGGCCTGCAGCTGCAGCTCTGCGGCGTGGCCGTAGCCTCGTCCTGTGGTGGTTGCGGCGAAGTATAGGCGCAGGTACTTGAAGCCCTTGGTGTCGAAGGCGCGTGTGTTGACGGTCTCGGTGTTGCTGCCGTAGGGTGTGATGAGTGCTGCCACGGGCTGCCAGTCGTCCTCGTCGGCATCGGCGTCGTTGCTGCCGGTGACGGTCCATGCGGTGACGTGGTCGTTGCTGACCTGTCGGCGTGTGACCTGCAGGCGCACCAGCTCGTGGGTGGGTTCGTTGAGCGCCACCTGCACGTAGTGGAGGCCGGCTTCTGTGGTGCCGCTGTGCCAGTCGCTGTGCCAGTAGGTGGTGGCGTCGCCGTCGATGAGTGCTCCGAGGTCTTGGCCTTCGTCGCTGTCGCTCCATGGCGAGGTGAGCTGCTCTGCGCTGGTGATGAGGTTGGTGGCGGTCATGTCGGCCTGTGCGGCGGCGAGCGCGAGGTTGGCGTTGCGCGCCACCTCGTTCACGTTGTTCTCGAAGGCCTCGCGCAGCACGGCAGCTGCCCCGGCCTCGATGATGGCTGTGGCCTCGGCGTCGTCAACGGGTTCGAGCACCCACTCTGTGGCGGCGGGTCCGTCGTAGAAGGTCCATGTTGAGCTCCATCCCACGATGTTGCCTCCGGTGCCCTGTCCGGCTCCGTGGCCTCCCTGGTGCAGGTAGAAGTAGTTGTTGGCCTCCTGCGTGGCCACGCGTATGTTGATGAGTGTCTGTCCGTCCTCGTCGGTATATACGGGGTCGAAGGCCATCATGTTGTCGCCATCGGTGCTGAGGGTTACGGCGTTGGAGGTGGCCACGTTGTTGAAGCGGCCCTCGCAGTAGGCGCTGACCATGTCGAAGTTGCTGACGTTGGGGGTGATGCTCCACAGCGTCTGCAGGGCCTGGAGGGCGTCGTCAGCCTCGGGGGTGCCCCAGGTGGCGTTGTAGGTGTCGCCGTTGCGCTTGGCCATGAGGTACTTGGCGACTTCCTCGCCGTCGTTGACATAGATCATGGCGGCGCGCACGCGGTAGAACTGTCCGGCGGCAGGGAGGGTGTAGGTGATGTTGCGCGAAGCGACGAGGGCCTGGTAGGTTTCCTCGATGGCGCTGCCCAGCTGCTCGTACAGCTCCTCAGTGAGTTGATCGACCGGGATGGCATCGATGCCGTGGCCGGCTTCGATGGCAGCAAAGAAGGCGTCGCGGGCGTCGGCGTCGTAGAGGCCGGGCGCGGTGCCCACCTGGAAGTCGTCCTCCTCATAGCTGTCGTACTTGTGGAGTATCTCGAGGAACTCGGCTTCGGCCACGGCAAGCCCTGTCTGACGGCCGAGGGTGATGATGAAGTTCTTGGTGTTGGCGAAGCATGATGAGCCGTTGATGGAGGTGACGGTCATGGTGACCTCGGTGTTCTCCAGGCCGGTGACCTCGACGTGCTCGAAGTCCTCGCTGCTGTAGTTGTCCACGGCTTCCTCGCCATTGAGGCTGACGCTGACGCCCTGCGAGGCGTCGCCGACGACGCCGGTGACCTCGCCGCAGGTGAAGTCGAGACTCATGCCGGCGATGTACCAGCCGGTGGAGACGGTGAAGTAGTAGGTCTGTCCGTTGGTGCCACCGACGTGGCTGAAGAACATGATGTTGTCGCCGTCCCAGAAGCGCATGTTGTTGTTGGTGTGGGTGATGGTGATCTGGGGGTTGGTCTGGGTGGACTGCCATTGGCTGGCCCAGGAGTTGGCGGCGTTGCCGTTCCACTTGGTCCAGAAGCCGGTGCTCTGCCATACTTGGAACTCAACGGTCTCGTCGGCTTGCGCGGGGGCGAGGGCAGCTCCGATGATTGTCATCAGTGCGATGAGAAAGAGGTACGTTTTCTTCATAAGCTTGGGTGTTTGTAATGGGTTAGGGAATGTGTGCTTGCGTTGGGGGCTTTGCGCGCGAATACGCGCTACACCCGACACTGCCGCCTCTGGGGCGGAAAGGGGATGGGAGGCTGCCGGGCGCGGGGAGGGGGGACGCGGCGGCGCGGGGAGGGGGATGCGTCGTGCGCGGGGAGGGGGATGCGTCGTGCGCGGGGAGGGGGGATGCGTCGGGCGCGGGGAGGGGGGATGCGGCGGGCGCTGGTTGGCAACCGATAGCGGAGTGGCGTGGCAAAAATAGTGCTTTGTCCGAAAAGGGCAAAGCACTTTGACGAGAATTGTGTGTTTGTTACGTTCTTTTAACTAAAGATGGTGGCGTTCTTACACTCTTTGCGCCTATTTTGAGCCTGTAGCAAAGGGGGCTGCGAGCCAGGAGGAGAGCCGGGAGGAGGACCGGGAGGAGGACCAGGCTGCAGAGCAGCCCGGAACAAAACACCTGCCTGACGGCGGAAGCCTGGCAAGGGCCGGGAACCTGACGGCGGGGCGCCTGGCAAGGGCCGGGGAACCTGACGGCGGGGTGCCTGGCAAGGGCCGGGGAACCTGAGGGCGGGACGCCTGGCAAGGGCCGGGGAACCTGAGGGCGGGGCGCCTGGCAAAGGCCGGGGAACCTGAGGGCGGGGCGCCTGGCAAGGGCCGGGGAACCTGAGGGCGGGGTGCCTGGCAAGGGCCGGGGAACCTGACGGCGGGGCGCCTGGCAAGGCCGGGAACCTGAGGGCGGGACGCCTGGCAAGGGCCGGGGAACCTGAGGGCGGGACGCCTGGCAAGGGCCGGGGAACCTGAGGGCGGGACGCCTGGCAAGGCCGGGGAACCTGAGGGCGGGACGCCTGGCAAGGCCGGGGAACCTGAGGGCGGGACGCCTGGCAAGGGGCGGGGGTTATGCTGCCACGGCGCTGCCTGCCATATAGACGAGGGCTACGCTGACGATGGCGTATAGCTCGGGGAAGACGGCGAGGACGATGGTGTTGCCGAAGAGGTGGCTGTGGCCCTGTGCGAGGCCCTGTATGCCGTTGGCGCATACCTGTCCCTGGCGTATGCCTGAGAAGAGGCAGGCGAGTCCGCAGGCGAGTCCTGCTCCGAAGACGGTGGCAGCCTGGATGGGTGTTGTCTGTGGTGTGAGCAGGTTGAACATGTTCTGGCACATGTAGAATCCGGCGAAGCCGTAGAGGCCCTGTGTGCCGGGCAGTGCGGTGAGCACGAGGCAGTTGCCGAAGAGCTTGCTGTCTTTCTTGAGTCCGCCGATGGCAGCGTTGCCGGCGATTGTCACTCCGTAGGCGCTGCCGATGCCGGCGAGGCCCACCATGATAGCTACGCCGAGATAGGCGATGAGGAGGGTTGTGTTCATAATGTTTTGTTTTGTTATTTAGTGATTTGATTATTTGTCTGTTGGTTACGGGTCACTTGAAGGGGTTGTAGGCAGTGCCACCGCCCTCGTAGCCGGCGTTCTTGAAGAACTCCACGAAGGTGAGTCGCATGGGGTGTACGAATGCTCCGAGCACGTTCATGAACATGTTCAGGGCGTGTCCGAGCACGAAGATGAGCACCATGACGATGGGTCCGAGCACGGCGTTGTCGGGTGCCAGGCCTGTTGCGAGGCTGTCGAACACGGTGGCGAGTATGCCTCCGGAGAGTCCGAGTGCGAAGAGGCGGACGTAGGAGAGCATGTCGCCGAGCATGCCTGTGGCGGTGTTGTAGGCATCCCATAGGCCCGAGCCCACGTTGATGAGCAGGCCCGTGGCGGGGTTCTTCTGGTAGCGTTCGGGGCTGTTGGCGAGGAAGGCGAGTGCCAATCCGGCGTAGGTGACCCAGCGTGCTATGTAGGCATAGTCGGGCAGGAACATGGATGCGGCGACGGATAGTATGACCATCATCCAGCCTATGGTGGAGAGGGCATAGGTGAAGCCGAGCTGTATGGTGCGGTTGTATGCCTTGAGGCACATGCCGAAGATGATCTGTATGAATCCCAGTATGAGCGAGAGGTTGAACATCTGGCCGTTGTCGAGGGCCACGGCGCTGCCGAGGCTGTCGAGCAGGGGTATGCCGAGCTGGTAGAGGTTGAAGCCGAAGAAAGCGCCTGAGAGCAGTCCGCACAGGGTGGCGGAGATGCCGAGTGTGAGCAGTAGGTTCATGGCAGCGCGCATGCCCTGGCTGAGGTCTTTCTTCATGGCCTTGACGGCGAGCACGGCGAGTGTGATGAAGAGTCCGTAGCCGCTGTCGCCGAGGCACAGGCCGAAGAACACGATGTAGAACGGCGCGAGGAATGGCGTGAGGTCGAGCTCGTTGTACTTGGGCAGCATGTACAGCTCTGTGAACATCTCGAAGAGGCGGAAGAAGCGGTTGTTCTTGAGCTTGATGGGTATGTCGTCGCCGGGCTGTGGGTCGCTGATGTCGTACCATGCGCTGCTCTGTGCGAAGGCTGCGTTGATGTCGGCTTCCTTGGTGGCGGGTATCCATCCGCGCAGGAGCATGAGGCTGTCGGCAGCGGCGGTGGCTGTGGTGGCCCTCACGGTGTCGAAGGCTATGCCCTGTCGCAGCGTCTGCAGGTGTGCCTCGATGGCAGGCAGGGCTGTTGCGGCGAGGTGGCGCAGCTGTGTGTCGGCGTTGGCGGCTTCGGCGCGTGTGGCTTCGAGCTGTGAGCGGAGGGCTGTGAGCGGCTGCTGTGGCAGCGTCTCTTCCTTGGCGGGGAAGTCGGTCGGCAGGGTGTCGCCTTCGGGCACGACGACGGCGAAGCGTGTGATGCCCTTGGCCTGGCTGACGTCCTGTGTGGCATAGGCTGGTGCTATGTCGCGGGCGTAGGTCTTGGTGGCGGCGGCAAAGAAGCGCATGCGGCATCCGGCGGCGCGCATCACGGCGTCCACGGCGGCAGGGTCGAAGTCGCCCCAGGGGGCGAGGGTGGCTATCTGGGCCTCGAGGTCGGCGATGGTGGCGGCAAGGGCTTCGCGGTGCTCCAGGGCGGCCTCGGCCTGGGTGATGAGGGCGGTGGGGGGCGTTTGCGCTTGCGCTTGCACTTGCACTTGCGTTTGCGTTTGCGCTTGCGTTTGCGCGCAAATATGCGCGCCACCCGACACTGCCGCCTCAGTGGGAGACGAAGAAGCGGGGGCCGCGGGGGTGGCCGCGGGGGCGGGGGTTGCCTCGGGGGTTGCCTCGGGG
>JAFSVI010000128.1 GCA_017445145.1 Bacteroidaceae bacterium | reverse complement strand
GGTCGCTTCGATACCTCGAAGAAAGAGTGCCCCAACACTTTACTCTGGCTGCTGGGCGACCCCTCCAGGGTCGATATATCCTCTTGCACACGTTCCAAGGGTGCGCAAGCGTACCCCTGGTTCTCCGAAGTATCGGAGCGACCATAGGTCGAGCGATTGAGCGTTGACACTTTCAGTGTCATAACTATGAGTCCACTTGAAAAAGTCCTCCCTGCTCTGTCACCCCTTCGGGGTTCAGCCGTAACTATCTGATTTCCAAGAAGGGGTTTCACCCCTCCCTGTGTTCCTTTCGTCCCTTCTCTAAGTGTAGAGCGTCCCTGCGGGCCGAGCGCGGGACTTTTTCAAGTGGGCTCAACTATTGATTATGTAAATCAATTTTGTTCACTTACTTAATAGAACACACCTGCAATAAATTCTCGAATATTCTGTGCGTAAGCCTCTGTCGATGTGCAGGGGTCTCAGCGTCGGCGGCGGAAGAGGTCGCGCAGGGTGTTGAAGTCCTTGCGCAGCTGTATGCCCACGCCCTGTGTGGTGAGTGCCGACTTGGTGAAGTAGCGGTCGTTGGTCTCACTGTATGCCTTGAGGCGCACGTTGCCCGAGGGCTTGAGGAGCCACTGCACGTCGAAATCGCCGATGAAGTTGGTGTTGGCCACGGGCGTGTCGCGGTAGCCGAAGGTGCCGTTGATGAGGAGGCGGTTGTTGAGGAGGCGGCCGGAGAGCATGCCCTCGACATCGACGCTGCTCCACCCCATGTTGCCGGTGCTGAGGTTGGTGCCGAAGTTCCAGTTGGAGGCTGCTCCGCCGATGGCCGTGGTGAGCAGGTTGTTGAGCTGGCCGGAGAGCGTGGTGGATAGGAGGCTGTTGACGGCCGTGGAGGCTTGGTTCTGTGCGGCGTCGAGGCCGTAGGTGTAGAATCGTCCTATGCCGAGGAGGTATATGACCTGCAGGTTGCGGTCCTCGTCGGTGGCGATGAGCGAGCGCACCATCTGCTTCTCGTCGTCGTTGACGTTGGGGATGTCGAAGTCGAAGCTTATCTGCGGGTGCTCGGCCTGGCCGGTGATGTTCATGATGCAGTTGACGCGCACGGTGGAGTTGGAGAAATTGGAACCCACGGCGAGGTCGTTGAGCGAGACGGAGGGCACCGTGTAGAGCGCCCGCAGGCGCAGGTCGCCCTTCATGGGCTGGCCGCCGAAGGTGATGGTGCTGCCCTGCTCAAACTGGAAGTCCTTGCGGATGACGTCCTGCAGCGAGAGGCGGTAGGTGCCTCGATCGACGCGGTATGTGCCATACATCTGGAAGGCTCCCTTGTTGTAGAAGTTGGCGCGCAGGCGGCCGTCGCCGCGAAGCGTGATGTAGTCGTCGGAGCGGGCATCCATGAGGAGGCGCATCTCGGCCTCCTGGCCTATGTCGAGGTCGAAGGTGAGGCGCATGTCGGTGGCCGCGGCGTCGGCCTCCGGCGTGGCGGCCGCGGCGGTGGCGGCAGGCGTGGCGGCAGCCGGTGTGGTGTATGTGATGAAGGCGTTGTCGGTGATGGCGTCGGGCGACGAGGCGTTGTATGTGAACGTGGTGCCGGCAGTGGGGTGGGCGCTGATGTCGCAGTTGAGGCGCCCCCGGTGGCCATAGACATGCACGTTGCCGTCGGCAAAGACGGTGCCGTAGAACGTCTGCTCGCCGAAGTCGCGTAAGTCGTAGCCCAGGCAGTCGTGGGCCTCGATGCGGAAGTCGTAGGCAATGTCGTCGAAATGAGTGTGGCGCACCTCGCCGCCGACGAGGGCGTAGTGGTCGCGGCGGTCGGTGGCGTAGTGGCGGTCGCGGGCTCGCACGCCGTCGAAGAAGATGCGCCCCGGACGCAGGTGTATGCTGTCGCCCACGATGGTGTAGCGCGTGCCGAGAGTGGCAATGGACACGGCGGCGGTGTCGAGACACACGTCGCCCTCCAGGTTGAGCTGGCCGAAGGGGCCGAAGAGGCGTGCGTAGCCAGTGGCCTGGCCCTGGAGTTCGTCGAGTATGCCCTCGGTGAAGAAGTTGATGAAATAGATGTTGGTGCGGTTGGCAAAGACGTTGAGGTCGATGCCATTGCCTGGGCCGTGGCCCGGGGTGATGAGCGCGTTGACACGCGTGACGAGGTGTGTGCGCGGGTCGTCGAGATAGCCGTCGAGGTCTATGGTGGTGGTGCCGCGGCGCCCGAAGCCGCCCACGACGTGCAGGTTGCCCAGAGAGCCGTAGTTGAGATGCACGTCGGGCACGCGCAGGTCGGCATCGACGACGGGAGCCGTGAAGAGGTCGTGGGCGGCGACGGTACCCGATGCCAGGCCGGCGAGTTCCACGTCGTGGAAGTCGATGAGGTTGAACACATACTGCAGCTCGATGTCGCGGAGACTGGCGAAGAGCGTGTCGGTGGGTGACGGCCCGGCACGGCCGTCGATGCGCAGGTGACGTCCCTCGGCAGCCACCTCGAAGCCTATGACAGCCGCCGCGCCGTCGTGGATGTTGACGATGGCCGGGCGCACGTGCCAGATGGTGTCGGAGATGTTGACCTCGGTGGGCAGCACGCTGATGTGGGCTTCCAGGCCGCCGCCGTCGCCACGCCGGAAGGTGGTCTCTGCCGCCAGGCGGCCGTGGAGCGTGGGCGTGCGACCGGTGTCCCATCCCACGGTGGCCCGGAGGCGGTCGGCCGCGGCGCCGCAGTCGAGGGTGAGGCTCACGGGTCCCTCGTCCATCTGGCGCATCATGCTCAGTGCGAGGGCTATGCTGTCGGCCTGTTCCTGGGCACGTAGGCGCACGTCGGTGAGGTGTTCGCTGCCATAGCTCACGTGGGCGAAGTCGGCCTCAAGCTCCATTGTGCCGTCGGCGCCGCGCACGCGCCCCTTCACGGTGCCGGGCTGTGGCAGGCGCAGGTCCACGTCGGTTAGCGCCAGCAGCGGGTCGGTATTCCAGAGCTGCACGATGAAGGCGAAGTCGTCGGTCGAGGTCGTGTCGGCGGCGGCGGTGGGCGGCGTGACCAGCGTTGGCAGTGCACGGTGTAGGAGCTGGCGCGTGGTGGCAGCGAGCGACTGCGGTGTGAAGCGCCCATCGGCATGTGCGTCGATGAAGTCGCCCATGAGTTCCATGTGCTGGCCGGCGCTGTCGAGGTAGCTGTGGAGCGTGAGGTCGTTGAGGCGCAGGCGCCGCTCGCCGAGGGCCAGGCGCAGGTCGTGGAGGATGACGCTGCCCTGCGTGGCGGTGATGCGCTCTGGGGCCAGGCTCAGCCCCTGGTCACAGCGCAGGTCGGCGATGAGGTTGAAAGCCACCTCGTCGTCAACGACGGCAAGCGTGGCGCCGAGATGCGTGGGGCTGACGGCGCCATCGAGGCGCGCGTGGCCTATGACGTGGTTGCCCAGGCCGAGGTCCGCCAGCTCGGCATGCCCGCGCAGCTCGCGGCGCCCGAGGCTGCCCTCCACGTCGGCCACGAGGCTGACGTGGTCGATGCCCACGGCGGCAGCGCTGTCGGCCAGCGCCGCCAGGCGCACGTCGGCAGTCTCCACGTGAGCGCGCAGGGCATCGCCGCCGGCAAGGGTGGCATCGAGCGTGACGGCGCCCACGTCCGTCAGCACCTCGGCCTTGGCCTCGGCCAGCGAGGGGCTGTAGCTACCCTCGGCGCGCAACTCCACGTCGCCCAGGCGGGCGAGCGTGGCTGCCAGCTGCGGTACGACGAGCCCTCCGGCCTCGGGGGTGCCGAATGTGGCGAGTATGTCGGCAAGCGTGGCACCGCTGACGCTGAGGCGCTGCACGTCGGCGGCCGCCGCTAGCTCCGGCACGAGGCGCACGCTGCCCGACGCATCGAGATGCAGGCCCGGGGCGCGCACAGCCACATCGGAGAGCGTGAGGCGGGCATCGGCAAGCCGGGCGCGGGCGGCGAGCGTCAGAGCCTCGGTGTGGCGGCCGAGCACAGGCACGAAGGGTGCGAGGTCAGCGGGCGTCAGGCGCACGTCGAGGTCGGCCTCGGCGCTGACCTGCGGCAGCCACTGGGCGAGCGTCAGCGCGGTGTCGGGCATGGTGTAGGCAGCACGCAGCTCGGCCATGGCCAGCCGGCTCGCTGGCAGCTGCACGACAAGGTCCGTGACGCGGCAGTGGGTGGGCGTGGCCTCGAGGCTGAGGTCGAGGTCGCGGAGCGCGAAGCGGCTCCTGGCCTCCAAGAACGACAAGCGGCTGACGTCGAGGCTTATGCTGTCGGGGGTGAGCAGGTTGAGCGAGGCCTTCATGCTGAGGTTACGCAGCAGCAGATGCGCCGCGTCGAAGCCCGGGACGGCGGGCTGCCACATCAGGTCGTGGCGCAGCGTGCCGCGGCGCACGATGATGCTCCTCACAGCCAGGTCTATGGGCGGCGAGGCGGCGGTGTCGGCCGACGCAAAATGGTCGATGACAAACTGGAAGTTGTAGGGTTGGTCGGGGGCCTCGCGCCGAAGGCGGATGTCGTAGCCATAGAGCTGCACCGACGAGATGCGGATGCGCCCCTCCATAAGCTCGAAAAGGTCGATATTCGCACCAACGCGCGCCGCTGTGAGCATGGGGCGACCGCTGAGGTCACACAGCAAGACGTCATCGACAACGACGCGGTTGAAGAGACCGAGGCGGACGTTGCTCATCGAGACCTGCGTCTGAAGCTCGTCGCTCAGCACACGCGCCACACGTGCCGCCGTCCATTGCTGCACGGAGGGGATGTTGGTCAGCAAGAGCAGCAGCAGGTAGGTGCCCAGTGTCACGCCGACCAATATGCGGACTATATTCCTGACTATTCTGATAGGCAAAAGAGGTGTTTGCGAGCACAAAAGTACACTTTTTCGCACTTTCGCGCAAAATAGTTGGGCAATTATGTGCCGCAGTTGCCCAAAATTCGCTACTTTTGCGCAGTTTTTTGCAAAAACCTTTTATTTTTAATCCCTATTATATGGCAAATGTAATCAAGTTACGCAAAGGCCTGGACGTAAACCTCAAGGGCAAGGCGAGCTTGGAGACCATGCAGACAAAAGTCGAGGGCCAGTATGCACTGGTTCCCGACGATTTCGGTGGCATGAAACCCAAGGTCGTGGTCAAGGAGGGCGACAGCGTCAAGGTCGGGGATGCCCTGTTTGTTGACAAGCAGCATCCCGAAGTGAAGTTCGTTTCGCCTGTCAGCGGAAAGGTGGCATGCGTCGAGCGAGGCGAGCGCCGCAAGGTGCTCAGTGTGCGCGTGGATGCCGACGGACGCCAGGAGGCAGCAACCTTCGCCGAGAAGGACCCGCTGAAGCTGCTGCTCGCCAGCGGACTGTTCGCTTTCTTCCGCATGCGCCCCTACGACGTCGTGGCCAACCCCGAGGACAAGCCCAAGGCCATCTTCGTCTCGGCATTCAACTCCATGCCTCTGGCACAGGACTTCGAGTATGTGCTTCAAGGGCAGGAGAAGGAGTGGCAGGCAGGCCTGTCGCTGCTGGCCAAGATTGCCAAGGTTCACCTTGGCATCAGCGCCAAGCAGAAGGCTGCCGCCCTGACAGGCGCCAAGGACTGCACCATCACCATCTTCGACGGTCCCGCACCGGCCGGCAACGTCGGCGTGCAGATCAACCACGTCTCGCCCATCAACAAGGGTGAGGTGGTGTGGACCATGGGAGCCGAGGAGGTGATCTTCGTCGGGCGGCTGGCGCTCTCTGGCAAGGTCGATCTCACACGCACCGTGGCCGTGGCCGGCAGCGAGGTGAAGGCTCCTAAGTACGCACGCACGCTCGTCGGCCAGCCTATCAAGAGCATCCTCGCCGGGCAGACAGCCTCCGGCAAGAGCCTGCGCATCATCAACGGCAACCCCATGGTGGGCGTGAAGACCGACATGGAAGGATTCCTCGCAGCCCACGCCACGGAGGTCACCGTCATCCCCGAGGGCGACGACGTCCACGAGATGCTCGGATGGATAGCCCCACGACTGAAGGAGTTCTCCACCAGCCGAAGCTACTTCAGCTGGCTGCGACCCAAGTCGGCCGAATACACCCTCGACGCACGCGTCAAGGGCGGCGAGCGCCACATCATCATGTCGGGCGAGTACGACAGCGTGTTCCCCATGGACATATATGCCGGATACCTCGTCAAGGCCATCATCGCCGGCGACATCGACCGCCAGGAGGCGCTGGGCATCTACGAGGTGGCACCCGAGGACTTCGCCATCGCAGAGTTCGTCGATAGCTCCAAGCTCGAGCTGCAGCGCATCGTGCGCGAGGGCCTGGACATTCTGCGCAAGGAAAACGCTTAACGCTTCGGCGTTGATGTAAAACGTAGAATGCAAAGAGCTTCGACCCAGCAACATGCGACATTCTATGATTTTACATTTATCATTTAACACTTCACATTCGTAAACTATGAATAGTTTAAGGAAATTCTTCGACAACATAAAGCCGAACTTCCAGGAGGGTGGCAAGCTACACGCCTTCCGTTCGCTTTATGATGGCTTCGAGACGTTTGCCTTCGTGCCCAACACCACCGCCGGGCGCTGCGGCACACACGTCCACGATGCCATCGACAGCAAGCGCATCATGTCGCTCGTTGTCATCGCACTGGTGCCCGCACTGCTCTTCGGCATGTACAACGTGGGCTACCAGAACGCCCTCGCAGCCGGACAGCTCGACAATGCCACCTTCTGGGGCATGTTTGGCTTCGGACTGCTCGCCGTGCTGCCCAAAATCATCGTCAGCTACATCGTCGGTCTGGGCATAGAGTTCACCGTGGCACAGTGGAAGAACGAGGAAATCCACGAGGGATTCCTTGTCTCCGGCATCATCATACCGATGATAGTGCCGGTGAACACACCGCTGTGGATGCTCGCCATCGCCACCGCCTTCGCCGTTATCTTCGCCAAGGAGATCTTCGGCGGAACGGGCATGAACATCTTCAACGTGGCGCTCATCACGCGCGCGTTCCTTTTCTTCTCATACCCCTCCAGCATGACCGGCGACGACACCGTGTGGGTGGCCCAGAACGCCATCTGGGGCCTCGGCTACGACGTGCCCGACACGTTCTCCGCTGCCACGCCGCTGGGCGAGATAGCCGCCGGAGCCACCACGCTCTCTACCAGCTTCTGCGACCAGGTGTGCGGCTTCATACCCGGCTCCATCGGTGAGACATCGGTCGTCGCCATCGCCATCGGCGCATGTCTGCTGCTGTGCACCGGAGTGGCGTCGTGGAAGACCATGCTCAGCGTATTCGTTGGCGGAGCTTGCACGGGATGGATGTACAACGCCCTGGGCCTCTCGCCACTCGACGCCTGCCAGCACATCGTGCTCGGAGGCTTCTGCTTCGGCGCCGTGTTCATGGCCACCGACCCCGTCACCTCCGCACGCACCGAGGGCGGCAAGTGGATCTACGGACTGCTCATCGGCTTCGTGGCCGTGACGGTGCGCGTGCTCAACCCCGGCTACCCCGAGGGCATGATGCTTGCCATCCTGCTCATGAACCTCTTCGCACCGCTCATCGACTACTGCTTCGTGAGCCACAACATCTCCAAACGTGCTAAACGCGCAATTAACAAGTAACGGATATGGCAAAGAAATTTATATGCAGTCAATGCGGCCAGACCTTCGAAGCCGCATCCATGCCCGACAAGTGCCCTATCTGCGGCGCTGACACCTCCCACATCAAGGAGGTGAAATCCAAGGGCATCAACACCAACAGCAACGCTTACACCATCTGCTACGCTGTTGTCATGGTAGTGCTGGTTGCATTCCTGTTGGCATTCGTCAGCGAGTCGCTCAAGGATAAGCAGAAGGCCAACGTCGATATCGACAAGAAATCACAGATACTGGCTTCACTCAACGTCCGCGGCCTGGCCAAGAGCGAGGTGGGAACCAAGTACGACGAACTCATCGAGGAGACATGCGTGCTCACACCCGACGGACAGCGCATCGACGGCGCCGACGCCTTCGACGTTGAGACAAAGGAAATCGGCGAGAAGCTGCCCGTGTATAAGGCCAAGACCGCCGAGGGAGCCGACGCGCTCGTGCTGCCCCTCAAGGGTCGCGGACTATGGGGCGGACTTTGGGGCTACGTGGCCGTGACGCCCGACCTGCAGAAGGTGCTCGGCGCTTACTTCGACCACGAGAGCGAGACAGCCGGCTTGGGCGCACTCATCAAGGAGGAGAAGTTCCAGAGCCAGTTCGCCAACCGTCCCGTCATGGGCGCCGATGGCAAGGTGGCGCTCACCGTGGTGAAGAAAGGTGCCAGCGAGGCCGACACACAGGTCGATGGCGTCACCGGAGCCACACTGACGTCGAAGGGCGTGGGCGAGATGGTGCTCACCGGCCTGCAGCAGTATGCCAATGCCCTGGGCGCTGCCAAGCCCGCTGGATGCCCCGAGGCCGGCAAGGCCTGCGGCGGATGCCCCGAGAAAGCGGCCGGCTGCGGCAACTGCCCCGAGGCCGACAAGGCGTGCGGCGGATGCCCCGAGAAGGAGGCCGCACAGGCCGACGGCTGCCAGCACAAGAACCCCTGCTGCCAGAGCGGCAAGTGCGACAAGAGCGGCGCGTGCGGCAAGCCGGGCTGCGACGGCGAAAAGGCCTGCTGCGGGCAATGACCAGCTGTGCAGATATAGTAAATCGTAAATCGTCAAATAGTAAACAGATATGGCACTCTTATCCAAAGCAAACCAAGAGGCACTGGTGGGACCGCTCAACCTGAACAACCCCGTCGTGGTGCAGGTGCTCGGCATCTGCTCCGCACTGGCCGTGACGGCACAGCTCGAACCCGCCATCGTGATGGGACTCAGCGTGACCATCATCACAGCCTTCTCAAACCTCATCATATCCATCATACGCAACACCATCCCTAACCGCATACGCATCATCGTGCAGCTCGTGGTGGTGGCAGCACTCGTCACCATCGTCAGCCAGGTGCTCAAGGCATTCGCCTACGACGTCAGCGTCCAGCTCTCCGTCTATGTCGGCCTCATCATCACCAACTGCATACTCATGGGACGCCTCGAAGCATTCGCCATGATGAACAAGCCGTGGCCATCGTTCCTCGACGGCATTGGCAACGGCATTGGCTATGCCATCATACTCATCATCGTGGGCTTCGTGCGCGAACTCCTCGGTGCCGGCACACTGCTCGGCTTCCAGGTCATACCCCAGTGGTGCTACGACCACGGCTACGTGAACAACGGCATGATGACCATGCCCGCCATGAGCCTCATCATCGTGGGATGCGTCATCTGGGCACACCGCGCGTATAACAAAGATTTAGTCTAATGCACAATGAACAATGCACGATACACACTTGCCTGCACGGTTAATTGTGGATTGTGAATTGCTAATCGTGAATAAAAACAAAGAACAATGGAACATCTATTAAGCCTATTTGTCCGCTCCATATTCGTGGACAATATGATATTCGCGTTCTTCCTGGGTATGTGCTCCTACCTGGCAGTATCCAAGAGCGTGAAGACGGCGCTCGGACTCGGTGTAGCAGTCACCTTCGTGCTGCTCATCACCGTGCCCGTCGATTACCTGCTGCAAATGTACGTGCTCGGACCCAACTGCCTCGTCGATGGGGTTGACCTGAGCTTCCTCTCGTTCATCCTCTTCATCGCTGTCATTGCAGCCATAGTGCAGCTCGTGGAGATGATTGTCGAGCGCTTCAGCCCATCGCTCTACAACGCACTCGGCATCTTCCTACCCCTCATCGCCGTCAACTGCGCCATCATGGGTGCTTCGCTCTTCATGCAGCAGCGAGTGACCATGCCCGACACCAACTCACAGGCCATCACCAGCGTGTGGGACAGCATTGCCTACGCCCTCGGCTCAGGCATAGGATGGCTGCTGGCCATCACTTGCCTCGCTGCCATTCGCGAGAAGATGGCATACACCGACGTGCCACGACCCCTCCAGGGCCTCGGCATCACGTTCATCACCGTGGGCCTCATGGCCATGGCGTTCATGTGCTTCAGCGGACTTAACCTCTAACCGATTTAAAGATTTCAAGATTTCATATTTAAGGATTGGGGTACTTCTGCTCCGGCAAGAGCCTTGGCGAAGCCCAATCATTAAATCAAGAATCATCAAATCCTGAAATTACATTATGAATACCTCACTAATAATCACAAGCATCCTCGTATTCCTTGGCATCATTCTGGTGCTGGTCGTGGTGCTGCTTGTTGCAAAGGCGTACCTCTCACCGAGCGGTAACGTCACCATCACAATGAACGGCAAGGACACATTGTCCGTGCCTCAGGGGGCCAGCCTTCTCTCCACGCTGGCACAGGAGGGGGTGTATCTGCCCTCGGCCTGCGGCGGCAAGGGTTCTTGCGGACAATGCAAGTGCCAGGTCGTGGAGGGAGGCGGCGAGATCCTCGACTCCGAGAAAGGCCACTTCACACGCAAGGAAATCAAGGAAGGCTGGCGCCTGGGCTGCCAGTGCAAAGTCAAGGGCAACCTGGGCATCAAGGTGCCCGACAGCGTCCTCGGCGTCAAGGAATGGGAGTGCACCGTCATCGGCAACCGCAACGTCGCCACCTTCATCAAGGAGTACAAAGTGGCACTGCCACCGGGCGAGCACATGGACTTCGAGCCTGGCAGCTACGCCCAGATACGCATCCCGAAGTTCGACTGCATCGACTACGACAAGGACTTCGACAAGAGCCTCATCGGCGACACCTACATGCCAGCATGGCAGAAGTTCGGACTCTTCGACCTCAAGTGTAAGAACCCCGAGGCAACCATTCGCGCATACTCCATGGCCAACTACCCCGACGAGGGCGACATCATCACCCTCAACGTACGTATCGCCACACCGCCATTCAAGCCCAAAGACCAAGGCCCGGGCTTCATGGACGTGAACCCAGGTATAGCATCGTCATACATCTTCAGCCTCAAACCCGGCGACAAGGTCATCATAAGCGGCCCCTACGGCGAGTTCCGCC
>JAFSVI010000127.1 GCA_017445145.1 Bacteroidaceae bacterium | reverse complement strand
GTGAGGGCTATGCGGTCGCGGTCGCCGATGACGAAACTGACGTCCGTGAACAACGGACGCGCACTGAACTCTACAGTAAGGTTCTCAACAGAAATCATGCTTCATGCTTGCAAAAACGTGGCAAAGATAGCCTTTTGCGCGCGTATGCGCAAGCATTTTGTGCAAAAAGATGCTTGACGCTCCTCATTTGTCGGCCATGAGGTCGCTCATAACGTCGTCGGAGACGATGATGGCAGCGCGGCTGAGGCGCAGTGTGGCGCCGTCGAGGAGCAGCCGTCCGGCATCGAGGTGGCGGCGGGCCATGTGCATGAGGTAGCTACGTCGGGCGCTGCCCCAGCGCGCCTCTATGGCGTCGAGGTTCACGCCGACGGCTGTGCGGAGGCCGCACATCACGGCTTCGTCGTAAAGCTCGTCGTCGGTCAGGCGCTCGGTGTCGGCCGTGTCGGCATGTGGTGTCGCCGGTGTGGCCCATGCGCGGATGTAGGCGTCGAGGTCGCAGCGGTTGGCGCGGCGTGTGCGGTGGCCGTCGAAGCTGTGTGCCCCGGGTCCGAAGCCCAGGTATGGCTCGCCTGTCCAGTAGGAGCTGTTGTGGCGCGAGGCATAGCCTGGTAGGGCGAAGTTGGAGATCTCGTAGTGGTCGTAGCCTTCGCTGCGGGCGCGGCAGCAGAGGACATCGTACATGGCGGCCACGGTCTCGTCGGCGACTTCGCGCAGCTGACCAGCGGCGCGCAGACGCCCGAGCGGCGTGCCTTGCTCGTAGCTCAGGGCGTATGCCGAGAGGTGCTGCACGCCGAGATGGAAGGCTGTGTCGAGGTCGTGCTGCCAAGTGGCCATGGTCTGCCCGGGTAGGCCGTAGATGAGGTCTATGCTGATGTTGTGGATGCCGTCGCGGCGCAGGCGTCCCACGGAGGCAATGGCCGTGGCGGCGTCGTGGCGTCGGCGCAGGAAACGGAGGAGGGTGTCGTCGAAGGTCTGCACGCCGAGCGACACCCTGTTGAACGGGCGCAGTGTGCCACAATGTGCGATGTCGTCGGGGTTGGCCTCAAGGGTGAGCTCGGCGTCGGCCGATAGGGTGTAGTTGGCAGCCACGCTGCCTACGATGGCGTCGCGCTGCCGGGCGGTGAGCAGCGACGGTGTGCCGCCGCCGAGATACAAGGTGGTGGCTGTGAGGTTGCACGCCTCTCGGCCGTCGTCGCCGTCCGTGCCCACACGCTCGCGCCGCCGCGCCTCTATCTCGGCACACAGCGCCGTGGTGTATGCCGCGGTCAGCTCTTCACGTGTGGTCGAGAAGAAGTCGCAGTAGATGCACCGCGAGCGGCAGAAGGGGACGTGGACGTAGCAGTGCAGCATTATGCCGTGGGTGGGGCATCGACGCCGGTGGTGTCGGCGTCGATGCTCGTGCTGTCGGGGGCTGTGCCGAGGCTGTCGGCGTCGTAGGCCACGGTGTCCTCGTCGAAATGGTAGCCCTTGATCTTGTTGCCGCAGGCATCATAGCCCGGGGCCACATTGAGTATGACCGTGGCGGCTATGATGCTGAGGATGGATGTCTTCATCTGTTTTGGGCGTCGGTGGTGGTGGGTAGCATGTCGGCCTTGTTGCTCTCAGGGGCCTGTGCGTTGTCCTCGTTGGAGGTTGTCACCTCTGTCTGACGGGTGCTCTCTTCGTCGTCGCGGCCGCAGCCTGTGGGCTGCACGGGAGCCACGTCGAGGAATATCATTGCAGCTGCAATGCTCAGTGTGCTGAATTTCATAGCTGTAAGGCGTTTGTGGGGCGGAGGCCCCGGTTAGTCCTTGATGAGGCAGCGACCCGTCATGTCGGCAGGCTGTTCCAGACCCATGATGTGCAGGATGCTTGGTGCCACGTCGGCCAGGATGCCGTCCTCGACGGTGGCGGCGGTGTTCTCCGTTACGTAGATGAAGGGCACGGGGTTGAGCGAGTGGGCGGTGTTGGGTGTGCCGTCGGGGTTGAGGGCATTGTCGGCATTGCCGTGGTCGGCGATGATGATGACCTCATAGTCGCCGGTGGCCTTGGCGGCCTCCACTACTTCGCTGACGCACTTGTCCACGGCAATCACGGCCTGCTCGATGGCGGCATATACGCCGGTGTGGCCCACCATGTCGCCGTTGGCAAAGTTCACGACGATGAAGTCGTACTTGTCCTCGCGGATGGCTGCTACGAGCTTGTCCTTGACCTCGTAGGCCGACATCTCGGGCTTGAGGTCGTAGGTGGCCACCTTGGGCGATGCCACGAGGATGCGGTCCTCGCCCTCGTAGGGTTGCTCGCGGCCGCCGTTGAAGAAGAAGGTGACGTGGGCATACTTCTCCGTCTCGGCCGTGTGGAGCTGCTTCAGGCCCTGGCGCGAGATGTACTCGCCCAGTGTGTCATCGACGTTCTCCTTGGGGAAGAGGATGTGTACGCCCGTGAAGGAGGCGTCGTAGGGCGTCATGCAGTAGTACTGCAGGCCCGGGATGGTGTGCATGCCCTGCTCCGGCATGTCCTGTTGGGTGAGCACGATGGTCAGCTCCTTGGCGCGGTCGTTGCGGTAGTTGAAGAAGATGATGACGTCGCCCTCCTTGATGGTGCCGTCGATGTTGGC
>JAFSVI010000126.1 GCA_017445145.1 Bacteroidaceae bacterium | reverse complement strand
TGCGACGATGCGTCGTACCGCGTGTTTTCTTCTTTGGGGGCGCGGCGGGTCGTGAGGGGATGGCTCAACGCGCGTACATTATATTAATAGTTTCGCAAGGAAAAACCCGAAGGGGTGACAAGATTACAGGCAGGGGTGGAGCCGAAGGCGTAACCCCTGATATATTAGGGTTTGGTTTATGAACCCCGAAGGGGTGATACGGTTGGCTGTATTGGTGTGTCGTACCTTCGGGCACTCATTCAACATTGAACCCGTTAGCAGGGGTTGCGCTTCGCTCCACCCCTGTCTGTGTTCTTTCGCCCCTACGGGGCTTATTATCAGCGCAATCATGCTTGCGAAAGCTGAATTATATTGCTATCTCAACGCGGTATGCGGAGTCCGACGATATGCTGATGCTGGGGCACCCTTTCAGGGTGCTATTCCTGTTCGTTCGCTATCCGCAGGTGCTCGCTGCGCTCGTACCTGCGGTTATTGAGAGGAGACCGCTTTGCGGTCTATGTGGTTGTATGTTTGCGGATAATCATTATGATGAGTCCACTTGAAAAAGTCCTCCCTGCTCTTTCACCCCTTCGGGGTTCAGGCGTAACTATCTGATTCCTAAGAAGGGGTTTCACCCCTCCCTGTGTTCTTTTCGTCCCTTCGGGACTTTTTCAAGTGGGCTCATTATGATTAATTCATACTACAGGTATATTCTATGAGGGGAACCTTTGGGGCGGCGGCATGCGCCGCCCCAAAGGAAAAGTATGGTACCTTCCTTGCGGAAGAGTGGGAACGTATTAGTCGAGGTTACGCGGCAGGTCGATGTCCTGCTCATCGGTTGTCCAGTCGGCAGCCTCAGCCTCGAACTGCACAGAGCTGACGCCGAGGATGAGCTTGAGCTTGTAGATACGGCCGTTGCGGTACTTGGGCAGAGATATACGTTTGCGGATGACATTGTTTACCTTCACCTGCTCGCCAGAGACATTTGCACTCTGCGTAACGACATCATAGTCAATTTCCACGACAATATTCAGTGGGTTAGCACCAGCGTATGTGTAGCCCGTAGGCAGCACGGGGATGAACATGAGCATGTCATCAACTCCTGCTCCTCCAGAGCCTGCAGCAAACAGCCCGACCTCAGTGCTTGTCACACCGGCATTAGCAAAGGCATTGTATAAGCCGGTTCCACCATCCTTCGTTGACTGCAAGGTTGGGTTGATGGATATGTTGGGAACTTCAGACGATGGCGGAACAGGAGTCAAGCCGATATCGCCTATGTAGAGCGGACCTGACTTGCCTGTGGTGATCTCCCAATTAGGAAGATTGGGCACGAAATCGCCACCCTCGACCCTGTTCAGCAGACTCAGTGTTCCCTCTGTAGCGAAATTAGTGCCTGTTGTCTCAGACGTAAGCTTGACATAGTTCACATAGATTTTCGTTTGCGAATCGAGATTGCCGCCAGGGGCAACCTGGTCTATAGCAGCCACGATGCTCATCTTCAGTGCACTGAGGGCGTGCTGGAAGAGGAACTTGATCTTTGTGTTGGCGGCAGGCTTAATCATGTCAACGAACGAGGTGCCGTAGTCAATCTTTACGGGAGTACCATTCACAGCCGTATAGTTGAGGCCACCATAGGGAGCTACAGCCCAAAGGAGATCCTCGCTATACTGAGGTTCCTTTGCTACAACGTAATGTATCTGCGGTGTCGTCGTAGCTGTGTTGGAAATCATTTCAGTTACACCGACCGTCTTTTGTGTATTAGCTGTAGCCCCATAGACCTTGCCATCCGTCTTGTCCAAGCCATTTGTCTTATCGGCAACTATCTTTTGATAGGGAGCATAGGCAAAGAAGCTTACACGGTCTAAGATGTCGGCCTGTGCGGTGTTGCCCGTCTGAGAGTCTGTAGAACCATCCGTAGCACCATTGACACTCGTCTGGTTGGGCCAATACATCAGAGGGGTATAAGTCCAGGAAGTGGAGGTAGCATTGTATGTTACGTTCTGGTTGTACATGAAGTTTGGAGTTGGCTTTGTAAATGGAGGAGTAGTTCCCAAAGCAATATAGTTGTCTGTTCCCGCATAATAGGATGCAAAGACTCCAAATCCTTCATCTTCCTCTTGCATGTTAATCGTGGCGTAGGGTCCATGACCACTGTAGCTATTTGTTGCACGTGTCTGTGCGCTGGTCCCATTGCTGACGTATGTGTCGAACGCCACCGCCATTGGCTCGTTGGTTAGCTGTGGCTGGTTGTCCGTCACCTTCAGCTCGTCGCTGGTGCAGGCTGCGAAAGCGAGTGTCGCTGCAGCGAGCATGAATAGACTTTTCTTCATTGTTGTAAAAGTTTTTGTTAATACTCGGGTTAATTATGAATATGTTAGTGAATGGTGTGAATATATGCAGATGGTTAGAATGATATGGTGATGTCCTCCTCCTCGGACCATGGTTCCACCTCGGCGTCGAACTGCCCTGTTCCCTCGGGCTGTGAGTATGGCAGTGCGGGTTCCTGTGCTATGAATGGTGCCACGAGTTCGAGGTCAAGCTCGAGGGAAACGTCGCTGCGGTCGAAGTGCTCCGTCAGTCCGTCGTCGCCGGCATAGTGTATGAGTTTCCCCACGGGGTATGAGAAGTTGATGGTGGTGCCGTCGATGAGTGTGAAGTGCAGTACGATGATATTGGCCTCTGGTGTGCGCCATCGCAGCAGCTCGCGTCCGTGTGGCAGTCCGAATGTCTCCACCTCGGTGTGTATCCACCCGGTGTAGATGCTGTCGGTGGGTGTGTCGTCGGCCCGTGTGGCGCCGGTGTATTCCCACTTGCGGTCGCTGCTCTGCCAGTGTTCGAGCTTGATGGTGCCCGTCTGTGTGCGCCGCCACCACTGGTTGAGGAGGAAGCCGTCGGCCAGGCCTGCGATGTATCCCTCCACGGCCCGCATGTACTGTATGTTGATGACCTTGCAGCGTATGCGCAGGGTGGTGGTCATGGGCTGAATGACCTGCGGCAGCTCGAGGTGCACGGTGTTGTCCTGCGGCATGTCGCGCCAGGGTCGGAACTCATACTCGTCGATGGTGTGCGGCACGAGGAAGGTATCCACGGCCACGCCTATGCGCTCGGGTTCGTCGAGGTAGATGCGCCCCTCGTCCCACGCCTGCTCCTGGTTCTGTGTCCAGGTGTTGGACTGTGCGTAGAGTCCGTCGTGGCTGCCTCGCTGGTAGAACTGCATGGTGCCGAACTCGGCGAAGGTACGGTTCATGACGGTTAGCTTGTACTCGCCGGACTCCAGGCGCAGACGCATGGCATCGACGCTGTTAGTGGCGTCGAAGTATGTGAAGGCGTCGCCGTCGCGCGCCATGATGACGGACATGCCGTCGGGGTATTCGCGGAAGCGCGTCATCCAGTCGAAGGTCATGTTGATGTCGGACTTGCCGTCGTCGTATAGCTCCACCTCATAGCGGCATGAGGTGAGGAGGAGGGCAAGGAGGAGTGTAGATAGACTGGACAATCCAGATAGACTAGACAACCTATACATACTATGCATTCTATGCGGCCAGCGTATCACAGCACACCTCCTTTCTTGTTTGTTGTTCCGATGAGCCAAACGAGCGTGACCTTGGCCTTGGTGGGTCCGAAGTAGTGCCAGTGGTCCTGGTGGCTGCGGTAGATGAGGCGTGCGTCGTCGAACTCGTTCTGGTAGCGCACCTGTGGTCCGCCGATGTAGCCCACGGCGGCGGACAGCTCCAGGTTCCAGTGGCGCGAGAGAGGCCATGCGTAGCCACCGCTGATGCCCATGCTGGTGAACTCGCCCTGTCGGCCGTCGCCGTCGTAGCACAGGTCGTACTTGCCGCCGGCGGCATAGAGTCCGACAAAGGCTCCTGTGAGTGTGGGTCGCGCGGCGTCGCATGGCGGTGCGAGCCAGTAGCGCGCCTCGACGCCCACCGTGAGGAGCTGGTAGGCATGGCGCGTGGGTCGCTGGTCGCTGCGGTAGTAGGCGTTGGCCTTGCCGGCGGCGTTGTAGCCGAGGCGCCACCATGGGCACCACACCTCGGCCATGAGGCTCCAGCGCTGGCGGCGGCCCAGTGGGACCTCCACCTCGATGTTGGGCGCCATAAGCGCGTCGAAGAGGACGTTGCTCTTCAGGGCGAAGAGTGGGCGGTAGGTGTGTAGGCTGCGGTCGGTGGCATCTGGCGCGGTGGTGGCATCGGCCATGGGGAGCATGGCGGTGGTAGTGGTCTCGGTGCCGGTGGTGGTGGTGGCGGGCGTGGGTGCCACGGCAGGTGTGGGCAGCGTCGCCGTGCGCTCCACGGTGTGGCGCATGACGTAGTCAATGCGGTAGTCGGTGCGTCGCAGACGCGGGAACACGCTGTCGGCCAGGTGGCGGTAGGCAGCGGGGAAGCGGGCAGCCATCGCGGCGAGGCGCGCGTCGGGGTCGTCGGGCTGCGCCATGAGGCGCAGCAGGTCGTCGCGCCCTGGCAGCGTGGATGCCTCGACGTAGGTGCGCAGTCCGCGCCAGTCCTCGGCCACATAGTCTGTGCTGACCATGTCGGCCGGGAGTGCGCAGTGGGCGGTGATGTAGTCGCGCATGGCGTGGACACGTCCTCGCGCCAGGCGCTCGTTGTTGGCGTATGTGCCCTCGGGCGAGGCGTAGCCGGTGAGGGTTACGTGCTGCATGGCCAGTGTGGTGTCGGCCCGCAGGCTGTCGATGAGGCAGCAGATGCGGTCGAGCTCGCGCTGGTTGTCGTGGAAGTCGTGCAGCAGCTCCACGCGGTTGACGGGGAAATCCACGTAGGCCGAGCCTTGGCGCTGCTGCAGCTCCACGTCGCGCGTGGTGGTGGGCTGCACGACGACGGGCGCGGGCGCCAGCGTGGTGGTGGTGTGCTCGCGCACGAGTGTGGTCGGTGCCAGCAGTGTCTGGCGCCACTGGCGCACGACATTGCCGCAGGCATCCGTCTGGCGGCACACGGCATAGAGCGTGGCGGCGGCCATCCAGGGGCGGTACTCCATCGCGCGCGCATACCTTATTATATTATTGGCAGCCTCGTCGGCCATGCAGTGGAGCGCGGGAGGCGCGGCACATGCGGCCGTGCTGGCGTGGCGCACGCGGTCGTAGTATGCCCAGCGGCCGTAGATGACCAGCTCGGGGAAGTCGGTGGAGTCGGTGTCGGCGACAAGGCGCGGCGTGACGGTGAGAGTGTGGCGCCGCGGCAGCTTGCGGCCATAGAGTGAGAGCGGCATCTGCAGCCACAGCTCGTCGGCCAGGTGCGTGATGCTCACGTCGCCAGGGATGACAATGCCCGTAACGTCGCGCAGCTCCGCCATGGAGGTGGCTTGTGCCGTAGCCTCGAGCGGCAGCAATACAGCAAGTGCAGCGTACATTATGAACATTCTCGACCTAAACATCTGAGTGGCAGCATTAAAATTACTAATCCGTTAGTGTCATCCCTTTGGAAATGCAAATATACGGACATTGGGCCTTTTGTGCAATGGCTCAAAACCATTATTTACCCCCCCCGAGCGTTTTCTTGACCTACGTCAAGCTGTGTACCCGCTATACTTTTAGTAAATTGCAACATTTTTTCAGCGGCTCATCGGTGGGGCGCCATGGCATTTGCGTGCGGTCCACAGGGGCATTTGCGTGCGGTCCACAGGGCTTGTCTGGTCAGGTTGCAGGGGCTTGTGTGCGGTGTCGCAGTTGGGTGTTTGTCAGCTTTTATCACTTTTCTGTGGCAAAAAGCTTTGTTATTAGTTGGGAAAATCGTACCTTTGCCGCCGTGTTGAGCACCAAACGCCACTCCACCCCACTGATGTTCCGGCCAACGACAACCAATTTGTTCACCGCGATGCCGCTGCTTCGCCCACTGCGCCGCCTGGCGGCCATTGTGGTGGCGGGCTTTGTTGCGGCGTGTGTCCCATTGTCGGCACAGGAGTTCCACGGCATGACGGGCCTGCTGTCCACGCCCACGGCCGAAACGGACTCGGCGGGCACGTTTCGCGGCGGCGGCTTCTTCCTCCACAAGGATTTCCTGCCATCGAAATACACCCAGCGTCGCGACTACAACACCGGCGGCTACTTCGTGGCCATCACGGCGTTCCGCTGGCTGGAGGCGTCGTATTCGGCCACATTCATGAAGACGCGCAGCAACAGCGCGCTGAACAACGAGGACCGCCACTTCAACGTGAAGGTGACGCCCCTGTACGAGGGTCGCTGGTGGCCTGCGCTGGCCGTTGGCAGCGACGACGTGTACCTCAGCTTCATGGGCCGGAATGAGAAGACCAACTATTTCTTCAACGTGTATGCCGTCGCGTCGAAGCATTTTGACATCAGCGGCTACGAGCTGGGCCTGCATCTGGCCTACCGCTACTACCCGTGGACCGAGAACAAGGACCGCCGTGGAGTGTCGGGCGGCGTGACGCTGCGCCCCGGTTTTTTCCGCCCGCTGCGCGTGGCGCTGGAGTGGGATGGCGTGGGCGTGAATGTCGGTGCCGACGTGCTGCTGTGGCGCCACCTCTTTGCTCAGGCCATCCTGGTCCACGGCCACGGCTTCAGCGGCGGCCTGAGCTACCACTACACCATCCGTTTCTGACCATGGCGGCGC
>JAFSVI010000125.1 GCA_017445145.1 Bacteroidaceae bacterium | reverse complement strand
CGCGGCGCGGCGCCACTGTGTGAAATTCGTGTGGGCTGTGCACCCTGGCGGCGACATACGCTGGGAGCGCAGCGACAGCGTGGCGCTCGTGCGCAAGTGCGAGGCCATGTACCGTTTGGGCGTGAGGTCGTTCTGCGTTTTCTTCGACGACATCAGCGGCGAGGGCACACGCGGCGACAAACAGGCGGGGCTTCTCAACTACCTCACCGAAAGCTTCGTGCGCCGGCACGCGGACGTGGATGCGCTGATGATGTGTCCCACGCAATACAACCGCAGCTGGTCGCATGGCGACTATCTCGCGACGCTTGGCACGCACTTAGATGCGTCGGTGCGGGTGATGTGGACGGGTGCGACGGTGGTTGACATGGTGGGTCGCGAGGACATGGAATGGGTCAACGCACAGCTGCGCCGCAAAGCATACGTGTGGCTGAACTATCCCGTCAACGACTATTGCATCGACCACCTGCTGATGGGGCCCACATGGGGCAACGGCCTCGACATAGCACCACTGGTGAGCGGCTTCTGCGCCAACCCGATGGAGTACTGCGAGGCATCGAAGGTCTCGCTCTTCAGCATCGCCGACTACACCTGGAACACCACACACTACGATGCCGAGACATCGTGGCTGCAGGCTACGGCGCACCTCGTGCCGGCACATGCCGAGGCGTTTCGCCTCTTCTGCGACAACAACGTGGACCTCGGACCCACGGCCCACGGCCTGCGCCGCGAGGCCGAGTCGGCGGGGTTCACGGCAGCGGGCGCCGACGAGCAGGCCCTGGGTGCCTATTTCTCGGCCATGGCGCGCGCCGCCACGGAGCTGGAGCATGGCAACGTCGAGACATACCTGTGGCGCGAGATAGAGCCGTGGGTGCTGGCCATGCGCCTCACGGCCAACCGCGGGCTGCTGTCGCTGATGATGAGCCGCCAGCTCATCGAGGGTAACAAGGAGAGCTTCGTGAAGCTCTATGAGCACTATGCCTCCATGACACAGGAGCAGGAGGCGCTGCGCTCGCGCGACTTCCGCGGCAGCATCAAGGTGGCGCAGCCGGCCGTGGCCTCGCGCCACATCGAGCCTTGGCTGCGCGAGCGCGTGGCCTCGCTCATCGCGAGCTACAAGGAACGCTACGACTACCGCCTCGAGGTGTTCCCGCAGCAGGTGCTGGCCAACGGCACTTACCTCATCCGCGATGCCGCCGGGCGCTATCTCACCGACCCCGACTACACTAAGCCCGGAGCCAAGGCCACATTCGCACGCAAACGCAACACCGTGAACCCGCAGACACAGGAATGGACGGTGGCCTACGACGCCGCGACGGGGCGCTATGCCATCACCAACAATCAGGCGCGCCGCTATCTCAACGAGCTGGGGGCTTTCGGCACCAATGCCTACGACCGGGAATGGAACACCTACGAAATCATACGCGACGATGCCAGCGGACGCTTCGCCATACGCAACGGTGGCCGCAGCGGCCGTGCCTGGTGGCTTGCCTCACCCACGGGCAACGCCATCATCTACGCCGATGAGACCCCGGCGGCGGGCGACATGTTCACCTGGAGCCTGGAGCCTGTGGAGTGACGGCGAATGCCGTGAGACGCGTGTGGCTCCATGTGGTGCGGAAGGCGAACCACCCGCGGCGCAGTGGCTGCGGGTCGAGGTAGTCGGCGATTAGCTCGCCGTCGATGTGGTGGCACACGCGGCCGTCGGCGCCGATGTCGATGCGCACGCTGTACCAATGGTTGGGGCGCAGGAGGTGGGCAGCGTCGGTGTGCTCCACGAGGATGGCGGGCCGGCGCGAGGCATCGGCCACGGCCAGCGTGTCGCCGTCGTAGCGGCGGAAGCGCGTCGTGGTGTTGTGGTTGCCGCCATAGCCCAGGTAGTAGCACTGCAGACGGTAGCTCTCGGCAAAGCGGCCGCCGCGCGCAGCCATGCCAGCCATGGGCGGCCGCGGCGCAGCGCCGGGGCGTGGCTCCGTGGCCATGCAGAAGCTGTTGAGGTCGGAGAGGCGGTCGCAAGGTCCTCCGGCCACGACCACACATGCGCGGTACTCGATCGTGCAGGGAGCCGTCAGCTCCTCGTCCCACCACAGCGACAAGCCGCGCGGGGAAGTGATGTCGAGGGTGTCGGCGCGAAGGAGCACGCGTGTGGCCGGCGATTCGGCCTCGATGAGCCACGCGGCCACGGCCGGCATGGCAATGAGCAGCGATGCTGCAAGACAGAGTGTTCTCATGCTAAGTGTGCTGATAGCGTGGCCGCAAAAGTACGCATATCGGGCGACATGGGCAAAGGGTGATGGCGGGGTGATGAGTTAAGGATTGTTAATTGTGCCTCTGTTGACGCACTGCCGCGCAACCTACGGCCCTGCGCCGACGTCTATTAGGCAGACAACAACCTAAACTCACATCACATTATGACAGCAACTACACAACAACATCAACCGGGCCGATGCCCGATAGGAAGCACAATGCTGGCAGCCATCGCTGCAACGATGCTCATGGCCGCCGTGCCAGGGGCGACGATGCGTGCCGCAACCGCCACCGACTCCGTGGCCACGCAGACCAAGGCACACGACAAGGGGGTGACGGTGGCCATACATGGCGTCACCGTCAACGGCCGCCCGGCCACGAAGCAGCAGCGCGACGTGGTGAAAGCCATGGTAAAGCAGGGGGGACGCATGGCCGGCAAGGGCATGCAGATGGCCACGTCGGCGCTCACCGCCCCCTCGCGGGCCGAGCAGATTGGCGACGAGCTGGAAGCCATGGGCGACGAGCTGGAGCGCATGGGCGACTCCCTTGAAGCTCTGGCCGATGACACCACATTCCTCTATGATGGCGTCGATGCCGACAGCATCGTGCTTGCCGAGGATGACATCGATGACTTCATCAGCGACGTCACCAAAAGTTTCCATTTCGACTTCGGCGACACGTGGTGGGGCCGTCTGCTGGGCGGTGGCCTCGGCATCATGGCAGGTCTGCTGGCCATCGTCGTGGCACTCATGGTCGTGGCACTCATCATAGGCATTGTCACGGCGCCGCTGTGGATTGCCGCCCTCATTATCTACCTCATCGTGCGCAACGACCGCGGCGTGCGCCAGAGGCGGCCGGGCGACCTAGGTGCAACAACGCCGCACGCTGCCACCGCCACCGACGGGAACGCCACCGACGGAGCCGCCGATGCAGCTGCCAGTGGTGCCGCCGCTGCTGCCACCATGACCGTGGATGGCGTAGCCGCCGAGAACCGCGAGACGTGGATGAGCGGTGTGCGCCAGTGCTGCCTCGGCGTGGGCCTCATCGTGTTCTTCTGCGCGATAGGGTGGGACGGCTTCTGGGGCATCGGTGCCCTCGTGGCATGTCTCGGTGTGGCAAAGCTTGTCATTGCCTACTCCTCGAAGCCCAAGGACAATTACTACCGTCAACCGCGCGACGTGGCGGCAGACGGCGACAGCCCCGCCACCAGCGCCGAGGACGGCAACTACGCCAAGTGACCCCTCACTCGTGAACACACTCACCGACATAGCCCTGACGGCGCAAGTGGCGGCCTTTGGCAGCCAGCGTGCCTTCGGCCTCTTGGTGCAACGCCATCAGGAGGCCGTCAGGCGCACGCTGCTCAGGCTCTGCCAAGGCGATGCCATGCTGGCCGACGACCTGGCACAGGAGACGTTCATCCGCGCCTGGCAGGGCATCGGGGGCTTTAGGCAGACAGCGGGCTTCCGCACATGGCTCCTCAGCATTGCATACAGGGTCTTCCTCGACGAACGCCGCAGGGCGGCGCGCTATGCCCAGCAACCGGTGGCAGATGCCGACGCGGCTGCCGACGCCCCTGACACCCTCGCCTTGGACATCGATGCCGCCATGGCAGTGCTCTCCGACATGGAGCGCACGTGTGTCACCCTGCAGTGCATCGAGGGCCACAGCATAGGCGACATCGAGCGCATCACCGGCGTCACGGCCAACACCGTGAAGAGCCACTTGCTGCGCGGTAAGCAGAAACTGGCCACATACCTGCGCAACAACGGCTACAACTGAACATATCACCACATCACCACAATGCATAGAATGACCGACAACGAACTACTCTCCTCTTTCTTCGACCAGGCGCGACAACCCGTGGCCGACGACGGCTTCACCAATCGCGTCATGAGCCGTCTGACAGCCAGCAGCGAGGTGGCACGACTGCGGCGACTGCGCCGCACGGCCAACATCGTTGCCATAGTCGCCATGACAGCACTGGCGGCCTTCATCCTCGCCACACGACCACCCGCCATAGACATCGCCGCCATGCATCTCGATGCCGCCACGCTGGTGGTCAGGGCGGTGCTGCTCGTGAGGCAGTTGCCGCAGATGCTGCCCTCGCTTGCGCAGTGTGTGGCCCTCATGGCTGTGCTGGCCATCGTCACACACCAGTCGCTGCGCACGCAAAACGCGCCATAGCGACGCTGGCCGCCCGCGGCAGGGCGTTTGCGTCGCGTGTCGGCAAAAAAAGATGGCAGAATCCTTGGCGCTTCCGAACTTTTGTGGTATTTTTGCGACGACAATCCCCAACCTCTTTCGACCCATGCACAAGACCTTACTCCTCACATCCCTCATGGCAGCCGTGATGGCAGCATCAAGCGTGGCGGCACAGACCGCCGACGAAGACTACGAACTCGTCTTTGCCGACGAATTCGACCTGCCCGACGGCAGCCAGCCAGACCCCACGCGCTGGAAGGCAAGCACACGGCGCCGCTCGACGTGGAACAGATGGGTCAGCGACGCACCCGAGGTGGCGGTAATCAAGAACGGATGCCTCATCTGCCGAGCCATACCCAACCCCGATACCACGGCCGACCCCGTGCCAATGCTCACCGGAGCCGTGGAGACACAGGACCTCTTCTCCTTCACCTACGGACGTGTGGAGGTGCGTCTGCGCGTGAGTCCCTTCAACGGCAGCTTCCCCGCTGCATGGATGATGCCGCAGCCGCCATGCGCCTCCTGGCCCAATGCTGGCGAGATAGATATCTTCGAGAGCATCGACGTGCAGCCAACGGCCTACCACACCGTGCACACACACTGGACCTACGACCTCAACCACCGCTCGGACCCCGTCAGCTCCTTCTCCGAGCGAGTGACCATCTCGCAGTGGCACGTCTATGCCCTCGAATGGACGGCCGACGCGCTCACCTTCACCGTCGATGGCAAAGTCGTGGGCAGATACCCGCGCAGCACCAGCGCACAGGCCGCGGCACAGGGGCAGTGGCCCTTCGACCACCCCTTCTACATCATCCTCAACCAAAGCGTGGGCGACGGCTCCTGGGCGCGGGCCGCAGACACCTCCCACACCTACGAGACGCGCTTCGACTACGTCCGCGTGTATCAGCGACGCAAGCCCGCCGACGGCATCGAAGCCCTGCCCACCACGCCACAGCCCGACATGGCGCACACAGACGCGCCGCTCTACGACCTGGCCGGGCGGCGTGTGGATGCCCGCCACGCGCGACCCGGCATCTACGTCTGCCATGGGCGGCGCGTGGTTATGCGCTAAGGTTGGTGTGTGGTGGCCGCGCCCCTACTTCTGACGTATGAAGATGTTGATGGGCGTGCCGGTGAAATTCCAACGTTCGCGAATCTTGTTCTCAAGGAAGCGTCGGTAGGGTTCCTTGATGTACTGCGGCAGGTTGGCGTAGAACACGAAGGAGGGTATGCGCGTGTCGGGCAACTGCGAGCAATACTTGATTTTAATGTATTTGCCCTTCATGCTGGGTGGCGGATATGCCTCGATGAGGGGGAGCATCTCGGCGTTGAGGCGTGTGGTACCCACGCGCGCCGTGCGGTGGGCGTATGTCTCGGCCGCCAGCTCCAGCACGCGGAAGATGCGCTGCTTAGTGAGTGCCGAGGCAAAGATGATCTCGAAGTCGGTGAAGGGTGCCATGCGCTCGCGTATGGTGTCCTCGAAATACTTAATGGCCTTGTTGCTCTTGTCGGTTGCCAGGTCCCATTTGTTGACCACCACGACAAGACCCTTCTGGTTGCGCTGTATGAGCTGGTATATGCTCAGGTCCTGAGCCTCGATGCCGCGTGTGGCATCGAGCATGAGTATGCACACGTCGCTGTTCTCGATGGCGCGTATGCTGCGCATGACGCTATAGAACTCCAAGTCCTCGCTCACCTTTGTCTTGCGGCGTATGCCTGCGGTATCGACAAGGTAGAAGTCGAAGCCAAACTTGTTGTAGCGCGTGTAGATGCTGTCGCGCGTGGTGCCGGCAATGTCGGTTACGATGTGGCGGTCCTCGCCGATGAAGGCGTTGGTGAGGCTGCTCTTGCCCACATTGGGCCGCCCCACGACAGCTATGCGCGGCAACTGCTCGGCCGTCGAGAGTTCGTCGGCTGCCGGGAGCTTCTCCAGCACGAGGTCCAGGAGGTCGCCCGTGCCGCTGCCCGTGGCGGCGCTGATGCAGAACGGGTCGCCCAGCCCCAGGCGGTAGAAGTCGGCAGCGAGCCACTGCTGGTCGCCGTTGTCGGTTTTGTTGGCCACGAGGATGACGGGCTTGGCCGCGCGGCGCAGTATGCCGGCCACAGCTTCGTCCAAGTCTGTGACGCCCGTGTTGACATCCACGAGGAAGAGGATGATGTCGGCCTCGTCGGTGGCCAGCGCCACCTGCTTGCGTATCTCCTCCTCGAAGATATCGTCAGAGTTGACAACCCATCCGCCGGTATCGACAACGGAAAACTCCCTTCCCACCCATTCGCACTTGCCGTACTGGCGGTCACGGGTCGTGCCGGCCTCCTCGGAGACGATGGCGTGGCGGGTCTTGGTCAGACGGTTGAAAAGCGTGGATTTGCCCACATTGGGACGCCCCACGATGGCAATGAGATTAGACATGGTGCTTGCAAGGCAGCCGCCGTGGTTGTGCCAGACTGCGCTGCAAAGGTACGACAAAGGCGACGAATGGCCAAAAATATTCATGCATTTCTGCACACGTGACCACAATTCAGCAATGATTATCCGCTATCGCACCACCAAGACGCTGAAAGCGTCTTATAGCTATCTGATTATCACCCAGGGCGCTGCCATAGGCTAAGTGCTTATAGTCCTTTCTCTAAGTATAGCGTCCCTGCGGGCCGAGCGCAGGACGTTTTCAAGTGGACTCACATACTATCACTCTCATGTATCCGAGGGGTGCTCGCTATGTCCCAGCACCCTCCACCGCAGCATCGTTTTGGGCGCAGCATGCCTGAGTATGCATATTTGCACCGTCAGAAGCTCTTTTGTGTTAAGGATGTTAAAAGAATGGCAGCTATGCACCCTCCGCTGTTTGGGCGTAAGCGGTGTTGTGGCTATCTTTGCACCATGAAACGCACAACTATAGCCCTTATCAGCCTTGTCATAGGCATCTCCTTCTTCGGCCTTCTTCTGCTGCAGGGCCGCATCATCACCTCCATGGTGAAGATGCGCAAGGAGCAGTTCGACGAGACAGTGCTCCGCGCCCTGGACCAGACGAGCCGCGACCTGGAGCGCAATGAGACGTTCCGCTACCTGGAGAAGGTGGCCACGCAGACAGGCTACGACGCCGACAACCTGGCTCCCGGGGCCGACAAGGTGTATGTCGAGGAGATGCTGGCACTGGGCGACAGCGCCACCACCCCCTTCAAGCTGCAGACACAGGCGCGCCACCCCTCCACGCTGCCCAAGGCGCTGTCGCTGCGCCCGGCGGTGGGCATCGCGGGTGCCAACCGGCGTTTTCAGGAGTTCGTGAAGAACGCCTACCTCTATCAGAAGGGCGTGCTCGACGAGGTGGTATATACCATCCTGTACAGCGCGAGCAAGAAGGACTTTGCCGAGCGCGTCGATTTCCGCCTCCTGGACTCCAACCTGCGCTCCGAGCTGGAGGCCGGCGGCGTGCAGCTCCACTACCATTTCCTGGTGCTCGATGCCAACGGCCAGGAGGTGTATCGCTGTGAGGACTACACGGACCAGGGTTCGGCCAACAGCTATTCGCAGACGCTCTTCCGCAACGACCCGTCGCCCAAGCGTGGCATCCTGCGCGTGCACTTCCCGGAGATGGACAGCTACATCCGCGGCGTGGCGCGCTCGGTGATGCCACTGATGGGGTTCACGCTGGTGCTGTTCCTCACGTTCTGCTTCACGGTGTGGCTCATCGTGCGCCAGAAGCGCGACACGGAGATGAAGAACGACTTCATCAACAACATGACCCACGAGTTCAAGACTCCCATATCGAGCATCTCGCTCGCCGCACAGATGCTTGGCGACAAGAGCATAGACAAGAGCGAGACGATGATCGACAACCTCTCACGCATCATCGTCGGGGAGACCAAGCGCCTACGCTACCAGGTGGAGAAGGTGCTGCAGATGTCGCTCTACGAGAAAGGCAACATACGCTTCAATGAGAAAGAGGTAGATGCCAACGTCATCATCGACGACGTGGTGAAGACCTTTGCCCTGAAGGTGGAACAGGCAGGAGGCACCCTCACGGCCAACCTCGATGCCGAGGACGGCGCCATCTTCGTGGATGAGATGCACTTCACCAACGTCATCTTCAACCTCCTGGACAATGCAGTGAAATACCGGCGCGAGGACACGCCGCTACGGCTGCTGGTGACCACGGCCAATGCCGGCGAGCGCCTCGTAGTGACCATCGAGGACAACGGCATAGGCATCAAGCACGACGACCTGCGGCGCATCTTCGACCGCTTCTACCGTGTTCACACGGGCAACAAACACGACGTCAAGGGCTTCGGCCTGGGACTGTCATACGTGCGCGGCATGGTGGAGCTCATGCACGGCACCATCAAGGCGGAGAGCGAGCTGGGGCGGGGCACGAAGTTCATCATCACCCTGCCGCTCATCGACTGAGCCTCCGGCACACTCACCACTCACTTCTCAACCATCACCACTCACTTTAATCCTTAATCTTTTCACACACTATGTCACAAGAAGAATCCAAACTGAAAATCCTGCTTTGCGAGGACGATGAGAGCCTCGGCATGCTTCTTCGCGAATACCTTCAGGCCAAGGGCTATGATGCCGACCTGTGTCCCGACGGCGAGGCCGGCTACAAGTCGTTCCTCAAGACCCCCTACGACCTGTGTGTGCTCGATGTGATGATGCCCAAGATGGACGGCTTCACTCTGGCACAGGAGATTCGTCAGGTGAATCAGGAGGTGCCCATCATCTTCCTCACCGCCAAGAACCTCAAGGAAGACATCTTCGATGGCTTCAAGATTGGCGCCGACGACTACATCACCAAGCCCTTCTCCATGGAGGAGCTCGTGCTGCGCATGGAGGCCATCCTGCGTCGGGTGCGCGGCAAGCAGCAGAAGAACGTGGCCATCTACCACATCGGCAAGTTCGTGTTCGACACCAAGCGCCAGATCCTCAGCCTGGGCAACAACCAGGTGAAGCTCACCACGAAGGAGAGCGAGCTGCTCATCCTGCTGTGCTCACATGCCAACGAGGTGCTGCAGCGCGAGCTTGCGCTCAAGACCATCTGGATTGACGACAACTACTTCAACGCCCGCTCCATGGACGTGTATATCACCAAGCTGCGCAAGCACCTGAAGGACGACCCCGACATCGAGATCAACAACGTCCATGGCAAGGGTTATCGTCTCATAGCGCAGATGGAGGAGGAATAGCAGACCGCGCGTTGCCCCGGCGCTACGCCCCCAAGGGCATATACGTCACAACGCGAATTGCACGAATCGGACGTGATGGTCCGATTCGTGCAATTCGCGTTTTCTGTATGTGGCGGCACACCGCGTTCAGCGCGCCACGACCTTGCGTCCGCCCACGATGTTCAGCCCGCGCCGGGGCTGCGACAGGCGACGTCCGGCGAGGTCGAAGCAACGGCTGTCGGCGGCGCGGTTGCTGCCCGTGCCACCAACGGCGATGGAGCCTATGCCCACCTGACCATTGGGGCCGAAGTCGGTGACGCGCCCCGTGAGCTGGTAGAGGGTGCGCACGTCGGTTGCCGTGAGTGAGCGCGAATAGATGAGGAGGTCGTCGTAGCATGCTGCTGCCGAGCCTCCGGTTCCTCCGGAGCCATACTGCACGTAGGCGGCGGCGCTCACAGCGTTCAGGAGCTTGGTGTAGTCGAAGAGCTTGGCAGCATTGATGGCGTTGTTGGCCGTTCCGGCCGACGAGGCGAAGGTCTTGTGGGCGCGCTTCAGGCCGTTGACGTAGAGCGTCACGCCATCGTCGGCACTGGCTGTGACCACCACGTGAGTCCACTCGCCGAGAGGTATGTAGCCCGTGGCATTGGTGGGGACGCCTGAGGCGTTGACGTTAAGTGCGTTGGCGGTGAAGTTGTCGGTCGCCGTGGCAAAGGCCAGGGTGCCGTTGGCGGTAAGGTAGAAGCGCTCCTTGACGGTGGTGAGGTTGCCGGCTTTGTCGGTGACGCTCCACAGCGTGGCCCCCAGGTTGGCGTCGGCATCGAGGCGCACCCATGTGGCAATGGTGAAGCCTTCGGCGACTGCTCCTTCGAGGGGATTGGGCATGCGCGTGAAGCTCTCGGCCTTGGCGGCACCGCCCCACAGATGCAGCACGTTGCCATAGCGCTCGGCGTCGGCCTCGATGGCCGCTGTCGGGGTGACGTTGCCCACATGGCCGAAGAATGCCGTCTGGCCGCCGTCGTAGGCGTTGGCCTGGGGCTTGGTCTCAAAGTCGTAGTAGGCCACGATGGCGCTGCGGGCGTCGCCCGTGAGTTCGCCGGCCTTGAGCGCGTTGACGTTGAAAGCCTGTTCGTAGTATGTGTTGCCTGCCTGTATGCGGCAGGTGAGTGTGAGCTTGGTGTCGTCGGCGGCGGGGTTGTAGCGTCCTTCGCTGTCGATGACGTCGGGGTTCGACGATGTCCAGGTGACGGTGGCCCCGTAGACGGGGTTGTAGGCAGCGAGTGGCAGGTGGCGGTTGACGTTCTGACTGTTCCTCACGGGCATGGCATAGGTCTTGACGTTGTAGGCCACGGCGCTGGCGTCCTCGAGCTTGAAGGCCCACAGGCTCACGCCCGACTTGGCCTGTGCTGTGATGCCCACGGCCTTTAATGTTGTGCCATCGACGGTCTGTGGCACGACGACACCCTTGTATGTCGTCGAACCTGCCTTGAGGCTGATATGGGCCGTGCCTGCGGTGAGGGTCCATGTGCCGGTGAGGTCGCCGCTGATGCGTCCGTCAGTGCCAAGGGTGATGCTGATGGGTGTCACCTCCTCCATGTTCTCGTGGTCGAGCTTATAGCGGTGTATGAGCACCTGGTAGGTGCCGGGCAGCTGCTCCTTGGCGAAGTGGCACCCGGCGGCTATGCTGTCGTCGTTGACGGCCTCGCCGTGGAACTCAAACGGCGCTGCCACGGGCCACCCGTCGGCGTTGAGGAAGAGCTGGCGCGTGCGCACCTGGTGGCCGGCGGTGCCGTCGTTGAACTTGGTGTGATAGACGACGAAGTTGCGCCCCTTGTCATCGGCCGTGGCGCTGTTGTGGCCCTGTGCACACTCACCCACGGTCTGGAAGCCCCAGCCGTTGTAGGCTCCGAGGAGCTTCATGCCGCCATTGGTCTGCGCACCGGGACCCACGGTGACCCAAGCGCGGTTGTGGAAGCAGGCGTCGAGGCCGTTGGCATCGACATACTGTCCGTCGGGCGTCTCCGAGCGGAACAGGCGCATCTCATAGCCGCCATCGGGGGCGAAGCCGCCGTAGCTCATGAAGAGATAGTAATAGTCGCCGATGTGCTGGATGTAGCTGCCCTCGCCGCTGCTGTAGTAGCCTCCGGCAATGCGCCGCCCGAAGTAGGGGTCGGAGAGCGCGCGGCCGTTGCCATCGGTCTCCGTGGGGTAGGTGTAGGTGTAGTCGCGCAGGCCCGTCTGCTTGTCCAGGCGGATGATGAAGATACCCCCGCTCCACGAGCCGTAGGTCATCCACAGCTCGCCCTGCTCGTCGAAAAACACGCAGGGGTCGATGTCGTTGGTCCACCACGTGCCCCAGTCGCTGCCCTTGTTGTAGCGCGACGGCAGCGTGTTCTGCTTGCCAAGGACGATTTCCAAGTCTGTCTTCTTCCAGCTTATGGCGGGGTTGGTGCCGTTGATGAATCCCGAGTAGTGGACAGGCCCCTGATAGACGTAGGGACCCGTGATGCGGTCGGCCGTGAGCAGCACGATGACCGAGTGCCAGGCATCGCCGTTGATGCTCATGTACATCATCCACTTCTGCGAGTGGGGGTTGTAGATGAGGTCCGGTGCCCACATGTTGCCGCTGATGTCCCACCCGACCTGGTCGGCGTTGGCCCACGCCTTGGCGTCGAAGGGGCCGAAGGCCACGTCCTGCGCCGTGCCGTCCACGAGTGCGCGCACGGTGGTGGTGGCGTTGGAGGAGAAGGCGTCGGCATAGTCGCATGCCACGGCGGTGCCGTTGCTGTTGAGGCGGCCGAAGAGGTTGGCATTGTTCAGCCCCGTCCAGTTCACCATGTTGTCGGTGGAGCGTGCCCAGCCGCGGTGTGAGCCGATGACATAGAACGTTGCCCCCCCGGCATGCACCACACTGGGATCGTGGACGCTGATGCGCCCTTTGCTTTCGCTCTTGTAGATGTTGTTGCACTGAGCCTGCGTTAGCTCCGTGAGGTTCTCGGCGCCGAGTGTTGCAGCGGCTGTCAGCACAAGTGCCGAGGCGAGGATGCGATAGTGTTTCATTGCATATATGGTTGATGTTTGATGGCTATAGCATTTTGTATTGTTTGGGCGAGTAGCCCGTCATCTTCTTGAAGAAACGCCCGAACATGCTCTGCGAGGGGAAGTTGAGCTCGTCGCTCACCTGCTTCACGCTGAGCTCGCTGTTGCGCAGAAGCGCCTTGGCTTCGAGCAGCACGTACTCGTCAATCCACTGCATGCCGTGCTTGCCGCTGACGTCCTTGATGATGGTTGAGAGGTACTTCGGCGTGAGACACATGCGGTCGGCGTAGAAGCTGATGCTGCGCTCCTGCGTATAGAACTTTTCCAGTAGTGTGAGAAAGTCGTGGAAGATCTGCTCCTTGCGGTTCATGGGCTTGGCAAGCTCGGGCAGCTCGGCATTGTCGCTGAGCGAGATGTTCTTCAGCACCCACGCCTCGCAGTAGCGTTGCACCACCTCTTTCTTATATAAGTAATCGTCGCTGGTAAGCTCCGCGCGTATCATCTCGTACATCTGCATGTGGTTGGCCATCAGCGGAGGGGTCATGTCGCGCACGAGGTAGTTGTAGTAGCGGTGCGTCATGTCAAGGCGCACGCCTACGTTCTTGCGCATGGTGACCATATACTCCGTGTCGATGAGCATTCCACAGAAGCGCATGTCGGCCGACATGCTCTGCCCCTGGAAGATGCAGCCGGGCATAATAACGAGCAGCTGCCCGGCACTCACCGTCACCTCGTGGAGGTTGATGAGCAGGCGTATCTCGCCCGTGATGATGGTGATGGTGAAGAACAACTCGCACTTTACTGGAAACACGGGGTGATGAGGGTCGAATGGAAACTGCCGTTCCAAGTTGTCGAACGTCACGATGAGGTTCGCCAGACGCCCCGTCCCAAAATTACTCGGGACTTTGCGAATGTCGAACACTAAGGGCAACGATGTGGGCTGGTTGTTCATTTTTTCATGTCGAGGGTCGCCAAAGTGGCTTTTCCCGCGCAAAGTTAGTGTTTCCGCGCCTTTTTGCACAATGTTCACACGCTTTTGGCACATTATTTAAGGGTTATTAACCCAACAGCCAGCTTGAGGCGGGCTGCTGGCAACCCGTCGGCCGTCACCGTCAGCACGATATTGCCGCGCTTCGGCGTGCTTCTGAGCACAATGAGCGCACGGCCTTTCCACACACGGTGGGTGTCGTCGCAAAGCGGGTCGCAATCCTTGATGTCGGCATTGCCGAAGGCCAGCAGCCGTGCAGGCCCCTTCACCGTTGCCTTGAGCAGATGGTCGGCCAGCGGATGTGTGACACCTTTGCTGTCAACAATTTCCACCGTGACAAAGGCCAAGTCCTGGCCGTCGGCGTTGAGCGTCGTGCGGTCGGCTGTCAGCCGTATGGTGGCAGCCTCGCCCGCCGTCTGCAGGCTGACGTTCGCTGCCGTCTGTCCGTCGGCTATGCCCTCTGCCCGCAGTGTGCCCGGCTGGTAGGGCAACGTGAACACAGCCCGGCACTCGCTGACGGCCTTCTCTCCCACGAGCTGGTCGTTGAGAAAGAGCCGCACCGCAGGATAGCGCGAACAGACCTCCACCGTGATGGGTTTGCCCTCCCATCCCGGCCAGTTCCAGCTCTCTAAGGTAGGCCAAGTGCCCCAGAGCGTCGTCTGCACCTTGCCGCGGTAGCCGTCGGGTTCGCGAACGGCCATGTAGAGCGCCTCGCCGTCGGCCCTCCAAAGCATGGAGCGGTAGTGGCTCACCGGCTTGCGTCGGCCCGTGAGGTCTATGTCGCCGCAGTAGGCGGCATGCCAGGGGAAGAGCGGACGCTCGTAGTGCTCGCCTGGGGTGTCGCCATCATAGTACCACCGCCCTATGCCCGACTCGCCGATATAGTCGATGGCCGTCCAGACGAAGTCGCCCACGACATAGCTGTGGTCCATGACCATGCGGTAGTTCTGCCAGACGTCACGCGGATAGCTCTCCGTCTGCACCATCACCCGTTGTGGCACCCGCTCATGGTCGCCTTCGGCCTTATGTATCATGTAGTTGTAGCCCACAATGTCGTGCTCGGCGGCCAAGGGGTCATAGATGTCCCAGTCGTTGTCCCACGCCGCCAAAGCCGATGTCACGGGGCGTGTGGGGTCGAGGCTGCGACAAAGCTGCGCCATCTGGTGGGCAGTCCTCACCACCTCAATGCGCTTACGCTCAATCACCTCGTTGCCTATGCTCCAGCAGAAGATGCTCGGGTGGTTGCGGTCGCGCCGCACCATAGCGCCGAGGTCGTGCTGCCACCACTGGTCGATGAGCGTGGCATAGTCGTGGGCGTTCTTCTTGTCGCGCCAGCCGTCGAATGCCTCGTCGATGACCAGAAGCCCAAGCTCGTCGCAGGCATCGAGGAAAGTCTCCGAGGGCGGGTTGTGGGCCGTGCGCACCGCGTTGAAGCCAGCTTGCTTCATCAGCTCCACCTTGCGCCGCTCGGCACGGTCAAAGGCCGCGGCTCCGAGCAGACCGTTGTCGTGGTGCACACAGCCACCACATAGGGCTATGGGCTTGCCGTTGAGCAGCAGTCCCTGCTGTGCCGAGTATTCTATGGTGCGTATGCCGTAGCGCACGGGCAGACGGTCGTCGCCACTTTCCAGCACCGTCTCATAGAGATAAGGGTCGTCGGGCGACCACAGCCGCGGCTGCTCCACGTGCAGCGTCTTGCTGAGTGGCTGGCGTGTGCCGTCGTCCATCACCACTTCGGCGCTGATTTCCACGGTGTGTGTGTCGGGCGTGCGCACCGTGACGCTCCATTCGTCGATATACTGTTTCGGGGTCGTGAGCAGCCACACGTGGCGGTATATGCCCGAGCCGGTAAACCAGCGGCAGTTTTTCTGCTGTGAGTTGTCCACGCTGACGGTCACCTCGTTGCGTCCGGGCCTGACGTATGGTGTGATATCGACAAAGAACGACGTGAAGCCGTAGGGATGCCCTCCGGCCCGCTGGCCGTTGACATACACCTCGCTGTTCATATACACTCCCTCGAAGTAGAGGCGCAGCTTTTTCTCACTGAGCACCTCGCTCTCCACGCTGAACACCTTCTTGTACCACCCTTTCCCAGCTGGCAGATAGCCTCCGTCGTTGCCTGTGGGCGCGTCCTTGTCGAAGCGTGCGGTGATGCTCCAGTCGTGGGGCAGACTGACAGTGTGCCACGCTGAGGTGTCTCCGAGGGCAAACAGCCAGTCGGCATCCATCAATGTCTTGCGCACAGTGGGTTTCGCATTCATGCCTACCGCTACGGCGGTCAGGCAAAGCAGTGTCAATAGTGTTTTCTTCATTACTTCTGCTCTTTATGTTAAGTAAATGGACGGAAACAGTTTACAATCAGAACGCCGCTCGACCTCCGGTCGCTCCGACACTTCGAAGAATTAAACGCGAGCAGCTGCAAAACTTATTTTTATACAACGAATTACACGAATTTAACGAATTACTCATCTCCTGTGGCTTACTTATATTATAATCGAATTCTACGAATTATGCGACACGCTTCGCTGGTGTCGAGTGTCATTTAGAACGTATACATTCGAAACATCGCGCTGCTGTTTCGCTCGATAATTCGAATCAATTGCTGACCCTGCGCAGCCTGAAAATTCGTGTAATTCGTGTAATTCGTTGTAGAAAAAAAATCATGTCAATTGAAAGTGTGTCCGACACCTTGAACTGACAGCTCCAAGCCCCGGGAGTGGTGCGGCTCATGCGCCGCACCTTCCCTGGGGATGACGAGGATGATGTTTTGTCGTTGCTACCTGACAATGATTTTCCTGACGCTGCCGTCGGCCATGCGGACGATGTTGAGTCCAGGCTGCAGGGCCGTGCGCTGTTTGCCGTCGGGGGCATAGACGGCCACGATGGCGGCCGTCTCGGCGCCTGAGGGTGCGAGGATGGCATCGGGGTTAACGACGGTGAGCACGCCGCTGACGTAGGTTATCTCGTAGTTGTCGGCCTGTGCGCCTGCGACGACGATGGCATACTCACCAGCCGGGCTGGCGGCCGTGGCCTCGCAGCTGACGGTGGGTTGCTGTGAGAGCGCCGTCTCGGCCGTCTCGCGGTTGCGGAAGCCTGTGTAGTCGAGTTCGAATGCAGGGTTCTCCTGCCCTATGTTGCGGGTGTAGGAGCGTGCCTTGATGGTAAGGGGCGCCGGTGCCACGGTGAGCTGTCCGTCGCGCAGCTCCACACCTTCGGGCACCGTGCCGCGGGCGACGTTGATGGCGTATGTGCCCACGGGCGACTTCTGGTCGGCCTCGGAAGTCAGCGTTGGCACACCCTCGGTGGGTGCTCCGAGCACGGCATAGTCGAAGTTGGGGTTGCTGCGGCCGTAGTAGCGTGTGGCGGGTCGTGCGGTGACGACTGGTGTGCCAGTGTAGGCCGACACGGTGTATGCGCTCCAGGCCTCGTCGGCGGCGTATGCGTCGAGCGTTGCGGCCTCGACGAAGATGTTGGTAGTCTCGGGAATGGCCGCGTCGGCGGCCTCGACGGCAGCCGTGGGGTTGAGTATGCGCATGAAGCGCAGCATGGAGCACCCGGTGAAGGCGTTGGTGCCCACTGCCGTCACGCTGGGCGGGAGTGTGATGCTTGCGAGCTGCGAGCACGAGCGGAATGCCTCATTGCCAATGGCCGTGAGGCTGGTGAAGAGGTGCAGCTCGTCGAAGCTCCGTATGGTCGTTGCCTGACGGAAGGTCTGCCCGAGGGTGGTTGCTGCGGCAAGCTCGTCGGCAGTGAGTTCCTCGTCCTCGTCGAGGTCAAAACGTGCCACACAGAGCCGCTTGACGCCCTCGTCGGCAAAGGCGACGTAGCCCAGACGCTGGCGCAGCGCCTCGGCAGCAGCCTCGAGCTGCTCGCGCGTGGAGGTGAGGTCGTCATACACGGCCTGCTCGGCAGCGGTGTCGAGAGCCTTGGCCTTGGCGCGGCCAATGAGCACAAGCAGCTCGCTGGCAGCCGCCATGCGTGCCTGCTCGGCCTCGACGTCGGCCACACGGACGAGCGCCCAGTGACAGGCGTCGGGTGCATAGAGGTCGCCACCGTCGGTGATGTCCCAGTAGAGGCCGTAGGTGGGTTCGCCGTCGTCGAGGGCGTCGGTAGCATGGCTTGTGTATATGCCGAGGTACTGCCCCGCGACATAATCGGCATTGCCCTGCGGCGCCTGCAGCGTGAACACATTCTCACGCCCCTCCACGGGCGCAAAGGTCCAATAGGCCTTTGACGAGAGGGTGCCATCGACGAAGCACGTCTTCACGCCGGCGCCCACCTTGGTGTCGGTGCTGGTGCGGAAGAGCACCTTGTTGTTGGTGCCGCTGTTGTCGGCCTGGAGGTAGTAGGTGTCGGCCGGCATGTTGTTGGTGCGCTTGAGACGGTAGATGAAGCCCGTGGTGCCGACGACGGCCTGCGTTCCATAGGCTTCGCCGCGGCCTATGTAGCGGCCTGTGCCGAGATGATAGATATAGACGGGTTCGTCGGCCGTGATGGGCGCGAAGGCGGGCATCACGGTGGCACGCACCTCCTCAATGGTGCCGAAGTCGCGCCACACGTCGGCCTGGGCATAGAGCTCGCGCGACCCCTGTGGCACGCAGAGCGTGATGGCTGCGAGGTCGAGGTCCTTGAACACATCGGTGCCGAGCTGGATGCGTGCGGGGTCGTCCACGGCTATGGTGAGGCGGCGCAGCGCCGTGCATCCCTCGAAGCTGTTGTCGCCAATCTGGCCCACGTTGCGCGGTATGGCCACCTCGGCCAGCGATGAGCAGCCATAGAAGATGCGGTAGTACATGGTGGTGACGCTCTCTGGCAGGGTGATGGCCTTCAGGTCGGCACAGCCCTCGAAGCTGTTGCCGTAGAGGGTGGTGAGGCCCGTGAAGTGCTGCAGCTCGTCGAGGGTGACGACGCGCGTGCCATAGATGGTGTAGCCGAGGTTATCGACCATGGCAGCCTCCTGGTATGATATTTCTGCGTCGCCGTTGACATCCCAGTTGGTTATGGCGACGTCACGGAAAGTGTCGTCGGTAAAGTGTATGAAGCCCAGCTTCTTGCGCAGCGTGCGCTGTGCGGCCACGAGCTGTGGCTTGGTGCTCTCGAGGTTGTCGAGCACCTCCTGCTCGCGCTCGGCATTGATGCGCTTGGCGCTGGCCATGGCGAGCAGGTTCTGCAGCTCCTGTGCGGCGTTGTAGATGCCGTAGGTGGCCTCCACATCGACGAATCGCCACTGGCAGAACGTCTCGTGGCCGGTGTATGGCACGTCGAAGTAAGCCCCCATGGTGGTTTTGACGGTGGCCGGCAGGGCGTTGGTGCGGTGGTTGGGCTGTATGCCGAGGTAGCGGTCCTTGACGTAGCCCGTGGTGCCTGGTGCGGGCGCGATGCGGTAGGTGTAGTCGCCCAGGTCCTCGACCACCCAATTGGCATTGTCGGAGAGTGTGCCATCGACGAAGCAGCACTTCACGCCAGCACCCACCTTGTCGTCGGCTATGGTGCGGAAGAGGATGTGCCTGTTGTTGCCGGTGTCGTCGCTGTAAAGATAATACTGTCCCTCGGGCATGTCGTCGTCATGGCGCAGCTCGAAGCGCATGGGTTCGGCGCCGCACACGGCCTGCGTGCCCCACGCCTCGCCCTTGGTGAGGTAAGCCTGTGCGCCTACATTATATATATAGAACTGCCGTCCGGTGGCGAGCGGCACACACTTGTCGTCGGGCACCTGGCGCACCTCGTAGAAGTTGCCGAAGAGGCTCCACTGCGGGTCGTCGGCATAGTAGGCTCGTGTGCCGGCCGGCACGTTGAGAGTGGCGGCGGAGAGATCCACGCCGTCGAAGAGCTGCTGCCCGAACTCCACGGCAGCGGGGTTGGTCGTCTCCAGGTCAAAGGTCTTGATGCGTGTGCATCCGGCAAAAGCCCTGTCGCCGATGGCGACGACGGTGGCCGGCACGGTGAACGCCGTCAGCGCCGCGCACCCTTCGAAGGTATTTGGCTCTATGCGGCTTGCGGCAGCGATGCCTATTGCCGTCAGGGCCTTGCATCCGGCAAAGGCCGAGTCGCCGATTTCGGCCACGGTGTCGGGCATGCGCAATGTCTTGAGGTTGCGGCATTCGGCAAAGGCGCGCGAGCCGATGGTGCGCACCGCCTCGGGGAGCGTGATGGCGGTGAGCGACACGCACCCTGCGAAGGCGTCGGCGGGTATGGTGGCAAGCTTGGTGCAGTTGACGAGCTCATTGAAGGTCTTGATGCGCGTGCCGCGGAAGGCTGTGCCCAGGTCGGTGACTTTGGCGGCCTCGCCGTAGGTCACCTCGCCGTCGCCGTCGGTGTCCCACGCCGCCACACACAGCCGCTTGAGCGACGTGTCGCTGAAGGGGATGGCCTTCTTGGAGTAGTTGGCCGGCACGATGCCGATGACAGCCTCCTGATAGTCGTTGTAGCCGTCGGAGCTGCCGCCGATGCCCTGCGAGCCCGGAGTGAGCTTGCTCAGGAGGTAGTAGCCGTCGCTCTGTCCGCCCCAGCCCCAGTTGATGTGGAAGTTGCGCTTGCCGTCGTAGCCGTCGCACACAAAAGCGTGGCCGGCCTGGGAGTTGGCACCGCTGAGATAGAGCGGGCGGTCGTGGGCCAGCTCGTTGTAGAGGAGAGCGTCCCACTCGATGTTGGAATAGCCGTAGCGCCCCACATACTGCACGCTCGAGCCATAGCCGAAATAGTTCTTGAGCGCGTCGCCCACCATCGAGGAATATGCCCCGGAGGAGCTGCTCGTGTAGCCCATCTCAACGCTCACGCCGCAATAGTGCATGAGCTGTGCCACGGCCAGGTGCTGGGCGGCCGTGGAGCCGCCGTCGTCGCGCATGTTGTCCCAGTCGAGGGGGGCGCCCTTGGCGATGCCCTTCACCTGCATCTCGCCGGTGTTGTAGGAGGGTATGGCCTTGGTGGTTGCCGCCACGGACTTGGCGCGCTGGTAGTACATCACCTGCGCCATGGCCGTTGCCACACAGCCCGTGACGCAGCGTTTGTTGTCGGTGTAGAGCGGGCACTCGTTGTTGTAGGGCGAACCCTGGTTCCACTTGGATGTCATCAGCGCCGGGATGGCAGGGTGCGTGGGCACGGCGGCGGCACGGCGCGGCGCGCGTGCGCGCCCGTCGGCGCCCGTCAGGCTCACGCGTCGCAGATCCATGAGCTGTGCCTCGCAGTCGTCGAGCCACGAGCGCATGTTGTCGGGCAGCGCGGCGTAGTCGAAGTCGCCAGCGTCGGTGTAGCCCAGCACAGGGTCGGTCTGGTCGTCGGCCGAGACGATGACGTAGCCCTGCCCGGCACCGCGGCTGAACACGTAGTATGCCGGCTCCGTGCTGGTGTCGGCACCGGCATTCTGTCGCCGTGGTGCGAGGCGGCGTGTCTCGGTGACGGGCGTGAGGCGCCGGTTGGTGTTGAGGTCTTGCAGATAGGCGTCGGCCCGCTGTGCGGCCTCGTCGCGGGTGAGCACGTCGGCATGTGCCACGAGTGGCATGGCCGCCAGCGCGAGCAATGTTAGCAGATGTTTTCTCATAATATATATGTGTTGTCAGTTAGTTAGTCGATGTTGGGCGCTATTGGGGCGTCTCCTCCATGCGCGCACCGTCGAGGCGGGCGCCGCGAAGGAAGTCGGCGGCGGCCATGCGGCGCTTGCCGGCCAGCTGCAGCTCCGCCACGCGCAGCCACCCGCCGGCCGTGGCCACGCGCAGCACGGCGCCATCGGTGGCGATGGTGCCAGGGGCGGCAGTGGCAGTGGTGCCGTCGGCATCGGCCGTGGCAGCAAAGAGCTTGAGCTGTGTGCGGCGTCCGTCGGCGGTGAGCAGCGTGGTCCACGCCGTGGGATAAGGCGCCAGGCCGCGCACGAAGTTGGCTGCCGTGGCGGCGGTGTGGCGGCTCCATCGCAGCTCGGTGTTCTCGCGGAAGAGCTTCGGCGCGGGATGGAGCACGGTGTCGGCGGCCAGCTGTTCCTGTGGCACAGCGGCCACCGTGCCAGCCTCGATGTCGCGCACGGTGCGCACGACGAGGTCTGCGCCGATGTGCATGAGGCGGTCGTGGACGTCGCCGGCGGTATCGGCGGGACCTATGTCGATGGCCACGCGGTGTATGATGCGGCCGGTGTCGATGTCGTGGTCGAGGAAGAAGGTGGTGACGCCCGTCTGCGTCTCGCCGTTGATGACGGCCCAGTTGATGGGCGCAGCGCCGCGGTACTGCGGCAGCAGCGCGGCATGGAGGTTGAAGGTGCCGAGCGGCGGCATGGCCCATACCACCTCGGGCAGCATGCGGAATGCCACGACGACCTGCAGGTCGGCACGCAGGGCGCGCAGCTGCTCCACGAAGGCCTCGTCCCTGAGGCGCTCGGGCTGCAGCACGGGTATGCCCTTGGCCACGGCATATTGCTTGACGGGCGACGGCTGCAGGGTGTCGTGGTGGCGGCCAATGGCCTTGTCGGGCATGGTGACGACGGCTACGACATTACATCCGGCCTCGACGAGGCGGCTGAGGCTCTCGACGGCAAACTCCGGAGTGCCCATGAATATGATACGTAATGGTTCTTGCATGACGGTTTGGGATATGGTTGTTGGGGAGGGTGATGTGTGGCGTTGAGGGCGTGGCTACTCCTCGCTCAGGTCGTGGACCATGGTGCGGTAGAGGGCAAAGACGTGGCTGCGGCGTATGAAGCCCACGAACACCCCCTCCTCATCGACCACGGGCAGCGTCCACGCCTTGGTGCGCTCGAAGGCGGTCATGACGACATCCATGGAGTCGTGGGTGGTCAGGCGCGCCGCGCATGGCGACATGAGTTCGGCCACGTGGAGGCGGTGGTATAGCTCGGTGCGGAACATGACGTGGCGCACGCGGTCGAGCACGAGCACGCCGAGCAGGTGATAGCCCTCATCGACAACGGGGAACACGTCGCGTGTCGATGACGAGAGCTGGCGCACCACCTCCGCCAGGTCGTCGGTGGGATGGAGGTGCTCCTCATAGCGCTCGATGACACTGTCCATGGACATGAGTGTGAGTATGGCCTGATCCTTGTTGTGGGTCACGAGCTCGCCCTTGCGCGCCAGGCGCATGGTGTAGATGCTGTGGGGTTCGAAGATGATGATGGTGAGGTATGCCACGGTGGCCACTATCATCAGCGGCAGGAAGAGGCCATAGCCGCCGGTTAGCTCGGCGATGAGGAAGATGCCCGTCAGCGGCGCATGCATCACGCCGCTCATCAGGCCCGCCATGCCCAGGAGGGCGAAGTTGCTCTCAGGCACCACCGTGCCCTGGCCAGGAATCATGTTCCACAGCGAGGCAAACAGGAAGCCCGCCACACAGCCCAGGAAGAGGCTGGGGGCGAAGGTGCCGCCGCAGCCCCCGCCGCTGTTGGTGGCTGTTGTGGCAAACACCTTGAACACGATGACGCCTGCCAGATAGAGCAGCAGCAGATGTGGCGAGGAATAGAACAAGGAACTACCCATGACCTGCGCCCACTCCACGTCGCTGCGGCCGTTGAGCAGGAGGTGGATGGTGTCGTAGCCCTCGCCATAGAGCGAGGGGAAGAGGAAGATGAGCACACTCAGGATGGGTGCCGCCACGAGGAAGCGCCGCCAGGGCGACCCCAGACGGCGGAAGCAGTCCTCGAGCCAGTTCATCACGCGGGTGAAATACAGCGAGATGAGGCCGCACACCACGCCCAGGATGATATACACATGCACCCGCCCGATGGAGAAGCCATCGGTGAGGTGAAACTCGAACACGTTGTCTGTGCCCGAGAGGGCAAACGTCACGGCAGAGGCCGTCACACATGCCACGAGCAGCGGCAGCAGGCTGCCCAGCGTGAAGTCGATCATCAGCACCTCGAGCGTGAACACCAGGCCGGCGATGGGCGCCTTGAACACCCCGGAGATGGCGCCGGCGGCGCCACAGCCCACGAGCAGCAGGAGCTTGCGGCCGTCGAGGCCAAAGGCACGTCCGAGGTTGCTGCCTATGGCGGACCCCGTGAGCACGATGGGTGCCTCAGCTCCCACGGAGCCACCGAAGCCAATGGTGATGCTCGATGCAATGATGCTCGACCATGTGTTGTGGGCTTTGATGAAGCTCTTCTTGCGTGCTATGGCATATAGGATTTTGGTGATGCCATGGCCTATGTCGTCGCGCACGACATATCTCACGAACAGCCCCGTGATGAGAATGCCCACGACGGGGTAGAGGAGATAGAGCCAGTTGGCTGTGGCGAGCGAGAACTGGTGTGTGAGCAGGTGCTCGATCTGCAGTATGAGCCATTTGAGCAACATGCCCGCCAGCGCCGTCAGCACACCGATGGCCAGCGCCAGCAACAGCATAAACTGCTTGTCGCGGATGTGGCGGCGCCGCCATTCCACGATGCTTGTCCACATATCTGTCATTCTTCAGGAACACGGAAAAGGGTGAAATTGACACTGCCCCAGCTGCGGTGGTCGATGCACAGGGGGTGGTCGGTGAAGGTGTGGCCGCTGCCATGCTCCAGCACGAAGAGACCACCTGGCGCCACCACGCCGGAAGCAAGCACCAGACGCGGCAGCTCGGCGAGCTGCGGCAGGGCATAGGGCGGGTCGGCGAAGACGAAGCCATAGGTGCGCGCCGCCGGGCGCGCCAGGAAGCGCAGCACGTCGGCCTTGACGACGGCTACGCGGCGGCTCTCGCCAAGCTCGGCCACGAAGGAGCGGATGAGGCGCGCATGTAGGGCGTCGAGTTCCACGGCCGTCACCTCGGCGCATCCGCGCGAAAGCAGCTCGAGCGTGATGCTCCCCGTGCCGGCAAAGAGGTCGAGTGCTGCTGGCGCCTCGGCGTCGAAATCGACGTATGCTCGCAGCACGTTGAAGAGGTTTTCCTTGGCGAAGTCGGTCGTTGGGCGCGCTTTGAAGGTGCGTGGCACATCGAAATGGCGCCCTCGGTATGTTCCGGCAACAATGCGCATAGGCTACGTAGAGAGAATGCCCGTCAGAGGCGATTGAGCAGCAGGGCCATGAGGTCGAGCGGCACCTTCGCCTCGCGTGCGAGTGAAACATTAGGGAAGAGGTCGCCCACCGCCACATGGCGCAGACCCACGACGTAGTCGGCCAGCGCCGTGCGCAGCTGCGCCAGCAGCGGCGACGTCTGGCCCAGCAGGAGCAGCTCGTCGGTGGTGCCGTCGAGGCCCAGCGTGTGCCACACGTTGAGGATGAAGTAGAGGGCATCGTCAGCGGTGGTCACGCAGAAGGTGTTGGCAAAGCGCAGGAGCGGAGCCTCGCGCGAGGGGTCGTCGGCAGCGAAATGATACACGGCCAAGACATCGGGGGCCGATGGGCCACCCTCGCTGACGCTGACGAAGAGCGGCAACGCCGCCCCGCGGCCGTCGTCGGCAGCCAGGCGGGGTGCATGGATGGCCAGGCGCTCCAAGAGCATGGCCTCGGAGGCGAAGAAGCGCGCCGTGGGGTAGAACTGCAGGATGGTCTCCTCCACCTCGGCCGGGATGGCATAGAGCACAGCCACTTCAAGCACGGGCAGGATGTTGTAGCCCACGCGCACGCCGTCGGTCGCGCCCACGGCACACGAGTAGAGCGTGGCGGCCTCGCCACGGCGGAAGTGCTCCAACGGCACATGGCAGAAGGGGCCGTCGGCCAGGACATAGACCTGGTCGATCTGACTGTTGAAATACTCCTTGCGCGACAGCGCCTGAGCCAGGCGCGATGCCAAGCGCCCGGCGCCGCCCGTGGAGGCGGCCGCCTCGGCATCTGGCGTTGTGGCCTCCGGGGTGTCGTCGGTCAGGAAATGCTCGCCGCGCACGAGCGCCGGTGCCTGCACGTCGCAGACGAAAAAAGAAAATCCATCCGTGCGCAGACGGATGGATAGACTTAACGGTCGAAAGGACTTACTCCCAGTTGCCGGCATTGTTGTTCCAGTTGCTGAGGTCACCAATCTTCAGGCCAGGGTAGTTGCCCATGTCGTCGGCCAGCTGCTTGCGGTTGACGATGAGGCGGTCGCCGTTGCGGCCCATGTTCTTGAGGAATGAGGCATCGGGAGCGCAGCACTCCATGACATACTGTATGGTGCCCGAACGGGTGAGGTTGGTGAACGACTGCAGCTCGAAGGTGTCGCCCTCGGCATAGGGGATATAGCGCAGGGAATCGCTGTTGAAGCCCGGGCCAAAGAGGGAGTCGGAGAGGTTCACCCACGTCGTGTCGCGGCGGAAGCCCTGCAGGCCGTTGGCAGCGATGGCGGCAGCGTCGCCGCTGTTGACGATGGCGGCGGCAGATGCCTCGGTGAGGCCCTTCTCCATCTGCTCGTCGGAGAGCACACCCTCCTTGACGACCTTGGCGATGCGGCCGTCGCGCACGAAGGCGACGAGTTTCCAGAGGCTGTCGCAGTACATGCCTTCATGCTGAAGCTTGTACTCTTCCTCGGCAGCTTTGATTTGAAGCAGACGGGCCTTGACGGCGTTTTCTCTCACTGTGACTTCTTCCTTGAAGTCGATGTCGTCCTGGATGCTGCGCCAGCAGATGAACAGAAGCGCGACGACACACACGGCTAAAAGCGCGTTAAAAATCCTTTTCATGTTGCGTATGTGAATGTTTTTGTGTACTTTCGCACCGCAAAATTAGGAAGAATTATCCAAATCCGCCTAATAATAGCCCAACTTTTTCACTCTTCAAGCCATTTTTTTTCGTTTCGATGCCAATAATCACCCAAATGCAGGGCTTAATCCTTGAGAATTGCCCCTTCGAAGCCACCGACGAGCAGCGCAATGCAGCACGGAGCATGGCAGAGTTCGTCATCGGCCGCGAGGCCGACGCCGCGCTCATCGTCCGGGGCTATGCCGGCACGGGCAAGACATCGCTCGTGGGGGCGCTGGTGCGCACGCTGCGCCTCCTGGGTCAGCCCACCGTGCTCCTGGCTCCCACGGGGCGCGCCGCCAAGGTGTTTGCCGGCCATGCCGGCCACGCCGCCTTCACCATCCACCGCCGCATCTACCGCCAGAAGGCGTTTGCTGCCGACGGCGGCGACTTCCTGCAGGGTGTGAACCTCATGCGCGACGCGCTGTTCATCGTGGACGAAGCATCGATGCTCCCGCGCCACAGCTCCGGCGGCATGGCCTTCGGCACGGGGAGCCTTCTCGACGACCTCATCCACTATGTCTATTCCGGCCAGGGCTGCCGCCTCATGCTCGTGGGCGACACGGCGCAGCTGCCGCCGGTGGGCGAGGCCGCAAGCCCGGCGCTGGAGAGCGACGTGCTCGGTGGCTACGGCCTCAGCGTGACGCAGGTTGAGCTGCGGCAGGTGGTGCGCCAGCTCGATGGGTCGGGCATCCTCACCAACGCCACGCTGCTGCGGCGCCAGCTCATGGCCGGCGACTGCCTGGCGCTGCCACACCTGCGTCTGCGCGGCTTTGCCGACATCTGCCGTCTGCCGGGCAGCGAGCTCATCGAGGCGCTGGAGCAGGCCTATGCCGAGTGTGGCGGCGACGAGACAATAGTCATCACGCGGTCCAACTTTCGCGCGGGCGCGTATAATAAAGGAATACGCGCGCGCGTGATGTGCTACGAGGCGGAGCTCGAGAGCGGCGACCGCGTGCTCATCGCCAAGAACAACTACCATTGGGTGAAACCCGAGCCGCAGACACAGGGGCGCGGTGCCCACGAGGAGGCACAACCGGGCGCGCGGGCCATGGACTTCCTGGCCAACGGCGACATGGCGCGCATCGTGCGCCTGCGGCGCGAGCGCAGCGAGCATGGTTTCCGCTTTGCCGACGCCACACTGCGTTTCCCCGACTATGCCGACATGGAGGTGGAGGCCACGCTCCTGCTCGACACGCTGCAGAGCGACGCCCCGGCCCTGGGCCGCGAGCAACAGGAGCAGCTGTTCCAGCGCGTGTGGGACGACTACCCCGAACTCACCACCAAGCGCGAGCGCATGAAGGCCGTGCGCGAGGACCCCTACTTCAACGCGCTGCAAATCAAGTACGCCTACGCGCTGACGTGCCACAAGGCGCAGGGCGGGCAGTGGCAGCGCGTGTTCATAGACCAGGGCAGCGTCAGCGCCGAGCAGATGGGGCCGGACTACTACCGGTGGCTCTACACGGCAGTGACGCGCGCCACGGAGCGCGTGTATCTCGTCAACTGGCCCGAGGAGGCGAGCTGACGCGAGCTGGCAGAAATACGTCAAAAAAGTGCATGGCCGCGGCCACAAAACGCAGCGATGATGATGGCCGTTAGCCAAAGAATGACTACCTTTGCAGCGCCAAATCACACAACACCCACTTACTGCATGCGTCCAAGCATCATCGACAGCCTTCGCCACTACGACCGCGCCACCTTCGTCAAGGACCTCATGGCCGGCATCATAGTGGGCATTGTGGCGTTGCCACTCGCCATCGCCTTCGGAATAGCTTCGGGGGTAACGCCCGAACAGGGCATCATCACAGCCATCGTGGCCGGTTTCGTCATCTCGCTGCTCGGCGGTTCCAAAGTCCAGATCGGAGGTCCCACGGGTGCTTTCATCGTCATCATCGCCGGCATCATAGGCCAGTATGGGCTGCAAGGCCTCATGGTGGCCACCGTCATCGCCGGCCTGATGCTCATCCTGCTGGGAGCCCTGCGCCTGGGCACCATCATCAAGTACATCCCCTACCCCATCGTCGTGGGCTTCACCAGCGGCATAGCGCTCACCATCTTCACCACGCAGGTCAAGGACCTGCTGGGGCTGACCATCGCGGGCGACGTGCCGGCCGACTTCGTCTCGAAGTGGGTGTGCTATGCGCGCCACATCGGCACCATCGACGCCTGGAGCGCGGCGGTGGGCGTGGGTTCGGTGGCCATCATAGCGCTGTGGCCCTTGGCCAACCGCGTGCGCTATGTCGGCGGGCGCCTCTCGGCCTTGAACAAAATCCCGGGGTCGCTCGTGGCCATCATCGTCATGACCGTGGCCGTGCTGCTGCTCAAGGCCCACGGCCTGGCCACGGCCGTCGATACCATCGGCGACCGCTTCACCATCAACGCCGCGCTGCCGCCCCCCACCGTGCCGGCGCTCTCGTGGGAGGTGGTGCGCAACCTCTTTGCCCCGGCGCTGACCATCGCCGTGCTCGGAGCCATAGAGTCGCTGCTCTCGGCCACGGTGGCCGACGGTGTCATCGGCGACCGCCACGACTCCAACCAGGAGCTTCTGGCACAGGGCGTGGCCAACATCGTCTCGCCCATCTTCGGCGGCATACCCGCCACGGGCGCCATAGCGCGCACCATGACCAACATCAACAACGGCGGGCAGACACCCGTGGCGGGCATCGTCCACGCCGTGGTGCTGCTGCTCATCTTCCTGCTGCTCATGCCCCTTGCACAGTACATCCCCATGGCATGTCTGGCAGGAGTGCTCGTCATCGTGAGCTACAACATGTCGGGCTGGCGCACATTCCGCCAACTGATGCACAACCCCAAGTCGGACGTCTCCGTGCTGCTCATCACCTTCCTGCTCACCGTCGTCTTCGACCTCACCGTGGCCATAGAGGTGGGCCTCATGCTGGCATGCCTGCTCTGCATGCGCCGCATGGCCGAGACCACGCAGGTCAGCGTCATCACCGACGAGATAGACCCCGCCACGGAGGTCGATTTCGAGGCCACGAACCTCGAGCACTTCCGCGTGCCCGACGGCTGCGAGGTGTATGAAATCAACGGTCCGTTCTTCTTCGGCATCGCCAACCGCTTCGAGGAGATCATGTCGCGCAGCCCATTGCGCCCAAAGGTGCGCATCATACGCATGCGCCGCGTGCCCTTCATCGATAGCACGGGCATGCACAACCTGCAGAACCTCGTGGAGATGTCCCACGCGCAGGGCATACACGTCATTCTCTCCGGCGTGCAGCCCAAGGTGCGCGAGGTGCTCATGCACAACAACTTCGGCGCCATCGTCGGCGAAGACAACATACAGCCCCACATCAACGCCGCCCTGAAGCGCGCAGAGCTGGTGCTGGCAGACCGCAACACACCAACAACATAATAACTCTCACACACATGGGCGGCTTTTTCGGAACCATCAGCACACGTCCCGTCATCACAGACCTCTTCTACGGGACCGACTACAACTCCCACCTGGGCACCAAGCGCGGCGGCCTGGCAACCTACTCCGAGAGCAAGGGCTTCTTCCGCAGCATCCACAACCTGGAGAACAACTATTTCCGCACACGCTTCGAGAGCGAGCTGCAGCGCTTCGTGGGCAACAGCGGCATCGGCGTCATCTCCGACACCGACCCGCAACCCATCATGGTGAACTCACACCTGGGCAAGATGGCCGTCGTCACCGTGGCGCGCATCAACAACCTCAAGGAACTCACCGACGAGCTCCTGGCCCAGGGCGAGCACTTCTCCGAGATGTCGTCGGGCAAGACCAACCCCACGGAACTCGTCACCATCCTCATCCAGCAGGGACGCACATACGTCGAGGGCATCAACAACGTGTTTGCCCGCATCAAAGGCTCATGCTCCATGCTCATCCTCACCGAAAACGGCATCATAGCCGCGCGCGACCGCCTCGGGCGAACACCCATCGTGCTGGGAGCCAAAGAGGGAGCCTGGGCGGCCACGAGCGAGACGACGTCGTTCCCCAACCTGGGCTTCGACATCGAGCGTTTCCTGGGTCCCGGCGAGATAGTGCGCATCACCACCGCCGGCGTGGAGCAGCTGCAGACCCCTGGGCGCGACATGCAGGTATGCTCCTTCCTGTGGGTGTACTACGGCTTCCCCACCTCCACCTACGAGGGCCGCAACGTCGAGGCCATGCGCCACGAGTGCGGCGTGCTCATGGGGCGCGAGGACACCACCGCCGTGGACAGCGTCAGCGGCATCCCCGACTCGGGCGTGGGCATGGCCACCGGCTATGCCGAGGGCATGGGCGTGCCCTACCGCCGCGCCATCTCCAAATACACGCCCACCTGGCCGCGCAGCTTCATGCCCGGCAACCAGCTCACGCGCGACCTCGTGGCCAAGATGAAGCTCATCCCCAACCAGGATGCCCTCAGCGGCAAGCGATGCCTGTTCTGCGACGACAGCATCGTGCGCGGCACACAGCTGCGCGACAACGTGCTGGGCCTCTTCGACCTCGGTGCAAAGGAGGTGCACATGCGCATAGCATGCCCGCCACTCATCTACGGTTGCCCGTTCATCAACTTCTCGGCATCGAAGAGCGACCTCGAACTCATCACACGGCAGGTCATACGCGACCTCGAGGGCGAACGCGACACATCAACAGGAGGCATGGGAGCCGAGGCCACCACACCCACAGAGGTGCTGCAGGAATACGCGCGCACCGACTCGGAGCGTTACCGCGCCATGGTGGAGGAGATAGGCCGCCGCCTGGGACTCACCTCGCTGCGCTTCAACACCATCGAGATTCTCATCAAGGCCATCGGGCTACCCAAGGAGCAAGTGTGTACCCACTGTTTTGACGGCAGCAGCCACTTCTGATGTCATAAAAGCGAGCAAAAAGCACAAGTTTTCCGCCAATGGGTTTGCCATTTGACAGAAAAAGAGTACCTTTGCAGCGCAAAATGACAACCAAGCACCCATTATGAGCAAATTATTGAAACCCGAAGGCTACCAACCACTGCTCGACCTGCAGCAGACGGAGCTGGCCATAAAGAAGATAAAGGACTTCTTCCTCAGCAACCTCTCCAGCGAGCTAAGGCTGAGACGCGTCACAGCGCCGCTATTCGTACTCAAGGGCTTAGGCCTCAACGACGACCTCAGCGGCGTGGAGCGCCCCGTGACATTCCCCATCAAGGACCTGGGCGACGCCGAGGCCGAGATTGTGCACTCGCTCGCCAAATGGAAGCGCAACACGCTGGCCGAGTATGGCATCAAGCCCGGATTCGGCATCATCACCGACATGAACGCCGTGCGCGCCGACGAGGAGCTGGACAACATACACAGCATATACGTTGATCAGTGGGACTGGGAACGCACCATCACGCGCGAAGACCGCTCGCTGGCATTCCTCAAGGACATCGTGCGCCGCATCTATGCCGCCATACAACGCACAGAGTACTACATGGGCGAGATGTACCCGCAGCTGAAGGCTTACCTGCCGGAGGAGATACACTTCATACACTCCGAGGAGCTGCGACGCATGTACCCCGGCATGACGGCCAAGCAGCGCGAGGACGCCATCTGCGAGGCCTACGGCGCCGTGTTCATCATCGGCATCGGGGGCAAGCTCGGCGACGGCAGCGTGCATGACCTGCGCGCCCCGGACTACGACGACTGGTCCACGCCCAACACCGACGGCTTCGAGGGCCTCAACGGCGACCTCCTCATCTGGTACCCGGTGCTGCGCCGCAGCATAGAACTCAGCAGCATGGGCATACGCGTGGATGCCACGGCGCTGGAGCGCCAGCTCGCCATCCAGGGCAAGGAGGAGCGCCGCAAGTTCTTCTTCCACCGGCGTCTGCTCGACGGCGAGCTGCCGCTGAGCATCGGCGGCGGCATAGGCCAAAGCCGGCTGTGCATGACGCTGCTGCAGAAAGCCCACATCGGCGAGACGCAGTCCAGCATCTGGCCCGAGGACATGCGCCGCGAGTGCCGCGAGGCAAGGATAGCCCTCATATAGCGCCCACACACCGCCCCATACGCAGCACGAAGGCCGCTGCAAGTTGCATAACTTGCCGCGGCCTTCGTGCTTAGCAGCCACGGCGTGTTTCGCAACATGCCAGCGGGTTGTGGCAAGCCGACGGGCATTATCTGCCTATAGCCACGACACAAAGGCGCAGGGCCGCAAAGGTTTGTCCTTTGCGGCCCTGCGCCTTTGTGTGACAAGACACATCGTGTGTGTCGGGTATGGTATGCCTCTTATTTCTTGTGCTTCTTCTTGGACTCCTCGTCGTCGCCATAGCCGTAGCCATAGTTGCCATAGCCGTAGCCGTAGCCATAGCCGTAGCCATACTTCTTGGACTGGACATGGGCGTCGTTGAGGACGATGCACAGGTGGTTGAACTTCTTATCCTGGTACAGGCGCTCAAGCTCGGGCAGGTAGCGGCGGTCAATCTTGCCCTCGCGCATGACGTAGAGCGTGACATCGGCCACACGGTTGACGATGGCGGCATCGGCCACCACCTGTGCCGGGACGTTGTCGATGACGATGTAGTCGTAGTCCGCCTTGAGGGTCTCGACGCACTGCTCCAGACGGTCGCTCATGAGCAGCTCGGCGGGGTTGGGGGGCAGGATGCCGGCCGGGAGCATATCGACATGCACGTCGCCCTCGACGGGCACGATGAGGCTCTTGAGGTCGGTGACGGTCCCGCTGAGGTAGGATGTGAGGCCGTCGCGCTTCATGTTGCCCGAGAGCTTGGACTGCGTGCGCTTGCGGATGTCGGCGTCGATGAGCACCACACGCTTGCCCGTCATGGCCAGCGTGACGGCGAAGTTGCGCGAGATGAACGTCTTGCCCTCGCCGGGAGTGGTGGAGGTGAACATGATGACGCGAGCATCCTTGTTGACAAACGAGAGCGAGAAGCGCAGCATGCGGAAGGCCTCGCTGATGGCGTCGTTACGCTGCTCGCCAACGATGATCTCGCTGTCCTTGATGCCCTCCTTGCGGTGGGGTATCTCGCCCAGCACGGGGATGGAGATGGCGTCCTCGATGTCCTTGCGGCCACGCACGCTCATGTTGAGGAGGTTCTTGACGTGGAAATAGACGAAGGGCAGCACTATGCCCACGAGCAGCGCGACGAGCATGATGACCTTCTTGCGCGGCTCGATGGGTGTGTTGCTGCCGAAGGGTGTTTCCACCACGCGTATGTTGGCCTCGGTGATGGCGAGCTGCAGCGCCGTTTCCTCGCGTTTGTTGAGCAGGTAGGTGTAGAGCGTCTCCTTGATGCTCTGCTGGCGGGTGATGTCGAGCACCTGCTTCTCCTTCTGCGGCACGGTGCTGATGTTGGTGTTGAGGCTGGCTTCTTCCTCCTTGGCGCGCTGCAGCTGCACGTTGAGGGCTGAGAGGTGTGCGCCGGTGGATGAGATGATGGTGTGGCGCATGTTGGCCAGGTTCTCCTCCATCTGCTTCACCTGGGTGTTGTTCTCCCCTGCCCCCTCGATGAGGCGGTTGCGGGTGAGCATAAGCTCGTTGTAGCGAGTGATCTGGCCGAGGATGCCGGCGTCGGAGATGCTCAGCGTGGGGATGAGGTTGCTCTCGTTGGCGGTGTTGCGCAGCTCGTCGAGCAGATACTGCACCACAGCCACCTGGCTCTCGAGCTGTATGCTGCGCTGGCGTGCCTGGCTGCTCTGCTGCAGGAACACCGAGGCGTCGCTCTTGACATCCACCACGCGGTTGCTCTGCTTGTACTCGGCCAGCGCGCCCTCCACGGCGCTGAGTTCCTGGGTGATGAGGGCTATGCGGTCGTCGATGAAGCTGGCGGTGGATTCGGCGATGCGGTTCTTGTCGTCGATGATGCCCTTGCGATATGCCTCGAGCACGGCGTTGAGGATGTCCTCGGCACGCTTGATGTTGGTGTCGGCGTAGGTGATGCCAACGAGGGTGCTCTCCTTGTCGAGCTCGCTGGCGGCGAGGCTGGCACCATAGATGTTGGCGGCAGCCTCCACGGTGGTGTGGACAACACGTATGGTCTCGCCGTTGAACTGCTGGAAGAGCACCGGGTCTGGCACGATGGTGACCTGGCCAAAGGGCAGCTTGATGCCGTTGCCCAGCGCAAAGATATGGTCGTAATCCAATTCGCCCTCAGCCGTGACAATTTTGTTGATGTGGACGTTGCTGCCCTCGATGGTGACATTGAAGGCCACGGGGTTCTCGGTCTCCTGCGGGTCGAAATGCACGGTGAAGGGCTTCTTGTCGTAGAGCGAGACGGTGCGCATGCGGTGACGGTAGCTGTACTGCACGTCGAGGTTCAGCGTGCGCACCACCTCCTTCATGAGCTGGTGGCTCTGGAGGATATACACCTCGTTCTTGACGCTGGAGCCGAGCATGACGCCGTTGAGCTGCATGAGGGCATCGGTGCCTCCACGCGCGGTGCGGCCGCTGGTGCCGTTGGTGTCGTCCTTGACGAGCATCACTGCCGAACGCTTATAGACGTTGGGCTTCGTCATGAGATAGAGATAGGCCACGCCTACACACACGAGTGCCGAGACAATGAACCATTTCCAGTTGAACAAGAAGATGTCCATGATGTCGCGCAGGGAGAGCAAGTCCTCTGTCGCGTCGCCATTGTGGCGGATTTCTGCTGTTGAATTGCGGTTATTTGCCATGATATGTGTTGAAAAAGCACGCAAAGGTAGTGAAAAATTCAATACATCGGAGCCTCAAACGTTAAGATTTTGCGTTTTTTATGCGAAAAAGTTGCCCACGTGGCCCAAAATGGCTAACTTGCGCCCCAAAAGAGATACAACGATGAGAAAAAAACTCACTATCGCTATAGTCTTGGCATGTGTGGCGGCGATGCTCACGGCACAGCACACCAGCCCGCAGCGGGGCAACGCATCATTCTACCACGACCGCTTCCAAGGTCGCACCATGGCCAATGGGGAGCGCTACCACAAGGACAGCATGACGTGCGCACACCTGCGATACCCCTTGGGCACATACCTGCGCGTGCGCAACCTGACCAACGGCAAGGAGGTGGTGGTGCGCGTCACCGACCGCGGACCATACACCCGCAAGTTCGTCATCGACCTATCACGCGCGGCTGCCCGCAAGCTCGACATCATACAATATGGCTTCCGCCAGGTGGAGATAACGCCATTCGTGCCCGGACGCGTGCCCTACAAGTACGAGCCATCGACCGAGAAGCCCGAGCTGGACCTGGGCTACACCACCGACCTGGCCATAGGGGCGCCCTACTGGCAGGACGACAGCATCTACATCTCCAAGCACCGCCTCTCGCGCACGGAGATACCACACCTCGACCCCGACACGCTACAGGCTGCCGTGGAGCAGGACACCACGCTGCGCCACCGCGCCGTGAAGGCCCACGAGAGCCACCGCGCCAAACGACCCACAACCGACTGACAAACCCCAACACCCACAACCAACATGGACATACACACACGCCGCACCATACGCAAATACTCCGCCCAGGACATTGAGCCGGAACTGCTGCATAGGCTACTCACCGACGCCGGGCGCACACAGACCATGGGCAACCTGCAGCTCTACAGCGTCGTCATCACGCGCTCGCCCCAGGGCAAAGCAGCCCTGGCGCCAGCGCATTTCAACCAACCCATGGTCACACAGGCACCCGTGGTGCTCACCATCTGCGCCGACTTCCGCCGCACATCCACCTGGGCCGAGTGCCGCGAGGCGCAGCCGGGCTACGACAATATGCTCAGTTTCCTCAACGCCGCCACCGACGCGCTGCTCTACACACAGACCTTCTGCACACTGGCCGAGGCCGAGGGGCTGGGGCTGTGCTACCTCGGCACCACGCTCTACCAGCCGGAGGCCATCATCGACGCGCTGGAGCTGCCGCGACTCACCTTCCCCGTGGCCACGCTCACCGTGGGGTGGCCGGCCGAAGAGCCGCCGCTGACCGACCGCCTGCCGGCCGAGGCATGGCTGCACGACGAGCGCTACCACTGCCCCACGCCGGCGGACATAGACCGCTTCTACAGCGCCAAGGAGGCGCTGCCAGAGAACCAGCACTTCGTCCTCGAAAACAACAAAGCCACGCTGGCACAGGTGTTTACCGACATACGCTACACGCGCCGCGACAACGAGGCCATGAGCCAGGGGCTGATGCGAGCGCTGAAGCGGCAGGGATTCCTCAGCGCACAGTGACGCGCTTCACCCACACCGCCTTGCGGGGACGCTCGCGAGCATCGACCGGCGTGCGCCCCAGGCGCATGGCAATGGGCATGCCCTCCACCACCTCGCCAAACACGGTGTAGTCGCCGTCGAGATGCGGCGCACCGCCGCTTTTGGCATACACCTGCTTCTGCACCTCGGTGAAGGGTGGCGGCGGGGCGGCGGCGACGGTGTTTTCGGCTTCCACCTGCAAGGCGTTGAGCAGCTGCTGTTGCGCAGCGCGGCTCACCCGCCGCAGCGAGTCGAGTTCGGCGGCACGGAGGCCCTGCAGATGCTGGAAGAGCGATGCCACACGGGCCTCGTAGATGGCTGCCTGCAGCTCGCGCAGTTGGGCGGCGGTGTAGGTCTTGCCCGTGACGATGTACCACTGCAGATGGCTGGAGCGGCGACCGGGATTGATGCTGTCGGGTTCGCGGGCGGCGGCCAGCGCACCCTGCTTGTGGAAATGGCGGGGATAGACCACCTCTGCCTCGAGCCAGTGGGCGGGGTCCTCCTTCACGCCCTGACCCGCATGGTCCACACGCAGGGCGGTGTCGCCCGTCTGTATGACCATCTCCGGCACGATGCGGTTGAAGAGCAAACCGTCGTAGATGCCGGCGCGGGCATTGCGCACGAAGTTGTCGCGATGGCGCGGCGTGTCGTCGTACAGGCGCACCACGATGTCGCCCTCCGACGTCTCGATGACCACCTCCGTGCGGCCAATGGCATCGCGTTTGCTGTCGCCACAGCCCACGAGGGCCGCCGTCAGCCACAGCGCCAAGGCCGCCGGCCACCAAGTGGCGATGAGAGTGTTTGCTTTCATAATGCGATGGGGCTGTGGGTCAGAACTCAGAGGTGAAGTGGAAGCGTATGTGCTCGAAGTCCTGCTGCGCCATGGAGAGGACATAGCCGGAGTCGGCCAGGAAGACGTCGCGCCCCTCGCGGTCGCGGGCCATGTACTGGTACTTGCGCTTCTTGAAGGCTTCGAGCTGCGCCTCGTCGTCGCTCTCGATCCAGCAGGCTTTGTAGAGCGAGGCGGGTTCCCAGCGGCACTTGGCGCCATATTCGTTTTCGAGGCGGTACTGAATGACCTCGAACTGCAGCTGCCCCACGGTGCCGATGAGCTTGCGGCCGTTGAACTGGTTGACGAAGAGCTGCGCCACGCCCTCGTCCATGAGCTGCGCGATGCCCTTTTCGAGTTGCTTGGTCTTCATGGGGTCGGCGTTTTCGATGTACATGAACATCTCGGGCGAGAACGAGGGCAGGCCGCGGAAGTGGAGCTGTTCGCCCTCGGTGAGCGTGTCGCCAATCTTGAAGATGCCGTTGTCGGGCAAGCCCACGATGTCGCCCGGCCAAGCCTCGTCGATGGTGCTCTTGCGCTGGGCCATGAACTGCGTGGGCGAGGAGAAGCGCACGGTCTTGCCCTGGCGCACGTGGAGGTAGGGGGCGTTGCGCACGAAACGGCCCGAACACACCTTGCAGAAGGCGATGCACGAGCGGTGGTTGGGGTCGATGTTGGCGGTGATCTTGAAGATGAAGCCCGTGAACTTGGGTTCCTCGGGCTGTACGTCGCGCTCCTCGGCCTTGACAGGTCGCGGCGAGGGTGCTATCTCCACGAAGCAGTCGAGCAGCTCCTTCACGCCGAAGTTGTTCAGCGCCGAGCCGAAGAAGACCGGCGCCACCTCGGCGTCGAGGTAGGTCTGGCGGTCGAACTCGGGATAGACGCCCTCGATAATCTCCAGGTCGTCGCGCAGCTGCTGGGCGTCGTCGGAACCCACCATCTGGTCGAGCTCGGCGGAACCGAGCTCCACACTCACCTTCTCCGTGACACGCTGCTTGTCGGGGGTGAAGAGGTTGAGGTTTCCTTCATATATATTATATACGCCCTTGAAGCGCGCACCCTGGTTGATGGGCCACGAGAGGGGGCGCACCTTGATTTGCAGCTCCTGCTCCAGCTCGTCGAGGAGGTCGAAGGGGTCCTTGCCCTCGCGGTCCATCTTGTTCACGAAGACGATGACGGGCGTGCGGCGCATGCGGCACACCTCCATGAGCTTGCGCGTCTGAGCCTCCACGCCCTTGGCGCCATCGACCACGATGATGCACGAATCGACGGCCGTGAGCGTGCGGAAGGTGTCCTCGGCGAAGTCCTGGTGGCCGGGGGTGTCGAGGATGTTGACCTTGTACTCCGGGGCGGACGCATTGTCGCCGGAAGGGGCTGCGCCGGGGGTGTAGTCGAACTCCATGACGGAGGTGGTCACGGAGATGCCGCGCTGTTTCTCTATCTCCATCCAGTCGGAGGTGGCCGTCTTGCGGATCTTGTTGCTCTTGACGGCTCCTGCCACCTGAATCTGTCCGCCAAAGAGGAGGAACTTCTCGGTGAGCGTGGTCTTGCCAGCATCGGGGTGCGAGATGATGGCGAAGGTTCGCCTGCGTTCTATTTCCTGGTTCACTGATTCTTCTTTTTTATTCGATTAACAATTCCATTACATACTATCTATATAGGATATCTCCTCGTCGGTGAGGCCCACGGCATTATATATGACAAGGTATGCCTGCTGCAAGTGGACGTCGTTGCCCGTCTGCTGATAGGCACGATAGAGGTCTGTGATGCGCCGCTCGTCCTCGGGGGAGACGATGGGGACGAGCTGCTGCTCCACCTT
>JAFSVI010000124.1 GCA_017445145.1 Bacteroidaceae bacterium | reverse complement strand
GCCTCGTCAATCTGTTGGACAAGGGCGCGGTTCTTCTGTCTGACGATGCGCATCTGATGGAAATACCACGCGAGGGCGGCAAGGGCCACGGCGAGCAGGATGCAGACGATGATGGCGAAGTAGAGGTTGCGCTGAGCCTGCGCCTCCATCTCCAACCGCTGGCGCTCTGCTGCCATCTTCTGCTCCAGAGCATGGTAGCGGGCCAGATGCTCGCGGGCCTCGGCATCGATGATGATGTTCTCCAGCCGCTCAAACGTTGCCTGCATGTCGCCGGTCTTTCCTAAGTCGGCGTAGGCGGTGGCTATGAAGTTCTCGGCCTGTGAGCGGTAGAAGCGGATGTAGTCCTCACGCTTGTCGGCGGGCGGCTCGCGGTAGGTGCCGTCGTGATACCGGTCGGGGTGCTGCTCATAGTCGTCGAGCACGGTGACGATGCGTCGGGCCAGCGGCAAAATCTCAGCAGCCTGTCCCGTGGCGGTCATCACGCCAATCTTCCGTTTCAGGGCAATGACGAGAGCGTCGAGTTCGTTGAATTTGAATGTAGAGTTTAGACCTAAACTATAAATCACGCTATCCAGCATGGCCATGCCCTTATCCTTCTGCCCCAGTCTGCAGAGTGCTGCACCCACCTCGGCCTCATTGCGCAGGGCCTCAGTCTCGGCTCCCTGCTGGCGGCACACCTCCACCAACTGCTGCGACCGCTGGAGCCACGTCACAGTGTCTTTCTTCAGCCGTGCCGCCATAGCAAGTATCTCCAGCACATTCTGTTGCTCTTCTAAGCGATTCTTGACGGAGTCGTGCCTAAGCAACCGTTCGCCGATAATGCGGGCAGTATCGAGCCGTGCGTCGGCGGGCCAGTGCATCAGTGAGTCCAGCCGCTCTCTGAGCCTTGTCTGGCTGTAGATGCGTGCCCTGTTCTTATCGGCCTGCCAGTCGCTCAGATTACCCACGATGACTGCCGAGTCGATAATCTCCAGCGCCCGCACAGGGTCGTAGTCATAAACCCTCATGGCCGCCTGCTGGGTGTAGACAGTATCTTGCGGCAGCTCCTCTTGCTGAGCGCTGCCACCCTCCGTGCAGCCTACCATCATCATCATGGTAGCGACAACTGCTAATGTTATAATACGATGCTTCACTCTGCTCTTGCTTACTTCTTACAGATTCGCTTAGTCATGCCGATGGCTCCCGTGGGGCAGACCAGTCGGCAGAGGTGACAGCCCACGCACTTGGTGCCAACGATGCGGGGCTGACGAAGCCCCCTCCCCACCTCCCCCGAAGAGGGGAGGCTTTCTTTTGTGTCGAAGGCGATGGCCTGGTGGCCGCCGTCCATGCACGACACGTAGCAACGTCCACAACCGATGCACCGCTCGCGGTCTATCTTCGGATAGACAATAGTCTCGCGGTCCAGATGGTCGGGGTTCAGGAACTTCGGCAACTGCTCGCCCACCAACTGCTGCAACTGTGTGATGCCGCGCTTGGCCATGTAGCGCTGAAGACCGAGCATGAGGTCGTCGATGATGCGGTAGCCATACTGCATGACGGCGGTGCATACCTGCACGTTGCTGCAACCCAGTTGGATGAACTCCAGGGCGTCACGCCACGTCTCGATGCCGCCGATGCCGCTTAAGGGGTTGGGGGTGGGCTTCATCTGCGCCAGTTCCAAGACATGCCGCAGGGCGATGGGCCGCACGGCACGACCTGAATAGCCCGAGATGGTGCGCTGTCCGGCCACCTCGGCCTCGGCGGTCATCGTCACCGACTTGATGGTGTTGATGGCCGAGATGGCGTCGGCACCCGCCTCCACGCAGGCAGCGGCAGGCTCGGCGATATGCGTGATGTTTGGCGTCATCTTCGGGATAACGGGTATCCTCACTGCGCTCTTCACGCAGGCGGTATAGGTCTTCACCAGTTCCGGACTCTGGCCCACGTCGCTGCCCATGCCCTTGTGCTTCATCTGCGGACACGAGAAGTTCAGTTCCACGGCGTCGCAGCCAGCCGCCTCGGCCATTCTCGACAGACGCATCCACTCTTCCTCGGTCTGCCCCATAATCGAAGCTATGACCACCTTCGTCGGGTAGTCCTGCTTCAGCCGCCGCAGGATGTCGAAGTCCATCTCCACGGGATTCTCGCTCAACTGCTCCATGTTGCGGAAGCCGTAGAAGTCGCCGTGGATGCCGTTGCTGTGCTTGGCGTCGAAGCGGGGCGACACCTCCTTAATCTCCTGCAGGCAGATGGTCTTATAGAACACGCCCGCCCAGCCGGCATCGAAGGCACGCGCCACCATCTCGTAGTTGGTGCATACCGCCGACGAGGCGAGGAAGAACGGATTCTCACACGGGATGCCGCAGAACGTAATCCGCAAATCTGGATACGGGTCGTCGGCCACGTCGTCGGGACTGATGCTGCGCACCATCTCTTTGATGCGGACGGGGCCGCCCGGATGGATGCAGGCTTGCTCCGCCCGCTCCAGATCGGCATCGGTGCAGTCGTTCACCCAGCGCAGTGCTGGCTTGTGGTTGTCGAAACGGATGGCGCGGATGGCCCGTGCCGGGTCGCCCGTCGCGCAGGCCCTGGTGCAAGGAGCGTCCTCGCACAACAGGCAGCGGCTGGCTTCTTCGTAGATATTCAACTTCATAGACTCAAATATAAAAGAACAGTCTGTCTCATCTTATCTTTTCAATTGCGTAACGGGGAAAGTGAAGTATGTGTCGGGGAAGGGCTCGTCGCGGAGCGTGAAGTGCCACCACTCGGTGTCGAAGGGCTTGAAGCCGTGGGCGAGCATGGCACGGCGGAGAATCATGCGATGGGCGAACTGCTCGGCAGTAAGAGCCCCTCTCCCCGCTCCCCCCGAAGGGAGGAGAGGCGCTGACACCAAGGAATCCCCCTCCCTTGGGGAGGGGTTAGGGGTGGGCTTTCCCGTGTATTCGCCCGTCTCGGGATTGCCGCAGAAGTCGGGGTGGCTCTCGGGGCCGAACCAGTCGAAGGTGCCGCCCATGTCGAGTTCTTTCTCCGTCGCCATGTCGAAGAGCGTCAGATCGAGGGTGGAGCCGCGCGTGTGACCACTCTTCAGGCAGATATATTCCTGGGGGAAAAGCACGCTCTTGTCAAGGTCGGGATAGAAGTAGGACTTCATCTTCGTATCCTCTAAATCCTGCGCCCAGCGCACAAAGTGGTCAACACCTCTCTGCGGACGATAGGCATCGTAAATCTTCAGACGATAGCCCTGTGCCATCACATCATCACTGACG
>JAFSVI010000123.1 GCA_017445145.1 Bacteroidaceae bacterium | reverse complement strand
GGGCTGGAGTAGTCGTCGCCGCAGTTGAAGGAGAACGTCTCGTTGTTCAGCCGCAGCTGCACGGTGGCCATGCCGATGTTGTTGCGCGACTGTCCGAAGCCCACGGCCAGTGTGTCGTTCCTTTCGCCGCCGCCCACGCGGCCCACGAAGTTGACCAGCGTTGAGTCGGAGAAGTTGTGCTGTACGGCGCGGTCGAAGTTAAACGTGCCGGTGGTGGGGAAGCGCCCTCTGGCGGCCATGGTGTGGCCGTCGAGGCGTGCCTCCACGTAGTGTTCGCCGATAGGCACGCTAATGGTGTAGCGTCCGTTGTCGTTGGTCTTCTTGATCTCGCCCTGGCCAGTGACGAGCTCGCCGTCGATGTAGAACTGTATGTCCTTCACCGGTACGTTGGTGCCGGCATAATAGACGTAGCCCTCCATGGGGAAGGAGCTGGCGTCGAAGAAATCGACGTTGTTGGCCGTTAGGCTCGTGGGTGCGATGAACATGGAGCGCGTGTTGGGCGAGAACTCGTGGATGCCCAGCTCCGGCACCAGGCGGTAGCCCGTGCCGCTGCCGGCAAAGGGTATGCCGCGGATGATGTACTCGCCTTGCTCGTTGGTTAGGCCGTAGCGCGAGAGCTGCGCCTGTGTGGGCACGATGACGGACGTCGTGACGTTGGAGCCCACGGTGGCGTGGCGGCTGTTGGGCACGTCGTTGGCATACGAGGCGTCGAAGACGTTGCGCTTGAGGCCCTCGTCCATGGGCCAGTACAGGCGCAGGCCGTTCTCGCGTCCGTTCAGCGTGCGGTCGGCATAGCTGGTGCGCTCGGCGGCAGTGAGGGCATGGTCGAACACGCGCACCTCCGTCACGTTGCCGCGGAAGGCCTGCTCGGCGGTGATGCCCTCGGCACCGCCCACGGAGAAGGGCGCCAATTCGATGCCTGTCGTCTGCGTCTCGGTGGGAGTCGTGGTCGAGACCCACCCGGTCCACATCCATCCCGTGCTCTGCAGTGCCTCGAAGACGTTGCCCTCGAAGGTCACCAGGTTGCCGTTGTGCAGCAAGTAGCCCTCTGGCAGCTGTGGCACGGTGGCCACGGCCTGTGGCGTCTCCCTGCGCAGCAGCTTGCGCTCTGCTGCTGCGCTGTCGCCCACGGCGGCGCTGATGTTGCCGCCCACGACATTCAGTGTCAGCAGCGAATAGAGCTCGGGCCGCAGGGCCACGCCCATGTCATAGTGCGCATATTCCATTTCTTCCGTGACGAGGTTGACAGGCGTTTTCAGATCGGCCACTCTTTGAAAGACGTCCGTGTTAACCCCTGTGCCATACCATGATGTGGCATATTCCCTCATCAACATGAAGTTGTTGTCCTTCCAAGACTTAGTGAGCGAGGTGTGTGCGGAGCTGCTATAGACTGTCACTTTGTTCTCCTCGTTGACGTGGGTGTCTGCATCGCTCTCCGTCTCGTGGGCTATGGCGCGAATCACGTTGGCCTTGGTGTAGGTCGTCGTGGTGCGGTTCACCGTCGTCTGCCGGCAATAGAGCTTGTAGCCGCCGTCCGTGAGCGGACCCGCATACAGCCGTCCAACGCCCGGGATCTCGGCGATGACGGCTCCTTCGCTCAGGCCCTTGTCGGGCCTGACGAACATCTGTACGGTGAGGTCGCGGTCAGAGCCGAAAAGCTTGGCTCGTTCCGTCTCGTCGGCCTCCCACTGTATGCCTGTCGATGCGCCGTCGATGCGCTTGGAGTAGCCGCGCACGGCGTCGGAGGCGTCGGTGGCGGCAATGAGGTTCACACGCACACCCTTCACGGCGCTGCCGCTGCCGAAGGTGACGGCTCCGCTCACCACGCCTCGTGCCTGGCAGAAGCCAATGTCAGTGAGCACGTTCTGGTGGGTGCCGTCGTCGCCGCCATAGACATCAACCTTGTACTCATAATAGTAGCCGGGCATGACGGTGTTGTCCTCATATACATACTGCTCGGCGGTGCCGTTGGTGGTGTAGATCTGCTGGAAGTCGTCGGTGGAGTCGGCATAGCGGCGCGAGAGCACGTAGGAGGAGTTGGCCGTGCCCACCTGTTTGGCGCGCCAGGTGACGCGCACGGTTTTCTCGTGCGAACCCTTGGTGGCCTCGATGCCGTTGACGAGCGTGCCGCTGAGGAAGCCCGCCGTGACGGCATCGCTCTCGAAGCGGTTGGTGCCGCCGTTCAAGTCCAGCGCCACCTTGTAGTCGTAGCGCACGCGGTTGTTGGGGAGGTTGGTGTCGGTGAACGAGCAGACGTCGCCCGCCCCGGGGTTGGCGGCAGCCGTGGCGGTGCCGTAGGCCTCCCACTCGGCGTTGGCCGACGTGCGGCGCAGCACCTGGAAGGTGACGTTCTGCGACGTCACCGGCACGCGCGAGTACTGCCACGTCAGGCGCACCTTGTCGGTGACGCTGGTGTCCTGGCGCAGGTCGTAGATGCTCATCTGCGGCGCCGTGCTCACCACGTCGCTCTCGACGTAGGGCAGACGTGCGAGCAGGTCGCTGGAGGGACTGTTCAAGTCGCTGCTGCTCACGCCCTTGTCCACCCAAGCCTTGGGCACACTGAGCACCATGTAGCGGTAGTACTTGCCTGAGGAGAGCTGCTGGTCGGTGTAGCTCTGGTGCTGCGAGGTGCCCACCTCGCCGAGCGAGCCGCGTTTCTGCCACGACTGGCCCGAGAGGGGCGTGCCGGTGGCGTTGGTCTCTATGCGATAGACGTGGGATTCGCTGGCCTGCAGGTAGCTGTCGCCGCTGCCAAAAGCCTCCCATGCCAGGTAGGCCTCGCTGTCAAACTGCCGGTATTCGGCGGTGAGGCCTGCGGGCTGCGGGGCATTGGGGAACTTGGCGTAGGGAGCGTAGGAACGCTGTATGTTCCAGAACACCTGTCCGTTGTGGCTCACGAGCTTGTCGGTGGTGGCCACCTCGATGTCCAGGCGCTTGTACTTCTGCACCTCGGCGGGGATGTCGATGTCGTAGGTCTTCTTGCCGGCGCTCTCACACTTG
>JAFSVI010000122.1 GCA_017445145.1 Bacteroidaceae bacterium | reverse complement strand
GTGGATTATGTTGGTGGTGGGGTTTTGATGCATGGTGGCGGGGGTGTGTATGTAAAATTGTGCACAATTTTACAAAAAAGGTTTCAAAAATGCAGTTTTACATACACAATTTTGCAGTAACATACAGTGGTTGAAATGGTTAACCTGTGTATGTAAAAGTGTGCGAAGGTGGGGTAAAATGCTAAAAAGGTGGGGTAAAAGTGCGAAAAGGTGGGGTAAAAGTGCGAAAAGGTGGGGTAAAAGTGCAAAAATATGGGGTAATTTGATGTCAATCAGGAAGCGACCTGGGTTCGAGCGATTGAACGATGACGCGTTCAGCGTCATGGCGGAATGCTTACGGATAATGATTTATCAGGACAAGTTAAGCCCCGGAGGAGCGATACACATCGCTGCCTCCGGGGCTTGTTGGGTTTGGTTATGGGTTGGTGGCATTGGTGTGGCAAGGCTGTCACACGTCAATGCCTCCACCTGTGTCAGAGCTGAATGCAGAACACGGTGAATGTCTTTGCTGGCTGTGTGGCCTCGATGGTGGAGTCCTGTATGGGCGCTGTGGCCGAGACTGGCTGCACCTTGACGGGCTTTCCGGGCATGTTCTCGGCGTCGTAGTCGGAGCAGTCGAGGCTGATGGTTGCGGCCTGTGCTGGCAGCTTCTTGACGCCGTTGATGCGTATCGCAATGGGTTGCGGGAAGGCTGTGGTGTTGATGACCTTGACGATGACCTGCTTCTTGTCGTTGTCGATGACGGCGGATGCAAACACGCCGTCCTTGCCTTCCTCGACGGGGTTGACTTTGAATGACGCGGACTTGGCATCGGTCTTGGGCATGCCGGCGCCGAGTGTGACGGTGTAGGGCAGCACATTGGTGCCACGGTTGAGCATGTAGAGCTGCTGCACGTAGTAGGATGCCGTGCGCGCGGTCTGGAGGTTGTCGTACCAGATGAGGTCGGGTCGCCACTGCCATCCATCGACGTGCGAGAAGAGCGGGGCGTATGTGGCCATGTGTACGAGGTCGGCGTTGCGCTCGATGTTGGTCATGAATGCAGCCTCGTAGATGGCGGCTCCGGCGTGGTTCCACTTCTTGCCGCTGTCGTGGCATGCCCACTCTCCGGCGAACACGCGTGGTCCCTTCTTGGTGTAGAAGGTGCGGTCGTCGTAGCGGTTAATGTTCTTGCGGAACCAATCCACGTTGCGGTAGTAGTGTTCATCGACGAGGTCGGCACCGATCTTGGCCATGGCGGGCCATCCGTTGCGGAAGTGGTCGTCCTCGGCATTGGGTCCGCTGGTGCCTATGAGCTTGATCTCGGGGTGGGCCTTTCTCACCTCTGGCGCGATGATTGCGAGTCGGTCGAAGTATGGCTTCTCCCACTGCTCGTTGCCTATGGCGAGGAACTTGAGGTTGAAAGGTGCGGGATGGCCCATGTCGGCGCGTATCTTTGCCCACTTGTTGGTGGCGGGGTCGCCGTTGGCAAAGTCGATGAGGTCAATGCAGTCGTCGATGAACTGCTGCAGGCCCTCGCGCGTGGCGGGGGCGTGGGCGTCGTCGCCATTCTGGAACTGGCATGCCATGCCCACGTTGAGCACCGGCAGCGGCTCGGCACCTATCTCCTCGGCGAGCTGGAAGTACTCGAAGAAGCCAAGGCCGTAGCTCTGGAAGTAGTCGGGGTAGTAGCGGTAGGTGAAGGTGTTCTCCCAGCGGTTCTTGTTGATGGGTCGGTTCTCGACGGGGCCTATGGTGTTCTTCCACTGGTAGCGCAGGTCGAGAGTGGTGCCCTCGACGATGCATCCTCCGGGGAAGCGGAACACGCCCGGGTGGAGGTCCTCGAGAGCCTGTGCCACGTCGCGGCGCATGCCGTTCTCGTGTCCGCGGTAGGTATCAACGGGGAAGAGCGAGACGTGCTCGATGTCGGTGGTGACGGTGCCCGAGCTGTGGCGGTCGCCGCAGAGGAAGATGCGCACCTCAGCTTTGTCGATGGTGCGTGGGCTGGTGATGCGCACCTCATATTTCTTCCACTCGGGCGAATCGACGGTGATGTCTGCACCGGCAAACTCCTGATGCTCGGCGCCGGTGTATTGATCGACGAACTGCACCCAGAGCTTGGACGTGCCGCCGTCGGGCACGCGCGCCCACACGGTGAAGCGGTACTCGGCGTCCTTGGTGAGGCCTATGCCGAAGTAGCCCTCGTTCTGCAAGCCTGTCCAGAGGTCGCGGTGTCCGGCCGAGGTGAGGCGCACGTAGTGTGGGTTGCGCTCGAAGGGTCCGTCGTCCTTGAGTTCAACACGCCCGAAGGCGTTCCATCCCATGAGGTGGTCGGGAGTGAACTCGAAGGAGCGGTTCTTGATGAGTTCGCCATAGAGGCCGCCGTCGGCGGCGAAGTTGATGTCCTCGAAGAAGATGCCATACATGGTGGGCTGAATGGGCGCCCCGGCCTTCTTGGCGTTGACGGTGATGGTTGTGGGCTGCGCTGTGAGCGGCAGCGATGCCATGGCCATTGCGGCCGCGATTAAAGAAGTCTTTAGAGTCATGTGGGTAAGAAGTGTGAAATGAGAAATGAACAATTATCTTGAGATCTCCACCTTGCGCCCCTCCTGGACGTAAACACCGGGTCGCAGGTTGGAGCGGTCGGTGCCTACGGCCTGTCCGTCGAGGGTATAGATGTTTTTGTCGGCATGCTCGACGGGAGCCTCGGCGGCCTCCACCTTGTCGGGCGTGAGCAGCTCCACCCGCATGTAGTCCATGTCGGGCATCCATGCTGTGGCATTGGAGAGGCTGATGGTGTTGGAGCCCTTGTTGAGGTGGACGTCAACGCTTTTCTTGCCCACGCGGTCGAAGGCGCCAGAGTTGAGCGAGGAGAGTTTCTTCACGTCGTCGCCGTTGATGGTGAGCTGCATGGACCGCGCCTCGCCGGAGAGGAAGCCGAAGGTGAGGCGGTATGTGCCGCCGGTGTGGCTATAGACGTCGGTCCACGTGAGGTTGTTGTCGGCCTTTCGCCCCAGCCATCCCACCTTGCAACCGCCAGAGCACTGGCTGGCGTTGCCGTCGTAGGTGCCGCTGGGCAGTGTCTGGTTGTTGACGAGTTCCTGGTAGTTGCCTATGAGCGCTGTCTCGGCCTCATAGAGAGTGCGTTCCAGCCTCGTCTCGGCCACGGCGGTGTAGATGGCAGTGGCATGTGGCGCGAGGTTCACCTCGTAGGTGTCGGTGTGTGTGCCCGCCACGTCGCGTTTGGCAAAGAGGTCGCGCAGCTTCACCTGCCCTCCGAGGTCCATGGCGGCGAAATCGACAGCCACTGTCTTGGCCTCGTCGGTGGGGTTGAACACGGCAAATGCCCGTTTGGTGGAATGAGCCTCCTCAATGTCCTTCACCAGCACGTAGCATTCCTCTGTGCGCTGGCACACATAGGCTTGCAGGTGCAGCGGGTCTTGGTTGAGGGCTATCAGCTCGGTGTTCTTGAGCAGCGAGAGCGTGGTGGCGTTGATGCTTGTGAGGTCGCAGCCTATGAGCAGCGGCGACGCCATGATGCACCAGATGCCGAAGTGGGTCTTGTCCTCGTCGGCTGTGAGCGTGCGCCCCACCTCGAGCATGTCCATGTCGTTGTAGTGGCCGTCGCGGCAGTAGGCCGAGAGGTATAGGTTCTCGAGGATGATGTCGCGCACGCTGCCCCAGCTGCAGTTGATGTCGCCTGTGGTGCGCCACGAGAATGCCACCTCGTTGATCCATGTGCCAGGATATGCCCACCGGCAGGCATTCATGCGGACGTCGGTGCGCCCCGTGTTGCGTATGGCCTCGGCGATGGCGGTGTAGCGTTCGCGCTCGTCGAGCACAAGGTGGTCGTCGTTGTGGTACCACGAGCCACCGCAGAAATCGACCTTGATGAAGTCGAAGCCCAGGTCTTTGAAGAAGAAGTCGATGTCCTGCTGGTCGTGCTCGTAGAGCCCCACGCCCACGCCAATGGCGTCGCCGTTGAACTTGCTGCCGCAGGTGTTGCGCCCGGCGTCGGAATAGATGCCTGCCTTGAGGCCCTTGGAGTGGATGAAATCCACGATGCCCTTGAGGCCGTTGGGGAAACGCACGGGGTGTATGAGCAGATGCCCTGTCTCGGCATCGCGCCCGCCAAAGTAGCCGTCGTCGATGTTGATGTGGTCGTAGCCGGCACGTATCAGCCCCTTTGTCACCATGGCTGACGCCTGGCGGCGTATGAGCTGCTCGTTGATGTTGACGCCGTAGGTGTTCCACGAGCTCCACCCCATGGTGGGGCCGTTGGAAGTGGCCTGCTCGTCGTCGGCGAATAGCGCGGCAGGCAGCGCGAGGCATGCCAGCAGGAGAATATGTTTCATTTCCATGTCAATATGGTTTTGAGGGATGTCACTTCACCACCTTGTGGCCGCCCAGGATGTAGATGCCACGAGCCGTGGCGGCGGCGACACGTCGGCCGCTGAGGTCGTAGATGACATCGTCGGCCGGCAGGGCATCGTCGGTGGCTGTGATGCCGGTGGGTATGTCGCCGGCCTGGAGGTAGTAGCGGTCACGTGTGGGCGGTGTGCCGCTGACCTGCAGCCACGGCGTGGCTGCCAGCTGCACGGTGCCTGCCTCAACGGGGTTGAAGCACACAATGTCGGTGTCGGGGTAGGGCTGCAGCTGGTAGAAATGCACGTTGGCAGCCGTGGCGGTGAGCTTCTGCGTGGCGATGTCGCCCTTGAGGTATGTGCTGTTGACGGCGACGGGTGTCATGGTGCTGGGTCGGAAGCTGACGGTCTGCCCGGCCGTGCCCTTGACGACGATGCTGGCTCCGGCGGGCAGTGTGGCCCCGGCGGCGATGGCGCTCATGTTGAGCACGCGCGTGGTGCGGTTCACGCCCGTGACCTGGTAGGCGGTGATGCCCTGCGGCACGCGCACGGGGTAGGGCGTGTAGAACACTCCCCATCCGGCGGCCGGCACGGTGTAGGTGGTGGTGTAGGCAGCTATGGGGTCGTAGGAGAGGTGCGGCGGCTGGTTGTAGCACACGTTCTGGCCGATGAGCTGTGCGCGGTATGATGCGTCGTCCATGAGATGTGGCAGGCGGTAGGGCGTCTCATAGTTGGTGGCGTTGACGACGAGACGGTAGTTGCTGCCCTGCTGGTCCCAGGTGACGATCTCCTCGCGCCAGTCGCCAAGGATGTCGCCGCTGACACAGGGGTTCTGCTTCGAGGAGTTGTTGTAGTTGCCATAGACGTAGTTGCCGCCGTTGATCTGCATGCGCCAGAAACCTTTGCTCGTGGGGTTCCAGTACTCGAGTATGTTCTTGCCGTAGAAGTCGTCGGCAAGGTCCTCGTTCCAATACACGCGGAAGCTGAGGCCCGCTCCGCCGCCGTGGCTGACGTTCGTGGCGATGGTGGCTCCGCTGGTGTCGAAGAGGTCGGCGCTGGCGCTGTGCTGCCAATAGGCGTCGTCGGCTTCGGCGTTGAAGTGGGCCATGATGCCGCGGCCGGTGTCGCCGCCGGCGGTGACGCGCAGCAGGATCTGGCCCGTGGCGGCGTCGCGTATGTCAGAGCCGTAGTTGCCGTTGCTGGACTTCTCCTCGTGGACCATGAAGAGCTCCTGTCCGGGGTGCGAGGGCATGAAATCGCTCAGGTGCATGGCGTCGCCGTGGCCCAGGCCCGTGCGGTAGAGCGTGGTGCCGTCGGGCTTGAGGGCGCCGGAGCCGTAGTGAATCTCCTGGCGCCCGTCGCCGGTGACGTCGCCCACGCAAATCCAGTGGCAGCCCTCGCCATAGACGGAGCTGTTCATCTGCCTGACGGTGCCGTCGTCATAGCGGACGGTGCCCTTGGATGCGCTCTCGCCGCGGTGGAGCCAACGCAGTGTGATGTCGGTGCCGTCCCAGTCGTAGGCTCCGATCTTGCAGCCGTTGTAGTAGCCGCGCGCGAAGATGGCGGAGGGGTTGCTCTGCTCGCCGTCGAGCCAGGCTATGGCGGCGAGGTATCGCTCTGAGCGGTTCTGGTTGCTGTCGCCCCAGAAGGAGGTGCTCTCATCCTGGTAGGCGGTGTGGTACTTAGTGGTGCAAAGCTCTGCGCCGGTGGTGCCGTCGAACACGGTGATATACTCCGAGCCGTGGTCCTGCTTGCCGCGTCCGCTCTTGAGGTTCTCGGTGGGGCTGTCGCCAGGCATGAGCACGTAGTTGCCCTCGCCGTCGATGGCGCCGGGGGCTGTCTTCACCATGAATTCGCCATATCCGTCGCCGTCGAGGTCCCAGGCTATGAACATGGCCGTGTGGGCCGAGTTGAACATGTTGTGGCCAGTGTGGAGCATCCACAGGCGCTTGCCGCTGAGCTTGTAGCATGCGTAGAAGGCTGGCGAGGTGGTGCCGCTGCTGGCGGCGTCCTTCTCGTTGTTGGGTGCCCACTTCAGGATAATCTCATACTCTCCGTCGCCGTCCATGTCGCAGAAGGAGGCGTCGTTGGGGGTGTAGGTGGCTCCGGCGGTGGTGGGGTCGGTGGGCGCTCCGCCCTCGAGGGTGATGTATGTGACCTGCTGGTCGCTGAAGGGCTTCACGCCGTCTTGCGTCTCGGTGACGTTGCCGTTGCCGTCGAGCACTTCGAGCTTGTAGGTGCTGGAGGTGTTGCCGCTGGTGTCGAGCCAGTTGGTGCGGGTGGTGATGGTGCCGTCGGGGGTGGCGGCGTTGCTTATGAGGGTGCCGTTGCGGTAGAGGCGGAAGCGCGTGGCGGCAGGGTCGTCGGTCTTGCGCCAGCGCCAGCTGACGAGGACGCCGCCACTGACCTTCACGGCCATGAGGCCGCGGTTGAGGGGTTTGGCGGCGGGCTTTGGCTGCACGTAGCTCACCGTGAAACGCACGCTGACGCTGAACACGGTGGTCGTTCCCTGCCTGGCAGTGAGCGTCGCCACTTTATTATTATAGGTGACGCTGGCGGTATAGCCCGAGGCAGCGGTGATGCTGAAGCCCGTGGGGTCGCCGTAGAGCTTCGTGGGCCACGAGGCCGTGGCGCCGTTGCGCAGCGCACTGATGAGCGGCATGAGGTTGCCGGCCGAGCAGGTGGCGGCGGTGAAGTAGTGGCTGGCGTCGTAGATGGGTTCGTCGGTCTCGCCACCGATGGTGACGCCCCGGAAGCCTATCGACTTGGGGTTCTCGTTGTCGGTGCCGTTGAGGTTGTAGATGTAGAGGATGAGTTGGAAGGCCGAGCCGCTCTGCACGAGGATGTCGGAGAGCTGGTAGGTGTGGTGGCTGTAGCCGTTGGGGTTGCCGGCCGTGACCTTGTTGCGCAGGGGAGCCTCGCCGGTGGCCACGGCTGTCTCGGCGCCGCTGCCGTTCTTCACATAGACGTCGAAGAGGCCGCCGTCGGTGCCGAACTTGGCAGCATCGAAGCTGATGCTGCCGGGCTTGAAGGTGTGGCCGCTCTTGGGCGTGATGGTGAGCGTGATGCAATGGCCGGCGGTCTTGGAGGTGACGCGCGTCTTAGGCACGAGGGCCGTGAAGGTGGGCGAGTAGGGCTGCGCTGTGTAGCCCGCGTCGGCGTTGGGGGCTGTCTGCAGTTGCGTGTTGCCGATGTTGCTGCCGAGGGCGAAGGCGGGTGTGATGTAGGTGTCGCCGCCGGCGGTCATGGTGCTGGCGGCGAGGTTGTCCTTGTCGGCCAGCGACCAGGTGACGTCGATGTGGTCGGCGAGGAGGGGGAGGGGCTGCGATAGTATCGCAGCCACAAGGACAAGGAGCTTGATGGCGACTGCGGGGAAGCTGCCGTGCCGGTGACGGGGGAAGCTGCCGTGCCGGTGACGGGGGAAGCTGCCGTGCTGGTGACGGGGGAAGCTGCCGTGCTGGCGGCCGGGGGCCGCCGTGCCAGCGGACCCTGCGGCACCGTGGCGATGTGAGTGTGGGTGTGTGTTCATTCGTATAATTCGTATAATTCGTTGCGGGTTATCTGAGGGGGGGTGAGGGAGCGGGGTTGAGGGTTGGGGCTGGCGGGGAGGAAGCTGGCGGGGTTGAGATTGGCTGGGTTGAGGGGGCTGCGATATTATCGCAGCCACAAGGGCGAGGAGCCAGCCACGCGCCAGCCGGTCATTGCAGCTCCATGCAGTCGATGTCGGGCATCCAGCCGTCGGCATTGTAGAGGCGCACCACGTTGGTGCCGGCACGCAGCGGCAGACCGGGGATGACGGTGCGCTGCGGCGTGCCCCAATCTGTGCCCTCTACGGTGACTGTGGCCACGGCCTGCCCGTTGACCTCCACGCACACCTTGCGCGGCTCGCCGGTGAAGGAGGTAAGCACCATGGTGCGCTGGGCGGCGGTGTTGGCATATACGTCGCGCCACTGCAGGTCGTTGTCGGCACGGCGCCCCAGGTAGCGAGCCACATGCCCGCCGCTGGCACCGTCGCGGGTGTCGTAGCTGGCCGTCTCGGCCTCGACGTTGTTGCGCAGCTCCTGGTAGCAGCTCAGGTAAGCCGTCTCAGCCTCATAGACGCTGCGCTCGCGACGGGCGGCACCGCTGACGGTGAAGCACTTGGTGCCATGGGCGGGGATTACCAGATGGATGGTGCCGCCATTCTGGGGCATGTCGCGCTGGGCTATGCAGTCGCGCAGCTGGAGCGGCGCCAGCAGGTCGAGGTCGTAGTCGTGGATGTCGAGGCGGTACTCGCGGTCGGAGGGGTTATACAGGGCGAAGGCGCGCTGCGTGCCGTGGAGCTCACGTATGTCCTTCACCATGAGATAGCACTCGCCAATCTTCTGTGCCAGGTATGCCTGCAGGTGCAGGGGGTCCTGGTTGAGGGCAATGAGGTCCTTGTTGCAGAGCAGACGTAGCGACTCGGGCCTGATGGTGGCCATGTCGCAGCCAATGAGCAGCGGCGAGGCCATGATGCACCACATGGCAAAGTGGGTCTCGTCCTCTGTCTGCGACATGGAGCGCCCCACCTCGAGCATGTCCATGTCGTTGTAGTGGCCGTCGTGGCAGTAGGCGCTGAGGCAGAGGTTCTCGGCCAGGATGCCGCGCACGCTGCGCCAGGCATCGTAGATGTCGCCCGTGGTGCGCCACGAGTCGGCCACGTCGGCGCTCCAGGTGCCGGGGTAAGCCCATCGGCACATGTTATAGACGATGTCCTTCTTGTTGACCGCCTTGATGGCATTGGCAATCTTGGTGTATTGCTCGCGCTCGTCGAGGCGCATGTGGGCGCCGCCGCAGTAATCCACCTTGATGAAGTCGAAGTCCCACGTGTCGAAGTAGAGGCGGCAGTCCTGCTCCTCGTGGCCGGCAAAGCCCACGCCGAGGCCCCAGGCGTGCTTGCCGCCGCTGCCGCAGGTGTTGTCGCCCGCGTCGCTGTAGATGCCGGCCTTGAGGCCCAGCGAGTGGATGTAATCGACCAGCGCCCTCATGCCCGAGGGGAAGAGCTTCTGGTTGAGGCGCAGGTGGCCGTCCTCGCCGCGGCCGTCCCAGTAGCCGTCGTCGATGTTCACGTAGCGGTAGCCAGCCTGCTGCAAGCCCGTGGTGTGCATGGCGTCGGCCTGCTGGCGTATGAGCTGTTCGTTGATGTTGAGGGCGAAGGTGTTCCATGAGCTCCAGCCCATGGTGGGTGTGCGCTGTGCTTGGGCGGGCGCGGTGGTCAGGGCGGCGAGTGCTGCCATGACAGCAAAGACAAGCTGCTTTCTCATGAGGGTGTTCTTTATAAGGCAAATGCGGGGCAAAGTTAACACTTTTCTGCCATTCCCACTCACGATGTGCCATCTTTTTTCTTATTTTTTAGCCTATGGTGCAGTTTTCGCCCCTGCGAGCACACGAATACCGCCATAAATGCCTACCTTTGCGCCGCAACTCCAAACCTCACCCCATGCGCATAGCCATCTTCGTCTCTGGCAGCGGCACCAACTGCGAGAACATCATCCGCCACTTCGACGGCTCCAAGAAGGTAGTGACGGCACTCGTCGTCAGCAACCGCGCCGATGCCTACGCCCTCGACCGCGCCGAGCGGCTGGGTGTGCCCGCGGTCATAGTACCCAAGGCCCAGCTCAACGACCCCAACATCATCCTGCCACTGTTGCGCCTGCACGACATCGACTTCATTGTCCTGGCAGGGTTCCTGCCCATTGTGCCAGACTTCATCATCGACGCCTACCCGCGCCGCATCGTCAACATCCACCCCGCACTGCTCCCGCGCCACGGCGGCAAAGGCATGTGGGGTCACCACGTCCACGAAGCCGTGAAGGCCGCCGGCGACACCGAGACGGGCATCACCATCCACTACGTCAGCCCCGTGTGCGACGGCGGCGAGGTCATAGCGCAGTTCAGCTGCCAGGTGGCCCCCGACGACACGCCCGACGACATCGCCGCCAAGGTGCATGAGCTGGAAATGGCCCACTTCCCCGAGGTGCTGGAGCGCCTCTTTGCCAGCTGACGGGCGCGACAATGTCATAAAAATGCACTCCACCACGATAAAAAGCATCAAAACATAGCTGACCTTTGACAGAAAAGCCCTATCTTTGCGCCGCAAACCAACGAACGGGCCACACTTGCGAAAGCCATCGCCCCACACGCACAAGCCCAACAACACAGAGCATACACATCAAATCCCTCAGACAACTTTGGAACTCACTGCACTAACAGCCGTATCGCCCATCGACGGGCGCTACCGCTCCAAGACCCAGTCTCTTGATGCCTACTTCTCGGAATACGCGCTCATACGCTACCGCGTGCGCGTGGAAATAGAGTATTTCATCGCACTGTGCGAGCTGCCATTGCCACAGCTGGCACACTTCCCACACACGCTATTCCCCCGTCTGCGGGCCATCTACGAGGACTTCACGCCGGCCGACGCGCAGCGCGTGAAGGACATCGAGGCCGTGACCAACCACGACGTGAAAGCCGTGGAATACTTCATAAAGGAGAAATTCAAGGCCATCACCGCACCCGACGACACACCCACAACGGGCAAGGGCAAGGGCAAAGGCAAGGGCAAAGCCGCCGCACCCGCCACGCCTCAGGCCCCGGCGCTGGCGGGAGGCGAGATGGAGTTCATACACTTCGGCCTCACCTCGCAGGACATCAACAACACCGCCGTGCCGCTGTCGCTGCGCGAGGCGCTGGCCGACGTCGTGCAACCCCTCATCGAAAAGCTCATCACCACCCTCGAGGGCATGGCCGAGGAGTGGGCCAACATCCCCATGCTGGCCAAGACCCACGGACAGCCCGCCTCGCCCACACGCCTGGGCAAGGAGCTGCGCGTGTTCGCCTACCGCCTCGCCATGCAATATACCCAGCTCGAAGCCATGCCCATACCCGCCAAGTTCGGCGGCGCCACGGGCAACTTCAACGCCCACCACGTGGCCTATCCCGCCATCGACTGGACGGAGTTTGCCAACGACTTCGTGGGCAACCGTCTGCAGCTGCAGCGCGAACAGCTCACCACACAGATCTCCAACTACGACGGCCTGGCGGCTATCTTCGACGCCCTGCGCCGCATAGCCACCATCGTCATTGACCTCGACCGCGACATCTGGCAGTATATCTCCATGGGCTACTTCCGCCAGCGCGTGAAGAAAGGCGAGGTGGGTTCCAGCGCCATGCCCCACAAGGTGAACCCCATCGACTTCGAGAACTCCGAGGGCAACCTCGGCATGGCCAACGCCATACTCACCCACCTGGCCACAAAGCTACCCATCAGCCGCCTGCAGCGCGACCTCACCGACAGCACCGTGCTGCGCAACATCGGCGTGCCGCTCGGACACATCGTCATCGCCATCGAGAGCACCCTCAAGGGCCTGGGCAAGCTGCTGCTCAACGAGGCGGCACTGCGCTCCGACCTCGACCACAACTGGGCCGTCGTGGCCGAAGGCATACAAACCATACTGCGGCGCGAAGGCTACCCCAACCCCTACGAGACGCTGAAGGCGCTCACGCGCACCGGCGCCGCCATCGACCCCAAGAGCATACGCGACTTCATCGAGACGCTCGAGGTGAGCGAGGAAGTCAAGACAGAATTAAGGAACATAACACCATCCAACTACACAGGAATCTAACAAATGGAAAGTAACGACGAAAAGTGGCGCGAGAACTTCGCTGCCAAGGAGAACGATGCAAACCGCGACGGTTTCAGCTCCGAGAAAAGAGAACAGAACAACCCCGTGCCGCGCACACCGCGGCCTCGCATACAGCGACCCGTATATGGTGCCGGCTCCGACGGCGAACGCCGCACCTTCCGCCCGCGCTACGGGCAGGACGGACAGGCCCACGACGAGAGCTACCAGCCACGCGAGGGTGGCTTCAAACCCCGCGAAGG
>JAFSVI010000121.1 GCA_017445145.1 Bacteroidaceae bacterium | reverse complement strand
TCATAACTTGCCGCGGCGAATATCGTAACTTGCCGCGGGGGTGAAGCAAAAATGCCACCCACATCCACAATCCCCTCCACGGGACATCGTGAGCGAGGCTACAGCCCATGAGGCTATGCGGGGGGAAGAAGCGTGCGCTAATGCGGTGGTGTGAGGCAGCGAGGGGCGCAGCCTATTTCTTCTTCTTGGAGAAGTAGTCAAGCCCCCGCCGCACGTTCTCAACAACGGCCTCCGAGCTATAAGTGGCCCCCGTCACGGCATCCACCTGCAACGCGGCGGCTTTCTTCACCGTGAGCCCATCCCATTTAGGCAGGATATCGCGCTTGATGAGGGCGAAGTATTTCGGCGTCTCCAGGTTGTCCAGAGCCTCCACGCGCTGCACCTTGCCACCTTTGATGAAGATGCGCAGCGGTGTGGGACCCGCATACCCCTCCACATCCTGTGCCAAGGTGGTGGTGTTGACAATGGTGGTGGAACCCTGCTTGGTGATAACGGGCTCGGCATCGGGACCAGTGGGCGTGCCCGTGGCGAGCGTCTGTGCTGCCACGGGCATGGTGGCGAGCGTGAGTGATAATATGAGAAGTCTTGCTGTCATGCTTAATAGTTGAACAATAATGGTGATTACAAAGTCTGTCTTCCGCCCCATGCCTCCGCGACCCTCCCCCGCTCCACCCGCCCCGGCATCCACAATGCGTGTCCCGTTGCGAGAGGCTGGGCCGCGAGCCTCAGGCCCTCCGCTTGCGCGTAAGCTCCACGAGGCGGCTCATCTGGTTGGGGATGCGTATCTGCTGCGGGCATTTGCTGAGACACTGGCCGCAGTCCGTACACGCCGTGGCCCGCTTCTCGGCAGGAAGGGCCTCGCGGTAGGCCGCGATGAACGCCTCCTGGCGCTGCCCGTAGTCGTCGGCCGTGGGCGCCGGCAGCGGAAGCTGGCCGGCGGTGACGGCGGCGTTGTAGAAAGCAAAGTTGCCGGGGATATCCACGCCGTAGGGACAAGGCATGCAGTAGGCACACGTGGTGCAGCCTATGGTGGGGAAGCCCGCCATCTGGTCGGCTATGGACGCCAGGATCTGGTTCTCGGCATCGGAACACGGCTGCAGCGGCGAGAACGTCCTCACGTTCTCCTCGAGATGCTCCATGCGGTTCATGCCGCTGAGCGTGGTGAGGATGTTGGGAAACGACCCCACCCAGCGGAAACCCCATGTGGCAGGGCTGTCGTCGGGGCGCACCTCAGCAAGCTGGCGCCGTATGTCGTCGGCAACATTGGCCAGGCCGCCGCCGCGTATGGGTTCCATGACCACGGCCTGGATGCCCAGCTTCTCCAGGCGGCCGTAGAGGTACTCAGCGTCGGCATCCGAGCGGCGGCGGCCCCTGCCGGCGTGGCGCCAGTCAACATAGTTCATCTGGATCTGAACGAAGTCCCAGTGGTACTCGTCGTGGTGGTCGAGAAGATAGTCGAACACGCGCACGTCGCCGTGGTAGCTGAAGCCCAGGTGGCGGATGCGACCGGCCTGGCGCTCGCCCACGAGGAAGTCGAGCAGACCATTGTCGATGAAGCGCCCACGCAGCGCATCCATGCCACCGCCGCCGATGCTGTGGAGCAGGTAGTAGTCGATGTAATCCACCCGCAGCTGGCGGAAGGAGTTCTCATACATCTCCTTCGACTTCCCGAAGGACCACAGCTGCTGGTTCTGGTTCGACATCTTGGTGGCGACATAGTACTTCTCGCGCGGATGGCGGCTCAGCGCGGCGCCGGTGACGGCCTCGTTGCGGCCACCGCCATACATGGGAGCCGTGTCGAAATAGTTCACGCCGTGGGCGATGGCATAATCCACAAGGCGGTTCACCTCCTCCTGCTCGCGGGGAAGGCGCATCATGCCGAAGCCCAGCAGCGAGATGTTCTCGCCCGAGCCATTTTGGCGCCTGTAGGTCATCTTGATGTCATCGGACCCCGAGGCGGGGGCATCATCGCCACGGCGTGGCGACGATGGCGCGGCAGCTGGCGTGGCTGCCGTGGCAAACGTTTGCAGCGGCCCAAGCGCCATCAGCGAGAGAGCCGAGGCGGAGCCGATGCCCAGACGGCGCAGGAACTGGCGCCGACTGAGCTCGTTGTGATTCTTGTCCATGGTGGGTGCGTGTGTTTGTGTTGGTGGAAAATGCAGAGTGTGGCCGCGGCGGCAGGTCAGGCGCCAAGGCGCTCGGACAGTTTCTCAAGCATGTCGCGCGTCATCGAGGCCAAGCCATACTGCGGGCGCCAGCCCCATTCCTCGCGAGCGGCGCTGTCGTCGAGGCTGTCGGGCCACGACTCGGCAATAGCCTGCTTCAGCGGGTCAACCTGATACTCCATGGTGAAATCGGGCATGCGGCGGCGTATCTCGCGGTAGATATTCTCGGGGGCAAAGCTCATGGCGGTCACATTGAAGGCGTTGCGGTGCTTCAGGCGCGACGGGTCTGCCTCCATAAGCTCCATGGCGGCGCGAAGGCCGTCGGGCATGTACATCATGTCCATGCGCGTGCCCTCGGCTATGGGGCACACGAATTTCTCACCGCGCGCAGCAGCATAGAAGATGTCAACGGCATAGTCCGTAGTGCCGCCGCCGGGAGGCGTAACGTAGCTGATGAGACCCGGGAACCGAACCGCACGCGTATCGACGCCGTACTTGTGGAAATAGTAGTCGGAGAGAAGCTCTGTAGTAACCTTCGACACACCATAGATGGTCAGCGGGCGCTGAACGGTGTCTTGCGGCGTGAGCTCGTGGGGCGTCGAGGGGCCGAAGCTGCCGATGCTCGAGGGCGTGAACACCGCACAGCCGTTTTCGCGGGCCACCTCAAGCACGTTCCACAGGCCATCGATGCCGATCTTCCACGCAAGCTTGGGCTTCTGCTCGGCTACGACGCTGAGCAAAGCGGCAAGGTTGTAGATGGTGTCTATCTTGTACTCCTTGACGACAGCGGCCAACTGGCCGCCGTCGGTAACGTCGGCAACGGCCGAAGGACCTGCCTCGCGAAGCTCGTCGCGGGGAGGGGCGCTCGGGATATATCCGGCCACTACGTGCTGGCTGCCATATTGGTCGCGCAAGGCGGCTGTGAGCTCAGAGCCAATCTGACCCGTTGAGCCTATAACAAGGATGTTCTTCATTTCTGTCTGTTTGGAGATTAGTTTGATGGTTTTTCTTTGCTTTGCGGCCGCAAAGGTATGCAAAAGTTGGGTACAAAAAACGTTTAAGCCTCTCTTTTTTGCATAAAAGATGTGAAATTGTGCATTTTCTTCTCCATGATATTGGCAAGGTAGCGGCAAAACCACTATTTTTGCGCTCAATAAACCACGTTTTTCATCAAACTCAACAAAACCAACAAACCCACAACACCATGTACGGGAACATGCAACAACACCTCCAGCGCACACTCGACGAGATTCGCCAGGCTGGACTATACAAGGAAGAACGCCTCATCTGCAGCCCACAGGCCGCTGCCATTGAGGTGGCCGGAAAGGAAGTGCTCAACTTCTGCGCCAACAACTACCTCGGACTCTCAAACCACCCGCGTCTCATCAATGCTGCAAAGAGCATGATGGACACACGCGGATATGGCATGTCGAGCGTGAGATTCATCTGCGGCACGCAGGACATACACAAGCAACTTGAGCAAGCCATAAGCCAATTCTTCCACACCGAAGACACCATACTCTACGCAGCATGCTTCGATGCCAACGGGGGCGTGTTCGAACCACTCCTCACAGACGAGGACGCCATCATCAGCGACGCACTCAACCACGCCAGCATCATCGACGGAGTGCGCCTCTGCAAAGCCAAGAGATACCGCTATGCCAATGCCGACATGCAGGACCTCGAACGGCAGCTGCAGGCCGCACAGGAACAGCGATTCCGCATCATCGTCACCGACGGGGTGTTCTCCATGGACGGCAACGTCGCACCGATGGACCGCATCTGCGACCTCGCAGAGAAGTACGACGCCCTCGTCATGGTCGATGAAAGCCACTCGGCAGGAGTCGTCGGACCAACAGGAAGAGGGGTCAGCGAGTTCTTCCAGACTTACGGGCGCGTGGACATTTACACCGGCACTCTCGGCAAAGCATTCGGAGGGGCCATGGGAGGATTCACCACAGGACGCAAGGAAATCATTGACATACTGCGCCAACGCTCGAGGCCATACCTCTTCTCCAACAGCCTCGCACCGGGAATCGTAGGAGCAGCTCTCGAAGTGTTCCGTATGCTCGACGAGAGCAACGAACTCCACGACCGCCTCGTCGAAAACGTCAACTTCTTCCGCGACAAGATGATGGCATCGGGATTCGACATCAAACCCACACAGAGCGCCATCTGCGCCGTCATGCTCTATGATGCGCCTCTCTCACAGAAGTTTGCAGCACGGCTCCAGGACGAAGGCATATACGTCACGGGCTTCTACTACCCCGTCGTGCCTAAGGGACAGGCACGCATCCGCGTGCAGATATCCGCCGGCCACAACAGACAGCAACTTGAACGCTGCATAACAGCATTCGAGAAGGTGGGACGAGAGCTCGGCGTGCTCAAATGAGTGAAAAAATGTTACGCACACACGCTTTTCACCGCTTTTGCTTGCAAGAGTGGGCAGAATAGCATATCTTTGCACACACTATTCGGGCACTGGGCCCGTCGCAACGCATTTATACATTCACTTAACACATCCTTTATACAAACAGTAAATGAGTCAGAAACGTGTCTATACCTTCGGCAACGGACAGGCCGAAGGTAACGCGCAAATGCGCGAGCAGCTCGGTGGCAAGGGTGCCAACCTGGCTGAGATGAACCTCATCGGTGTTCCCGTGCCTCCGGGCTTCACCATCACAACAGACGTCTGCAACGAGTACTACGAGGTCGGACAGGAGAAAATCATGCAACTCCTCAACGACGACGTCATGGCAGCCGTGAAGCATATTGAGACCCTGATGAACTCCAAGTTCGGCGACAAGGAGAACCCACTGCTCGTCAGCGTGCGCTCTGGCGCACGTGCTTCCATGCCTGGCATGATGGACACAATCCTCAACCTCGGACTCAACGACGAGGTGGCAGAGGGCATGGCCAAGAAGACAAACAACCCCCACTTCGTCTATGACAGCTACCGACGCTTCGTGCAGATGTACGGCGACGTCGTGCTCGAGATGAAGCCCGTCAACAAGACAGACATCGACCCCTTCGAGGAAATCATCGAGAAGGTCAAGGCCGAACGCGGCATCAAGCTCGACAAGGACCTCAGCGTCGAGGAACTCCAGAAGCTCGTACAGCTCTTCAAGGCCGCCATCAAGGAGCGCACTGGACGTGACTTCCCCAACGACCCCATCGAGCAGCTCTGGGGAGCCATCTGCGCCGTGTTCCGCAGCTGGATGAACGAGCGCGCCATTCTCTATCGCAAGATGGAAGGAATACCCGACGAGTGGGGTACGGCCGTCAGCGTCATGGCTATGGTGTTCGGCAACATGGGCGACACCAGCGCAACAGGTGTCTGCTTCAGCCGCGACGCTGCCAACGGCGAGAACCTCTTCAACGGAGAGTACCTCGTCAACGCTCAGGGCGAAGACGTCGTGGCAGGCATCCGCACACCGCAGCAGATCACCAAGATCGGCTCACAGCGCTGGGCCGAGCGCGCTGGCATCAGCGAGGAAGAGCGCGTGGCCAAGTACCCATCCATGGAGGAGGCCATGCCCGAAATCTATGCTGAACTCAACGCCATACAGGAGAAACTTGAGGACCACTACCGCGACATGCAGGACATGGAGTTCACCGTTCAGGAAGGCAAACTCTGGTTCCTACAGACACGCAACGGCAAGCGCACCGGCGCCGCCATGGTGAAGATTGCCATCGACCTGCTCCACGAGGGTAAGATCGACGAGAAGACTGCCATCATGCGCTGCGAGCCGCAGAAGCTCGACGAGCTGCTCCACCCCGTGTTCGACAAGAAGGCCCTCACTCAGGCAAAGGTCATCGCTCAGGGTCTGCCCGCCAGCCCCGGTGCCGGATGCGGACAAATCGTGTTCCACGCCGACGATGCTC